>USMU01000017.1 GCA_900555925.1 uncultured Clostridium sp. | reverse complement strand
TTTTCTATTTATTTAATTTTGAACTGAGCCATATAATCAATTCGACGGGGATTCCCAAAATGAAAATCAGCCAAACCCTATATTCTAAAAGTTGGAGATATACCGCGGCAAGGAGAGACCAGCAAAGCACGGAAAGCACGACCGCCCTATATACCTTACTCATTTTTATTCCTTTTTCCGACTTGCGGTTTTTCCCAAGAAGCGCAAGACAGGAGACGGGAACCGCCCACACGAACGCCTGCCAATAGTCGATATTCGCCTTCAACTTCAAATAGACGAATATCAGGGTAGCGATGAGAAACACCACGACTACGGACAGACTTAAAATAATCCATTGATTATAACGTTCCAAAGCCTTTTTTTCCTCCGCCTTATCCGCCACCTTCTCCGCCGCGTTTTCGTGAATCAAATCGTCGAGCGTTATTCCGTAAATTTCTGCCAGAGAAGCCAAGACAGAAATATCGGGCAAGGAGTCGCCGTTTTCCCATTTGGATATTGTTTTATCCGAATAATTGAGCATCTCCGCAAGCTCACCCTGCGTAAAATTTTTACGTTTTCTCAACTCTATCAAATTTTTTGCCACAATCATTTTAACTGTATTTTCCATGTCCTCAATATACCATATTTTGCCCAAAAAATCAAGCTAAAAGCGGTCTTTTCGGCAAATTCTACTGTGAGTAGAGTTCAATTTTTTACTCGAATAAAAGGAGAAAAGCAATCTCTCATAATTCTATATCGGTAGAAAAACATTATCCACGACGGATATTGATTTCCTGTAAAGGAAAAGATATAATATAAACAGATGACAAATATCATAATTTGATTATTTTTTATTACAAATTACACATCGATGTCCTATCAGAAAAACATTATAAATTTAGATGAAGCAATCTGAAAAATTCGCAAAGATTTTCGCAAAGATTAACGTTTCTCGTAAATATTGGGCGTTAAATACTTTTAAAAGTTCTTTGAAAAAAGTAATTTCAGACATTAAAGAGCTTACCGAAATTAAATACATATAGAAGACAGCCGAATTTTACCGATGTAATTGAGAAGGAGAAGCATGAAAATTACCGTAATTTGCGATGTACTTGGACAACCAAATAATGGCACTACCATCGCCACCTTAAACCTTATCCGGTATTTACGGAAAAAAGGGCATGAAGTTACGGTAGTTTCCTCGGACGAAGAAACGGACGGTGAAAAAAATCATTTTGTTGTTCGAAAAATGAATTTTGGTCCTCTGAATAATATTCTCGAACGAAACGGAGTCAGCCTTGCAAAAGCGGACAAAAAAATATTGACGGAAGCCATCGAAAGCGCCGATGCGGTACATATTCAATTTCCGTTTTCCTTAGGTTCAACGGGGGCAAAACTTGCAAAAAAAATGCACAAGCCTCTTACCGCGAGCTTTCATTGCCAGGCTGAAAACGTTACCTCTCATATCGGCATGATGAATGTTCCGTTTGCGAATCGACTGGTCTATCGAACCTTTTATCGAAATGTGTACCGTTATTGCGACGTCATTCACTATCCTACCCGATTTATCCAAGAAGTCTTTGAAAAGGAAGCGCACCCTACTGAGGGACGGGTAATTTCTAACGGAGTCAACGACGAATTTTTTCGGTTCGGGGAACAGAAACGAGTCTCCGATAAATTTACGATTGTCTGTACGGGACGTTACAGCAAGGAAAAATCACAAATCACACTAATTGAAGCAATTGCGTTATCGCGGCATAAATCAGACATTAAAGTAATTTTTGCCGGAGGCGGGCCGGACGAAAGCCGTTTGAAGCATAAGGCCGAAGCGCTTCATGCGGACTGCGAATTTCACTTTTATACTCGTTCGGAGCTTTCTGCACTCCTGCACGGTGCCGATTTGTATGTGCATACCGCCTTAATAGAGATAGAAGCGATTTCCTGCATGGAGGCCATTGCCTGCGGATTAGTCCCTGTAATCTGTAATTCCAAACGTAGCGCCACGAGGTTTTTCGCTATAGATGAAAACAATCTTTTTGAGGAAAAGAATGCGGTGGCGCTTGCCGAAAAAATTGATTTCTGGTACGAAAACGAGTCCTTGAAACGAGAATATGTCGACAAATACGCGGAAATGAGAAAGAGTTTTTCTCAGTCCGCCTGTATGGAAGAAATGGAAAAAATGTTGCTCAATACAATAGACGGGAGGAAGCAAGCTAAATGAAAACGTATTATTATAGCGACGAACTGAATGATGATTTTGCGGGAACAAATATCAAACAAAAAGAGCTTCCCGCCGATTATCAATACTTTTCGCGCAATCCTTTGAAAAAATTCTTTGAATTTATTCTCTATCGATTGATTGTCACTCCGATTATTTTTCTCAGCCAAAAGTTAGTTTTTCGGGTAAAGATAAAGAATCGCCGAGTCCTGAAAGGCTATAAAAAGCGCGGATATTTTCTCTATGCCAATCATACGGCTGCCGTCAAGGACGCCTTTATTCCTACACTGGTCACATTTCCGAAAAAGGCCTATATTATCATTAATCCCGACGGAGTATCCATTCCCGTCGTCGGAAAGGCTGTGGAAATGTTAGGCGGAGTGCCAATTCCTACCACCCGTCGAGGTATGCGCGGATTCTGCGACGCCGTCGCTCGCCATGCCGAAAAAAATCACTGCGTCGTCATTTATCCGGAGGCGCATATTTGGCCTTACTATACGAAAATTCGTCCTTTTAAGGATGTGTCCTTCCGCTATCCCGTAGAGGAAAACAAGCCCGTATTCTGTTTTACCACCACTTATCAGAAGCGTAAATTTTCCAAACTTCCCAAAGTGACGGTTTATATCGACGGGCCCTTCTTTCCCGACGCAAACCTTTCCTTAAAGGACAATCGAAAAAAGCTTCGCGACCTCGTATACGAAACCATGCTCGAAAGGAGTAAAAACTCCACTTACGAATATGTGCATTATATCAAAACCTCCCCTGTGTCTGCTCCCTGTCCTGAATTTGTGCCTTCTACGGCGGAAACAAAGACAGAGGAAGAAGCTATACCTGTCGGGATTGCCGTATAAAAACTTTATTTTACGAAAGTATATATCTCAGTTGTCTATATAAGAATAGCGAAGACGTCGCTACGGCCATAGAAAAAAGGACGGATAAAAGCCGTCCTTTTTTCTATACATTATGCTCTTTCAATCGCTTTATAGATTTCTTTTAAGTCCTCCGTCTCGTAATCTTCTATCCGGCCCGAATCTGCATATTCTGCGATTCTTGAATCCAAAGGCATTTTGGCAATGGCAGGAATTCCATATTCTTTTGCTATTGCCGCGGCTTTGCTTTGACCGAAAATCTCAATTTTCCGGCCGCAATCCGGACAGGAAAGCCAGCTCATATTTTCGACAAGTCCCAAAACAGGAATATTCATCATATTCGCCATATTTACTGCCTTTTCTACAACCATTTTAACGAGATCCTGCGGCGTAGTGACGATGACGACACCCGCAATAGGAATACTTTGAAAGACGGTTAAAGGGACATCGCCCGTTCCGGGCGGCATATCGATAAATAATAAATCGATATCTCTCCAAATGACATCAGTCCAGAATTGTAATACTGTTCCCGAAATGAGCGCTCCGCGCCAAAGTACGGGGTCCGTCTCATTCTCTAAAAGCAAATTCATAGACATCATCTGGATTCCCGAAGGAGTTAAAACCGTATTAATCCCCTCCTCGCTTCCCGTCGCGCGTTCGTCGATCCCGAACATGCGAGGAATGGAAGGCCCTGTAACATCGGCGTCCATAATCCCCACAGACTTTCCGCTTTTATGCGCGTATGAGGCCAGCAGGGACGTAGTGAGTGATTTTCCCACTCCTCCTTTACCACTAACTACCGCAATCACTTTTTTAACGGACGACTGCACATGAAGGGGCTTTAATAAACTTTCCTTGTTCCTAGACGAACAATTTGCAGAACAACTGGAACAATCGTGTGTACAATTATTTTCCGACATACTTTTTCTCCTCGTCTGTCTTGTTTCCAATCTGATATTATACTCTTTCTTTCCTATTTTGTCAACGTAAAAGGTATTCGAAAGAAATTTTTATACTTCCCGAAAAGCGACAAAAAAACTGCCGTAAAAAGGTTGCAAAAAAGCTGTAAATAGTGTATAATGATTAAGCTGTGCTAGGTGGGGAGTTAGCGGCACCCTGTATCTGCAATCCGCTATAGCAGAACCGAACGCCTTTCCCGGCGGTATTTATGGAAGGCTGCGCACTGTAAGGAACGTTGATAGCAAGGTCTCATGCAACACGATGCCGTGAACCGTGTCAGGACAGGAATGTAGCAGCACTAAGCGGATTTTTGTGTGTGCCATGAGGTAGCTTTGAGGGAGTCACCTACAGTGTTTCCGCTTCGGTAAATTCCGACAAAAAAGGTAGCACAGTTTTTATTTTTCTGAAAAATATATTTTTGTATCCGAGCTTGTCTAATTTACAGACAGGGGCTTTTTTATTCATGGAGTTCCAAAGGCAATCCGTCAGGGTCCTTAAAAAAAGTAAATTTCTTACAAGTATACGGATCGATACGAATAGGTTCCGTAAAAATTTCAAGAGTTTCTAACTCTTTAACAGTTTCTTCGATATTTGATACTCTAAAAGCCAAATGTCTAAGACCAAGCGCTTCCGGTTCAGAAAGTCTCGGCGGATTTTTTTGTCCCGAAAAAATTTCGAGCTCACATTCTCCGATCTTCAAATCGAGTTTATACTCTCCTCTATCTTTGCGGTAATTTTCCCGTAGAATCTTAAATCCCAACTTATCGACATAAAAATTTTTGGACTTTTGATAATCGCTGACGATAATTGCCAGATGATGGATACTATTCAAATTCATTGATTTTCACCTCCGATTTCACTCCGCTTTCGCATGAAGCTGAATTTATTCGACAAAAGAGACAACAAATGCCACTGCCGTTGCATATACTCTTTTAACTCCTGCGTTTTTTTACGATAACTTGCAAGGGCTGCCCCGTAATTCCCAAAGTTTTCAAGTATAGAACGAGCCGCATGAAATCCGCTCTCTATAGCCGACGATATTCCTTCCCCCATGGGATTGAGAAATCCCGCCGCTTCCCCGGAAAAAAGTACCCCTTCTTTTCCGTAATAAATTTCATACGGGGAACAGATTTGGGGCATCAACCATTTTTCCGTTTTCCATTTCCGACGAAGTGACGCTCCGAAATTTTCTTCCATATAACAGACGAAACGCCGATGATATGTTTCGGCTTTTTTCGCATCTTTTACCGCCACTCCGAGGACTATTTGTTCATCCTTGACATTAAACCATGCGTCATATTCCGAAAATTCCGGTTGCAGGTAAGCATAAAAATAGTGCGGGTCTAATTCTATATCTCCTTCATAAAAAGTTTGATACGTGAAAATATATTTTTTCTCTATATTTAATAGGCGACGCTTTACTATTCCCGCAGCGCCTTCACAATCGATAACATGTTTACAATATTCAACGCGCTCTTTTTCTCCCGAAAGAGTAACTTCGATACTTCCCTTGAATCCCGTTCGCTTTGCGTTCGGTAATTCTTTCGGATAACAGCACCACCGCCGCAAGAAGCGTTCCGTTCAGATTCAAAGTCGCTTGAAAATCGGAATAGGCTTTGTTTGCGAACTTCATAAGGGAAACCCGCGCGTCTTTTTGAAGCGTGGGAGAACGAATCCGAGCGATTGTGCGGGAGATTATCTTTCTCACTTCTGCGGATATAACGACAAAGGACGCGCCGCCAAGCACGCCCTTTTTTATCGCCGTCTTTATATCCGTCTGCGCGTCCACCAATATGCTCGCCTGTTCATTCAGCGGGTCGGGGACGTATGTTTTCATTTCCATTTTTATTCCGTGCCTCCGTAATAGTCTTTTTCATTGAAAAGCGCATTTCCGAACGCTTCTTCTCGCTTTTGTCTTTCTTCCTCGTCGATTTTGGCTATATATTCCTGCGTTTCTCCCGCCGATATATCATTGACATGTTGTATCGCCACGTCTTTGGGAACCAAGCCCGCCGCATAATTATCGCGGATATTCTGATCTCTTTGGATTTTATTCCCAACGTAATCCGTGAGTTTTATTCTTGCCTTTCCCGTAAAACCATACTGTAATAATACCTCGGCTATCATGCGGTTTATATTCGGCACGATTGTCTGATGAATCGATTGAACGCTTGAACGGGTCAAATTTTCTTCGGCCGTCACCTCTGTTGCCGTCTTTGAGCTTTGGTCTTGCAAGAACGGAAACACCGAGGTCGGAGCAAATCCGCAATGCACCGCCGCTTGGCGTAAATAGACTTCTAACATACCGCGATATTCTTCCGAACGGATATTGAACTGCACCGATTGAGGGGGAAAGTCTTTATCATGTTCCGTAGCGATATATACAAGCGTATCGTCGACATCCGACCAATCGCTTGTAAAGAATTCGGTCTTGGTCTCGATTCCTAAACGCTTGAAATCCTCGCGGATAGAAGTGAGATATTTCCGCGGTACAAGAATTTTGCCTCTGCCGAGAATCACATCTGTGATAGAACCGGAAAAGACTACATCGGTCGCCCAAAGAATGTCTAACGCTCCATATAAAAGCGGATCGCCCAAAGCCAATCCCGGTACACAGCTATTATTCGCTGTACGACGCCATAACCAAACGCCTAACCCGTCTTTGAAAGGAAGCAAAACCTCTTTATTCAGCGTGATTCCACGCCGCAAAAGCATTTGACGGATATTATCCGGTAAATCTTCCTCTCGAATTCCTTCCGCCTCCATTGTCGGCATTAACTCTTTTCCGGCAACACCGCTTTTCACATGGACTTTATTTACCGATACCGCTCTTCCCGATTTGTCATAATATCTCTGCTCTACGAGCCAATATTGTCGCGAAGATTTCCGGCCGAAACTTTCGGTATATAAAAAGCTGTTGAAACATGTTATATAAACCACGTCTCCCATATCGTCCATATCCGCATAAAACCGATCGGCTCTAAGGGCAGAAGGATAGGTTTTTCCAGACGCGTCTTTATTCAGTTTTACCGCTACCGTTCCACCCATCATCATATAATCGATAGCTGACTCGATAAACGTTTCAAACCCTACGCCCGGCGACCAGACATCTGAAAGCGCCTTGCACGCTTCGTCATCTCCTTCAAATAATATCTTACTTCATGCCGAGAAGCTCTTGCATATCTTTAATTGATAAATATTCTTTGCTGAATATTTCTTCCCGCATTGCGTACGTCATGTCACTCCTCCTTGCTATCAGTAAAACAGCTTAATATTTCATCATTCGATACGTTCAAGGCTTTTGACAGCAAAATTATTTTATCGATTGACGGTTTTCGTTGTTTTTTTTCATACATGCAAATAGTGCTTTCCGCAACACCAACTTCTTCTGCAAGTTGGCATTGCGTTTTGCGAAGTTTTCTTCTTATAGTTTTCAATTCCATTTCCGTTTTCGCCTCCTTCATCTTCTCATTTCGTCAAGTTCATCTATATAATATCACATACTTCACGATATGTCAAGCATTTTTAGAAAATAATTTATCGATTTGTGAAGTTTTTATTTTTCCCTTATTTTTTGATAGACTTTACGAAGCGTAAAGTTTATAATAAAAAATAGGAGGTCGTTATGGAAAATTTAAGAAAAATAAGAAAAGAACGTGACCTTACAATGAAAGAGGTCGGTATAGCTATTGGAGTAGGTGAAAGTACTATTTCTCAATACGAAACGGGTAAACGGCAACCCGATCAACAAACTTTGTTAAAACTTGCCGACTATTTCGGAGTAAGTGTGGATTACCTGTTGGGGCGTAAAACAGAAGATAACGCCTCCCCTTCACTCCACATTCCCGACGAATATAAAGACCTCCCTATTGCGTTCTATGAAGGCGCAAAAGATTTAACGCAGGAAGATATAGACGACGTTGTTAAGTTTATGGAGTTTCTTAAAAAGAAGAAATCCGATAAATAAAAAATTTCACATAGAAAATTTTTTTACCTGCATACGTTTGTCATATTTATTGTGTTATAATATCCATAGAATAAAATCGGCCACGTGTTATAATGGCTTCGAGGTTGTTATATGACGTTTGAGGGGTTATCTTCCATGGCGGAAGAACTTAATATTACTACATATTTTTGGCATTTAAGGAATAAAAAAGCCTTTTCGTTTAATGACGGCGCAAACGGAGTAATCGTAATAGATACTTCAAGTTTAGAGCGTGAACGTGAAAAGAAGAAAATTTATTCGGAAGAACTTGGGCATTGTACGACAAAAGCCTTTTATCCGTTTCAATATTGTGCGGAACCGTTAAGGCGTTCTAATATCGAGAAAGCGGAGCATAAAGCGCAAGAGGCTTCGTATATCTTTCAAGTCCCTTTTTCAGAATTACAGGAAGCAATAAAAAAAGGCTCCTGCGATTATGAAGTCGCGGAGCTATTAGATGTAGATATAGAAACTTTACACGGAGCCGTTGATTATTATCAAAGCAAGGGACTTTTGCCATTATGATAGAATACTATATATCCTCAACGAAATATTCTTTACAAGAACGCATGACGAAGCGCGGAAAGGTTTATGATGTAGTTTTCCGTATTGTTACGCTGGACGGTATTGAAAAACAAAAGAAGTTGTCGGGATATGCCAATAAGACTTTGGCGAAACAAGGTTATACCGACTTTGTAACTTCTAAATGTGAGCTTGTAAAAAATAATCCGTTAAAAAAGAAAAATCCTCAAAAAGAGGAATTACTCGTCGAAGAATTAATACGGCAGTATCTGTTATCTCTATCCAATCAGAATAAAGACAGTTCTATCTATGATAAACACGGTATTTTTGAAAACTATATCATTCCTTATTTCGGAGGAAAACCAATTACTGATTTGACACAAGAAGCCCTATACCGTTGGCAAGACGAATTGTGGACGATGAAAAATCCCCGTACTCATCAACATTATGCTTATTCTTATCTTCTAAAAATCCGTAATCGGTTGGCCGCATTTTTATCTTGGGTAGAGAGCCGTTACAATTATCCCAATTACTTACCCAAAGTCAAGAAGCCAAAAAGGAGAATTCCAAAGTCCGAGATGCAGTTTTGGACAAAAGAAGAGTTTGAACAATTTATATCCGTCGTTGATAATCCTACTCATCACGCTATTTTCATGACCTTGTTTTATACAGGAAGAAGAAAGGGCGAGGTATTAGCTTTATCTCCGTCTGATATAAAATCGGACGGAATCGTTTTTAGTAAAACATATACACGAAAAACAATAGACGGCACTCCCTATCAAATTACAAGTACAAAAAATGAAAAAATAGGGAAAACCCCTATTTGCGAACCTTTGAAAAAAGAATTTCAGAATTATCACTTTGAAAGTCCGTTTGCATTTGGTGGAAAAAACCCTATTCATGAAAACACAATCTCTCATGCCTTTGACCGATATATCCAAAAAGCCGGAGTAAAGCGTATTCGTATGCACGACTTACGGCACTCTTTTGTTTCAATGCTTATTCACCTCGGTGCAAACTTTATGGTTGTAGCGGATTTAATCGGAGATACTCTTGAACAAGTTACGAAAACCTATGCCCACATGTATGAAGAGGATAAGCAGAATATTATTTCTCTTATACGTTGAATTTAGTAACAGTTTTTAGTAACAAAACACACTAAAATACAGCATAACCCAACATAATACAGCATAATAAAAACAAAAAAACCGCCTAAAAAGGCGGTTTTTCCGTGTCTGGTGGAGCTAAGGGGAGTCGAACCCCTGACCTTTTGAATGCCATTCAAACGCGCTACCAACTGCGCTATAACCCCAACTGATTTAACGTAATTATTTTACAGGATTTTTCTTTCTTTGTCAAGCAAAACTTTCTTGTTTTCGATAATAATTTAATCATATTTTCAGAGCGTAACGAAACATTCAAAAGCAGAGTTTCGTTACGCCTTACTTTTTACCTTCATGAGCCGTACAACCGCCGCGCGTTCATTTTCGTCCAGCTTATCCTTGATATATTTAATTGTTTCTTCCAGTTGAGGAATCATGACGTATTCCAAGGCGTTGACGCGCCGTTTGTTGCGCTCTATTTCATCGGCGAGCATACGAACCGCCTTTTCGGTCTTTGCCAACATCACCATTTTCGGAAGCAACGCGGAAACCATTCCGACTGAATAATCTGCCTCACTGGTAATTTCCGAATAGGCGTACGGCAATCCGTCCCCCCGCTTTTCTTTGATAAGCTCTACCCTGGGTACGTCTATGCCCATAATACTTTCCGTCGAGCAATCTAATTTAACCAAGAGAGACGGCATGGAGAATGCGTTTTCCGCACGATAGGCGGGAGTCACGGATCGCGCAATCGAAAACTGCTTCAAGGTGAGAGCGAGTTCCTTTTCCACCTCTTCCCGAAGCCGTTTATTTTCTTTAATGATTTCCGTGAAGCGCCGCACCATCTCGTCCGACTTATCTTTCAGAAGTTTATGTCCCCGAACGGCAGTCGAAAGGCGCGCTTTGAGCTTTTTCAGCTCCATGCGGGTGGGATTTACGTTAAGCCTTGCCATTTTCTCCGTCCTCTGCGGTCAGATATTTTTCAAGATATTCGCTGCGGATACGTTTGAGCTCTCCCCTCGGCAGAATTTTCAATAATTTCCACCCCAAATCGAGAGTTTCCTCAATTTTTCTGTCCGTATCGAATCCCTGATTAATATATTCTTTTTCAAACTCTTCCGCGAATTTTGCGTATAATTTATCGGTATCGGAAAGCGCCGCTTCCCCCAAAATGGCGGAAAGCTCTTTACATTCTTTTCCCCTCGCGTATGCAGCAAAGAGCTGATTCATCGTATCCGCATGATCCTCGCGAGTCTTACCGCGCCCGATTCCCTTGTCTTTAAGACGGGACAAAGAAGGCAACACATCTACGGGCGGATTAATGCCTTTTTTATAAAGGTCGCGCGAAAGAATAATCTGTCCTTCGGTGATATATCCCGTAAGGTCGGGAATGGGATGCGTCTTATCGTCCTCCGGCATCGTCAGAATGGGAATCTGCGTAATCGAGCCCTCTTTTCCGCGAATCCGTCCCGCACGCTCATATAGAGACGCGAGATCGGTATAGAGATATCCGGGGTATCCCCGTCGTCCGGGTACTTCGCGGCGAGCCGCCGACACTTCCCGAAGCGCCTCCGCATAGTTCGTAATATCCGTCATGATGACGAGGACATGCATGCCGCAGTCAAACGCGAGATATTCTGCACAGGTGAGCGCCATGCGCGGCGTGGCGATACGTTCCACCGCGGGGTCGTTAGCGAGATTGGTAAAGAGGACGGTACGTTCGATGGCGCCCGTCTTTTTGAAATCGTCCACAAAATACTGTGCTTCCTCAAAGGTAATACCGATTGCGGCAAATACGACGGCGAATTTGCAATCTCCGCTTCTGACCTTGGCCTGTCGCGCAATCTGTGCGGCGAGCTCCGCATGCGGCAGACCGCTCATGGAAAATACGGGCAATTTCTGACCGCGCACGAGGGTATTAAGCCCGTCTATCGCCGAAATTCCCGTCTGAATAAATTCGTTGGGATAATCCCGTGCCGCGGGGTTGATCGGTTCTCCGTTGATGTCCAGTTTCTTTTCGGGAATGACGGGATCTCCGCCGTCGCGGGGATTTCCCATTCCGTCGAACACTCTTCCGAGCATATCCTGAGAGACGGCCAGTTCCTGACTGTGTCCCAGAAAACGGGCTTTGGAGTCGGAAATTTTCAAGCCTTGCGAATTTTCAAAAAGCTGTACGACGGCCCTATCGCGATTGATTTCCAATACTTTTCCGCGGCGGATTTCGCCGTCCGCGCCCACGATATCCACCAATTCGTTATATTTGACGCCCTCCACGCCCTCCACCAGCATGAGCGGCCCAACCACTTCGCGGATCGTTTTATATTCCTTAAACATCGTCGCCGCCTCCCTGCGCCAGCGCTTTCAACTGCGTATTCATCTCCTTGAATATCCCGTCGAATTCGGAAATATTTTCTTCGGAGATATATTTTGCCCGCCCGATTTTCTCCTTGCAGGAGCAGGCAAGAATATCGTCGAGATCGGCATAATTTGCAATCGCTTCCCCTGCAAGCCGATGGAATTCATAGATGAGCTTCAACATCAGAAATTGTTTTTGCATGGACGTATAAGTATCCACTTCATGAAATGCGTTCTGATGCAGATAATCCTCGCGGATAATTTTAGCGGTCTCCATAGTGAGTCTGTCTTTCGAGGAAAGCGCGTCCATACCGACAAGCCTCACAATTTCGTCGAGAGAAGCCTCCTCCTGCAAAATCGTCATTACAAATTGACGATAACGGAAAAAATCTCTACCCACGTTTTCGTCGTACCATTCTCTCATTCTGTCCGCATAGAGCGAATAGCTCACCAGCCAGTCGATCGCGGGGAAATGCCGTTTATAGGCGAGGGAAGCGCTCAGTCCCCAGAATACCTTGACGATACGCAACGTAGCTTGCGAGACGGGTTCGCTCAGATCCCCGCCGGGCGGCGATACTGCCCCGATCGCGCTCACCGAACCGATTTTTTCGTTTGTTCCGAGAAGTCTGACGATTCCCGCGCGCTCGTAAAATTCCGCCAGACGGCTGGAAAGATAAGCGGGATACCCTTCGTCGCCGGGCATTTCTTCCAGCCGTCCGCTCATCTCGCGCAGAGCCTCCGCCCAACGGGAGGTAGAATCGGCCATAATAGCGACGTTGTAACCCATATCGCGGAAATATTCCGCGATCGTGATTCCCGTATAGATGGACGCTTCGCGCGCCGCCACGGGCATGTCGGAGGTGTTGGCGATGAGAACGGTGCGTTTCATCAGCGGCTCTCCCGTTTTTGGGTCTTTGAGTTCGGGAAATTCATTGAGCACGTCCGTCATTTCGTTGCCGCGCTCTCCGCAGCCGACATAGACGATAATATCCGCGTCTGCCCATTTCGCCAGCTGGTGCTGAACGACGGTCTTGCCGCTTCCGAAAGGCCCGGGCACCGCTGCCACGCCCCCTTTCGCGATCGGAAACAGCGTGTCGATAACGCGCTGTCCCGTCACCATGGGCTTGTTCGGAGACAATTTTTCTCGATAAGGACGCCCCTTTCTAACCGGCCATTTCCGGAGCATGCAGACGGGCATACTTCCCTTTTCCGTGTCGAGCACGGCCACTGTCTCTTCGATAGTGTAGTCTCCTTCGGCGACGGAAAGCACCTTTCCTTTCATTCCGTTCGGAACCATAATGCGATGTTCGACGATTTCCGTTTCCCGGACCACGCCCAAGACATCGCCTTCCGAAACAAGGTCTCCCGCTTTGACGCGGGGAATGAAATGCCACTTTTTATTGCGGTCGAGATTATTGACGGAAACGCCTCTCGAAATACGGTCGCCGTATTTGAAATAGAGCGCGGTCAAAGGACGCTGTATGCCGTCGAAAATGCCCGTGATGAGTCCCGGCGCCAACTCCGCCGAAAGGGGTTCTCCCGTGGAATACACTTCTTCTCCCGGTCCCAGTCCCGACGTTTCCTCGTAGACCTGAATAGAAGCCTTGTCGCCGCGCAATTCTATGATTTCTCCGATAAGCCCCTTTTCGGATACGCGGACCACGTCGTACATTTTCGCGTCCGCCATGTTCTCCGCGATAATCAGGGGACCGGAAATTTTTACTGTCTTGCCTGCCATGAATTTTTCCTCGCTTACTCTCTGTTGAACAAAATGTCCACGCCGAGCGCCCTTTCCATGGCGCTCTTCAATATTTCCATGCCGTAGCCCGAACTGCCCGTGGCCGAAGGAATACTCAAAATTACGGGATACGGCTCCTCGTCAAAACGCTTCAAAAATTCGGATAACGGCCGTGCGAGCTCTTCGGTCAGAAAAATAATCTGATACTCTTTCGCTATTTTTCTTAATGTTTCCCGCGCTTTCTTTTCGTTCTCGGCGGGGAACGCCGCAATGCCCGCCGCCTTAAACACCATAATGCTGTCGCCGTCACCGACAATCGCCATTTTTCCCGTCATACCTTCTCCTTTTCCGTCGATACGTTTTCTTAAATAAACGTCATCGTTCCGCGTCCGAACGTTATAGAAGTCTCAGCCGTTTTTTAATTTCCTGCTCTTTCATTCCCGCCAAAAGGCATACGAAAATAATTCGCACGTTTTCGATTTCCATACGCCTGCGAAAAACATAAAAGAGAAACGGCTGATTTTTTTCCGGCTCAAACCTCTTTTCAAAAAAGAACTCCGCTTCCAGGGAATCGCGCATTTTTTCCGCGGCGGTAAACGGTTGCCCCGCCTCTTTCGCTTCAAAACATGCTTTGCCGAACTCCGCATACGGCGTCTTTTCCAAAGCCGCCGTTTCTCCGTCAAACAACTTTTTCAGTTGTCCGTCGTTCAGTTGTCCGCCCGAAACAAAGGCCTTTACGGCGTTTTCCTTGTCCGAAGAACGAAAGACGGTGAGGATATTCGACATATCCGCCTTGGCCGTCAGGAGCTTTTTCAATACTTTATTTTTCCTGCAATTTTCTTGAAGATGCGCAAACAATGCTTTTTCAAATAACACGCCGACCGCCGCTCCCGAAACGTCCTCGGCAGAGAGAAGCTCCTCGGCCTTCGTCAAAGCCTCGCTGAGATTTTTTCCGAGACGGGAAAAATCTCGATTTTCCAGACACTTTACCAATTCCGCGACCGAAATCAGCCCTTCGGGAGCCAGCATCTTTTCCGCATCTGTTTCCAGATATTTTGCTTTCAGGAGCGCTTTGGCGTTATGAAAATCGCGCGGAGAGAGCAAATAAACGGCCTCCGCCCACGACGGAGCGTATTCGCGGATAAAATCGTCCAGCGCCCGTTCCTCCGCCGTGACGAGTTTTTCGAAATCGTATGCGGATTCCGCCGCCGCGCCGCTTCCGAAGCCGCTTTCGGAAAGGGCTCGGAAAGCCTCTGGCGCACTGCCCTCGCAGAGCTTGAAAATTCTGTCTTTGAGGAGATATTTCTCCTGCGCGGCAATTACGCCGTTCGTATAAATGACGTCTATTCCCATAGCCGCCCTCCGTCAATCCGCACGGAAAATTTCCGCCGCGATTTCCGCCTGATGCGCGTCCCGATCCGCCGCTAAAAGTGCTTCGTAAGAGAGGTCTTTATCGCTCAAAACGCCCCTTAAAACAAATCCGCCCCCGATGTCGGCCTTCTTGGCGGAAATTTTCAATTTTTTCTCTTCGATGACGGGCAATCTCGCCGCCGCGGGGACGTAAGAATAATTAGCGGCAAAGAAAATTTCATCGCCCTCGTCCGCATAATTTTTCAGCAGCCGCTCAGTCAGAGCGAGACATTCTTCCTCGTTCAAATCGACGAGTTTTTTCAGCGCCGAAGCGTAAATCGCGTCGATGACGCGACGCTTTTCGGAAAGCAGAATTTTTGCGGAATCCAACCGCGCAGCCGCGGCTTTCCGCTCAAAAATCCCCGATGTTTTTTCCCTGACCTCCGCTTCCGATTCGCGGCGGCCCTTTTCCGCACGGGCGGAAGCGGCCGCGATCACGGCAGCCGCCTTTTCTTCCGCGGCTTTGAGGATCTCTCCCGCCTCTTGTTCCGCGTCGGAAAGAATCCTTTCCACAATCGCTTCTTTACTCATGGCGCGCCCTTAAATCTGTCCGACGAGCATAATGGAGATGATGAGTCCGAGAATGGCGTAAAACTCAATCATACCGGGATAGACGATAAGTTTTCCCGAAAGGGAATCCTGTTTCCCGACGGCATAGATACAGTTGACCGCCGACTTTCCCTGAAAGATACCGGAGACGAGGCCGGAAATCGCCATGGGCATTACGGCGCCGAAAATCGCCCAGCCCTGAGCGGTGACCATATCCATTCCCAGCTTGCCCGAAGCGATAATGCCGATAATAAAGCCGTAAATTCCCTGCGTTGCGGGCAGAAGCACGAGCACCATCACTTTACCGAACTTTTTGGGATTTTCGCCCAAAACGCCGGCGGCGGCGCTGCCCGTCTTGAAAAGCCCCACGCAAGAGCCGATACCGCAAAGCAGTACGCAGAGCGCAATTCCCGCCATAGCGACGGCATAACCGGTTGTAAACATAAACAATCCTCCGAAAATTTTCTATTTCTATCAACAATTTTTTATTGTTTTTTCTTCCGTTCAGCGGTTTTTCATCGATTTTTTACCGAGTCCGCTCAGACTGCCTTGGAAGGCAAAAGGTAAATATATTTGTGTTTGGAACCGAGGGGAGAAAACAATTCCCCTTCCCCCTCGAAAAATCTTCCGTAAAATTCGACGTATTGCAGTCTCGCGTCGTGGATATAGGCTCCCAGAAGGCTCATGACGAGATTGAAAGCATGCCCCACGACCATCAGCAGCGCTCCGAGGACCGCGAGCAAAACATTTCCGCCCGTGAGAAAGTCCACGGCATACTGCGAAACGATCTGCGCGATGACCGCGCCCGAAAGCATGAGTCCGTAAAGCCTTGCATAGCTTAAAATATCCGAAGCGTAATTGATGATTCCATAAGCCGCCCCGAAGCCCTTCGTCACCTTACCGAGCAATTTTTCCTTTCTTCCCGCCGTGAGCATGGCGGAGAGCAGAGAAACGCCCGCAATAATTCCGCCGACGGTCGCCAAAACGGGCACTCCCGCTTCGTCGATAAACCCGATGACGGCCAACGCCGCGCCCACGGAAAAAATCGCCCACACGAGCCCGTCGAAAATTCCGTCCGCGACGTGTCCTCTGCGCCATTCCTGCGCCGCGCGGCACATGTACCCCGCGAACAACTGCACGATTCCGATGAGGAGGCTGATGATTAAAACGCTCGGAACGGAAATTCCCGCAAACGACCACATGTCGCTCTGCGCATCGGGCATGACCGTCTTTATGAAAGGCAAAGGCAACCCGAAAACGGAATTGAACAGCACTCCCCAGACGATCGAAAACAATCCCCCGATGGCAAAGACTGCGGAAAGCCGTTTGAGTCCGCTCTCCCTCGCACGGTGCTTATACCAAATCCAGCCGCCGCCGAGGAGCATCAAAATTCCGTAGCCGATGTCTCCCATGATGAAGCCCAAAAACAGGCTGTAAAAGAACGCCATGACGGTATTGGGGTCGATTTCCCGATAATTGGGCGGGGAATACATATTCGTAATTTCTTCAAAGTTTCTCACCGCGGCGTTGTTTTTCATGAGAGTGGGCGGCATTTCGTCTGCGGCGGGCTCGGAAAATTCGAAATAGACCGCCTTGCTTACGGAAACGAGCGTTTCTTTCACCCCTTCTTCCGCCTCGGCGGGAACATAGGCTTCCAAAAGAAAAGTGCGTTCCGTAACGCGGAGTTTATCGGAAATCTCCTCCTTTTCGAGCGCAAACCCGAGAAAATCGCAATAGATTTTCAAAGGGCGGATTTCCGAATTCAATTCATACAAAGCATAGGCGTTCGCCTGTAAATCCCGCTCCAATCTTTTCCGTTCTTCCAATAGCGACGCATACAGCGCCTTTCCCGTTTCCCCGCCTTCAAAGGGACAGGGAACGAATCCCGCCTCCGCAAGGATTGCTTCCGCCTCGTCCGAATAGTCCCGATGAAAGAATACCGACAACAGGATATTTTCCTCGTCTGCCAAAGTCGCGGAATACGCGGCGAGCGGAAGAAGTTCCAAGTCCTTCGACAGCTTGTCTTTCGCCGCGGCGGGAAACGTCCCCAACCGCGCGCGAGTGTGCGGCGAATCCCCGAAGGAATCGAAAGGAATCGGCAGAGAAGCATAGAGCTTTGCATTTTCCGCCGTCCGAAGATTCTGCGAAAGACGGGCTTTCAAAGCGTTTTTTTCGTCCGTCAATCGATTGATGCGGGCAATGAGGGAATCGATCTCCCCTTTTTTCTCCCTTGCCGACATAAAGTCGGTATACGTGACTTCAAATCCGTCCTTCAAAATCCCCGATTTGATGTTGTTTTCTCTGTTGTAATTCTCCACTTCCGAGCATAAAACGGACAGCGCCGCTTCCGCGGAAGCGAGATAGCTGCGAAGCTCGTCACCGCATACGGGAGGGACGGAAGTATTTTCCGTATCCGCGTGCAGTTTCACCTCGACCGCCCCCGTGCGCTGCAACGCATCTAAAATAACTCCCTTATCGTAGGACATGGCGATGAGGTTGAGCTTTCGCATTTCAGCAATCGCCATCGCATATCCTCCTTACGATTTTACTGACGGGAAGTTCGAGACCGTCCATGAGCCGCGCGGCATAAGCCTCGGCCTCCGCTCTTTTTTTTGCGAGCGTCGCACAATACTGCCGTTCCGCTTCCGCTTCGGCATTTTTTAATTGCGTCTCGCGATAAGCCTTGCAAACTTCTTCCGAAGATTTCGCAATCTCCGCGGCGCGCACTTCCGCTTCCGACGCTATCTCTGCCGCTCGTTCGTATGCCCGAGCCTTGCGCTCTGAGGCCTGCGCTTCCGACGCCGTAATCGATTTGATGATTTCTTCCGTCATAAATCCCCGCTGAAAAAAAATTCTCTTATTCTCTTGCTTGCTTATTCGTCGATTGGATTAAATGAAACTCTATTTATTATTTTATTACTTTTTTAAGATTTTAGCAATCGAACGAATGATATCCGAATGATTTTTTTGTGAAAGTTCTAATTAAAGCGCTAAACAATAAACACAAAAATTTATTCGGCATTTTCCTTATTCCAACAAAATCCCACCGTTTCCAAAAAAGCACGGGCGATGACGACGCTTCCGACCGCGCCGGGATGTATTCTGTCCCAAGTAATATATGCGGGATACCGATATTTCAAAAGCCTTTCGAATTTTTTCTGTAAATCGATGCACGGAATCCCTTTTTCCGCGGCGATTTTCTTCATAATTCCGCCGTATTCGTCCATGCGCTTTCTCATGGCGTCTTCCGTATTTGATTCGAGATAGTAAGGCGTCATCCAAATCATTTTTGCCTTGGTATTTTCCGCCATGCGTCTGAGATTGTTCGCATATTCCTGCGGACTTACCGCCCATTCCGAAATGGCGGGCGAATCGAATTGCCGCCAAACGTCGTTGAAACCGATGCAGAGCACTACCCAATCGGGTTTAAGAGCGTTTACGTCCGTCTCCCATCTCGCGAGCAAATCGCGGGAAGTGTTTCCCGAAATTCCCATATTGACGGTATGTATTTTTCGTTCGGGATATTCGGCCGCAAGGCAGGAATCGATAAGCCGCACAAAACCGTTTCCGAGCGCCGCCCAATTTCCTTCGCCTACGGGGCGAGCGCGACCGTCGTCCGTGACGGAATCTCCCGCAAATAAAATCTTCTGACCGTCTTCAAGCAACATAACCTTTTCCTCCAATTTTACCATTTATCGGCAATCCCTTAAATTATAACCGATAACCCCGACTTTGTCAATACCTATATGACAAGTTTTTTAGCTTAAAACCAATCGAAAATTATTTTCTCTTCTCAAAATCGCGTTTTCTGCAAGGCAGAGTTCCGATTAGCTAAATTTCAGAGTATAAGAACAAAATTTTATGAAAAAATTAAAAAACGGTATTTTAAGAAACCGAAGAATTTTACGCATTATTTCAGACCGCGGATAACTTCCTGTACTTCATTAAAAAATCGCGACAGGTGAAAGCCGTCGGCGACCGCATGATGAATGTTCATTGTGAGCGGCATGAGCGCCTTATCTCCCGAAAACTCGTACTTTCCCCAACTTACTACGGGTGCGAGAAATTTTCCCTCGTCGAATACATGCAGATCGAAATGGCTGTATTTCACCCACGGCAGACAAGTCACGTCGAAAAAGTTCGGAGGTTGGCTTCCGACGATCCCGCGCTCGTTTTCATGTCGGGCGCGATCGGACAAAAATCTTGCGTGAAAGTCGAATAAATCCTCCGAATATTCGGTAACCGATTTTACAAAGGCTTCGTCCTCCCGATAAAAATGCGCATAGGAGGGAGAAATATAATCCCACTTGATCAGATTTCCCTCGCCGTCCCAACCGTATTTGAATTCGCCGCAGGAATTGATCACCTTGGACACTACCCAAATCATCGCAGGATAGAAATTCAAACCGTTCTTCTTCACGTACTCGATCAACGGAGCCACGTCAATTTCCACGGTCAAGCTCATGACAACGCGCATTTTATCGATATAAAATTTGAAAAGTGTCCCCCTTTTCCATGTACTCAAATCTATCTTTGTATAATTCATTTTATTATCCTCATTTTTATTTTTATAAAAAAATTCCCGAACGAAAACTTTCTCATTCGGGAATTTTATTCATCTTTTCCGTTGACTTACTCGGCAAACTCATAGCAACAGGAAGAATGCTGCGTGGGGGGCATGGTTTCGCCTTCGCCCACGAAAACGCTATTCAGTGTCTTCCCGTCTTCGTTGATTACTCTGTAAGTTCCGGTCTTGGGACAAATGTCGCCGCTGTGCAATCTCATCATAAATTTATACCTCCATAGAACCGCAAAAACGGTCTTTAAGAGCAGTATGGCGCACATTGTCCCTAGTTATACACCTCAATTCGTTATTTGTCCATTCCGAGCAGGTCTTTATATCTGTTCTTATACAGTTTGGAACAGGAATCTTTATATTCGCCCAAAATCTGCGTGGACATCAATTCCGTATAGGAATCTGCCGTCGATTCCTTCAAGGATTCGTAATACAGATACGAGAAGGAACCCTCCTTTTCGTTCTCCACGTCCTCCCAATTAAAGGTATATACCGCGCCTACTTTATCATAGACGAAAGAGACATAAATCACGTGCCAGCCGTAATCCGTCGGGCAGACGACATAAGTCCCAGCGCCCTTCTTGATTGCGTATTGAGCCGCAGATTCGAACTCCGTCATATAATCGGTCTTATAAGGGGAAACGGTATACCCCATATAGGTATTGAAGAGCCCCGTATCCGTGCTGTATGCAAACGTCAATTCATTGATGACGGAAACCGCCGTATACGACTTCGTATCTTCGATAAAGTAATCGTTCTGGTCTTCGTCTCCTAAATCTACGTTTCCTTCATAATACAGGAACTCGGAATAATCGCCGAAATTGCCCTTTTCGTCAATCGTATAAGCGCCGTCCGTGACATAAGAAGAACTGAGATTTCCCGAAGCGGTCAGTCCCGCATATGTCAAATAGCCTTCCATCTCGTCGATGAATTCGTCTATACCGATCTCGTTGGGCTTACAAGTATATTTTCCGTCTTCGTCCTTTGTCACCGTGCCGTTATAAGCATATTTGCCGTAATACTGTTTCAACGGCTCGTAACGGGCGTTTTCCCCTTCGCTGTTTTTCAGATTGTCCTCAAAAAAGAGATAATTGCTGCGTTCTTTCGAACCTGCGGGTCCCGAATAATATTCCCCGTCGGCCGCTTCATAAGCGTAATTATTATCCTCGTTCTTGGAGAACCACGCGGCGCGGAGATCCTTCCCCTTCACCTGTTCGAGAAGGTCTGCCCTCTTTGCGGCGACTTCTTCCTTTTTCAGCCCCGTATCGTTTTTATACGTGGAAAGGAGCTGCGTCTGCGTCTCAGAGAACGGCAACAGAATATTATAGACAAACCCGAAGCCTTCCTTCGGAGAATATACGACGAACGAATCGTCGGAGACGCTACCTATTGCCGTTTCAAAAGCGCTCTGGTCGGAGGTATAGCTGTTTTTCTGCGTCTCCACGAGGTCATTATACTGCCCCTCCACATATTCCTTGGTCAGCTTTGCGTTCGCCGCTTCGCTCAAATCGTCGTTATATTTATTGATGAGCGCCTGCTCGAGCTGGCTGGCAAGCTCGACAAAATAATAATCGAGTTTCGTAAAGTCCGTGGTATCTTCCTTATCGCCGAGCAGACCGTTTCCCGACAGATTGGCGAGGAAATTATTGTATGCCATACGGCGGGAACGCTCCGTCGAACCGTCGAGCCGTTCGTAAGAGCCGCAGCTGTCCGCCGCGTTGCGGCCGGTATAAATCTCGTAATCGACGTCGTAGTAGTCTTCCGTTTCCGTACCCACGCCCGTCGGAGTCGTGCGGGATTCGGCGGAAGTATCGTCGTCCTCGTCATCCTCTTCCGTGATATAGTTCTGCTCGCTCGAATCGAGCGTATTGTTGATCATCTTTTTCAGACTATAAACGGCCCGATCATAATCGGCGGTGTCCTCGGCGGCAGTTTTTCCGCCGTTCGTGAGGAAATATTTCATGGTCAGGATTTCGGGATGATCGGCATACAGCTTCTTTTCCGTTTCGTCGGTAATCTTGGCCTGTTCGCTTTCGATATAGGCATTATAGCCTTCTACCGTGTAAACGTCGCTCTCCGTACTGAAATAATACGCCATCGCATACTGCACCATAATCTTACGGCTGACGAGCGTGTCCATCAAAGTATTGAATGTCTGTTCGTACGTATAGCCGTAGCTGTTGATATACGTGTATCCGACATTGAGGAAATAGGCCACAAGGTCGCGTTTCAGAATATTTTTATTCATGCTTTTGATGACGCCCGCATAGGCCGCATACTCGCCCTTGCCTTTGAAGTCGTCATGATCCGCGATATTTACGGTTGCGATGACCTGCGCCATATCCTTTTCGCTGTTGGTCGTAATCAAACCCTCTCCGCACGCCGCCGCGCTGAGCGTGAATGCGATGCTCAGGCACAATACCGCTATCTTCTTGAATGTGTTTCTCTTCTTCATAAACCGCTCCGATTTTTTATCGTACTTTATCTTTGTTTCCGAAAAAACATAATTTTTCCCCGACGGGACTTGTATCAACAACTTATATTATAACCGATTTCCCGCAAATGTGCAATCATTTTGCGTTATAAAGTTGTGAAAGTTAAGGCAAATTTCAAAAATTTTGTCATTTCCGCCATCAAATCCGTCGCTTCCCTGCGTCCGAAAAATTCTACGACGGGCGCTTCCGACATATTCAGGCGCACCCTTTCCCGATATTTGTCCATCGCCGCCTGTATCCGCTTATCGCCCAAGGCTTCCAGAGAAGGAAATTCCAGCGCCCCCACGCCCTTGACGACCGAAATTTTCCGAACGTTGAATTTTGCCGCGTAGCTCTTCAAAACCGCGATGACGAGCAGATTGATGACCGCCTGCGGCAAGGGCCCGTACATCTCTTCCAAAGAGCTATATACCCGCTTATAATCCGCGACCGAAGAAATTTCCGCAATCTGCTTATACGTATCCAAGCGCCCCGCCGAAGATTCGATATATTTTTCCGAAATATACGCATTGGCGCGGATATCCAGCTCTGCAACCGTCTGCGTTTCGCCCGTCAGTTCTTCCTTCAAAAGTTTCGCATACAGTTCATAACCCACTTTGTCCATATGCCCGTGCTGTTCGGCGCCCAGCACGTTGCCCGCGCCGCGGATTTCCAAATCCCGCATCGCCAGCTTATATCCGGCCCCCAGTTCCGTGAACTCCATGATCGCCTTTAACCGTTCGGAGGCATTCTGCGTCATCACCCGTTCCGGCTTGAAAGTGAAATAGGCGTGCGCCAGTCTGGTTCCCCGCCCCACGCGGCCTTTGAGCTGATAGAGCTGAGAAATTCCAAGTTTATCGCTGTCGATGACGATGAGCGTGTTCGCGTTCGGCAAGTCTATCCCGTTTTCGATGATCGTAGTCGTAATCAAAATATCCGATTTTCCGCTGTAAAAGTCATATACGCTGTTTTCCAGCACCGTCTTATCCATGCGGCCGTGCGCCACGGAAAGTTCCGCTTCGGGCAGAATCCGCTTGATTTTCGTCGCAAACGTGAAAATGCTCTCCACCTTGTTATACAGGATAAAGACCTGTCCGCCGCGGGACAGCTCGCGAATACAGGCGTCGCGGATCAAAGTCTCCGTTTCCTCGACGACGTACGTCTGCACGGGAAGCCGTTCGCCCGGCGGAGTCTGAATGGTGGAAATATCCCTTATTCCCGACAGAGACATATGCAGCGTCCGAGGAATGGGCGTCGCCGTCATGGTCAGGCAGTCGATGTCTTTTCTGAGATTTTTTATCTTTTCCTTATGCTCCACGCCGAAGCGCTGCTCCTCGTCGAGCACGAGAAGTCCGAGGTCCTTGAATTTGACGTCGTTCGATAAAAGACGATGGGTACCGATGACGAAATCGATGCTGCCGTCTTTGAGTCCCGAAAGAATTTTCGCCTGATCTTTCGGGGAGTTGAAACGATTTAGCGCGGCGATCCTGACCCCGAAATCCGCAAAGCGTTCGCAAGCGGTATTAAAATGCTGATTGCATAAAATCGTGCTCGGGCACATGAGCGCCGCCTGTTTGCCCGCGAGCACGCAAAGGTACACGGCGCGGAAAGCCACCTCCGTTTTGCCGAATCCCACGTCCCCGCAAAGGAGGCGGTCCATCACTTTGTCCGAACACATGTCCGCCTTGATCTCCTCCACGCTGGAAGCCTGATCCGGCGTCAGTTCATAGGAAAACGCGTCTTCAAACTCCCGCATGAAGGCTTCGTTTTCGGGGAAACGGAACCCGCGGGATTCCGCGCGTTCGGCATACAGCTTTTTGAGGTCGAACGCCAGCTTTTTGAGCGAAGCGCGGACGCGGGCTTTTACCCGTTCGAAATCCGCCCCGCCGATCTTGCTCAAAGAAGGGTTCGCGTCCCCCACGTATTTGGACAATATGTCCATGTGCTCCGCGGGGACGTACAGCACGTCTCCGTCTTTATATTCGAGCGCGATATACTCCTTCGTGCCGTCCGTGGTTTCGAT
Source organism: uncultured Clostridium sp. (assembly GCA_900555925.1). Lineage (GTDB taxonomy): Bacteria > Bacillota > Clostridia > Christensenellales > Borkfalkiaceae > Scatosoma. The sequence goes on along the minus strand of USMU01000017.1, from coordinate 4,044 downwards.
TTTCTTCGTGCCGATGACCCGCCCGATGCCGTGCGTCTCATGCACCGCGTAATCGCCCACTTCGGGAGCGGAAAACATATCCCCGCGCTTGCGGCGTACCCGCCGCGTATCGGGAGCCTTCGTATACAAATCGCCCGAACCGATCAACGCGAGCTTACACTCGTGAAGGACGAACCCCTTTTCCACCTTTTCGGGCAGAACGCAAACGCCTTTCAACAGAGAAAGGTCGTCGGGAAGTTTCGTCGTGGAAATATATTCGTCCGAGAGCATTTCCGACATCTTTGCCTCGCGGGAGGAATCTCCGCAACATAAAACGACCCGATAGCCCCCCCGAAGCCAATTTTTGATATCCGTCAGCAGCGCGGGAAAACCGTTTAAGTATCTCGCCACGGGCGTCGCCGTCAGATTGAAAATTTTCAGCGGTTCAAAAAAGAAGGATTTTCCCGTAAAGGTCTGCAACGCGAGACGGCGGAAACGGGAAAGGGAGGAAAGAAACGAATCTTTTTCCGCATATTGAAAAAGAGTAAATCCGAAGGCCTCTCCGCCCGCTTCAAGGCGGTGAAAACGTTCCTCGTGCTCCTTATAGAGCGCGTTGAATTTATCCCATAAAGTCTTGCACTCGTCGAAAATCAAAACGGCGTTTTCGGGAAGAACGGAGAAAAAATCCGTCGCGTTTTCCGTAAGCGGCAGAATAAAAGAGGATTTCTCGCCGGCCGGATCGGAAAGAATTTCATCCGCGATCTCTTTTGCGCGGGAATAGGCGTCGGAGGTCTTGAAAGTTTTGAGTTCCTTTTCCAGCGTTTTCCGAATCCGATCTCTGTCCCCGTCCGAAACGAAAACGTCCGTCGCCGCAAGGACGGAGATTTCCCGCGTACCGGCCAAGCGCTCGCCCGTGACGATGTCATACGGCTTTATCTTTTCCACAGTATCCCCGAAAAAGTCCACGCGGACGGGATTTTCCGCGTTGACGGGATAGATGTCGAGAATATCGCCCCGAAGCGCGAAAGCGCCCTTTGTCTCCACCTCAAAACCGCGCACATAACCCATTTGCGTCAGGCGGAACGGAAGGGAAGAAAAATCGATGTCCTCGCCCTCCTTCAACACAATTTTCGGCAGTGTTTTCGGGAAGAGCTGAAGGAGCGCGTCGAGCTCCGCCGCTACCACGGGACAGCCCTCCTGCAAGGCTTCGATGCCTTGCAGACGCTTAAAAAGAGAATCTTTGGAAAGCGCCTTCCGATACAATAAGACCTCGTCTTTCGCCGCCAGAACCTCCGTCCTTTTGCCCGAAAGCGCCGCAATATTGTCCGCCGCTTTCTGCGCCGCCGTTCCGTCCGCCGCGATATATACCACGGGATAAGGAACAAGGGATGCAATGAGATATTTCAGGGAATCGGAAACGCCGAAAACCGCCGTAGGCGCGCCGCGGCGGAGTTCTTCTCCCAAAAGGGGATATTCCCCTCCTATATTGTCAAAAGTAAAGAAATTTTCTTTCATCGCGCGTCTTAGAGCAGTTGAATTTATCCAAAACCATATTTAATCGAAAGACCCCGCAATCGTTCGGATCAATAACTGCATGTTTCTGAAAATCCCGCAATCATTCGGAATAATACCCGCATTTTTCTGAAAGCCTCACAGCGGTTCAGGGGGTATTTATCGAGGACTGATTTTTCCTCAAACCTCGCTCGAACTTCCCATTTGTTCGGACAATAAACAATTCCGCCTTCTCGGACAGAGACCGTCTTTCATTAAAATCAGTTATATTCGTTCATTACCCGATCGATGGGATTTCCCTTGGCAAAATATGCCGCCGCTTCCCCCGCCTTACGGCAGGCGGCCGCGAACAGCTCGTAATCCTCTTTTCTTACTTCGGAAAGCACGTAATCGATAATGGGAATCTTCACTTCTTCGTCGCGGATTCCCACGCGGATACGGGGGAAATTCGTGAGTCCCGTCTCTCCGATGATACTGCGCATCCCGTTATGCGTCCCCGCACTGCCGCCCGCGCGGATGCGGATTTTTCCTTTCGGCAAATCGTAATCGTCGTAAATGACGAGAAGTTTTTCCTCCGGAACTTTATATTTCGCCATGAGCTGCTTCACCGCGCGTCCGGAGCTGTTCATATACGTCAAAGGGCGGGCGATAATCACCTTTTCCCCGCCGACGTAGGCTTCCGCGACCGAAGCTTCGCATTCCTTCTTTTTGAATTTCGCGCCCAAGAGCTCCGCAACGTCGCCCGCGCAGATAAAACCCATATTATGAAAGGTCTTTTCGTATTGTTTTTCGGGATTCCCCAATCCTACAATCAGATACATAATCGTTTCCTGTTATTTCTCCATTCTTCGCGTCCGATCAAAAACTGTTCCGCGAAAGTTTTACCGCGGCATTTTGTCGGAGTTGTCGGCATGCCGCTCTTTTAACCGCCGAAACCGCCGCCGGTTCTCGCGGCGGCGGTTTTTCGTGCGTATGTCGATTTTCAGTCGTACAGCTTGGACATGGGCTTATCGAGATACACGTTCTCGATTGCCGCGGCAAAGATGTCTGCCGTCGTAAGAATACTGAACTTATCCCGCATTTTTTCTTCGGGAAGGTGCACCGTATCCAGCATGACAAGTTTGGTAATGGCGGACTTTTCCAGCCTTTCCACCGCGGGACCGCTCAGCACCGCATGCGTGCAGGCGGCATAAATCTCCGTAGCGCCCGCGTCTTTGAGCGCCTGTGCGCCCTGGCAGATCGTACCCGCCGTATCGATCATATCGTCGATCATCAGACACTTTTTCCCTCTCACGTCGCCGATGATATTCATGACTTCCATGACGTTGGCCTTCGGGCGGCGTTTATCGATAATCGCAATGGGTACTCCGAATTTTTCGGCTACCTTTCTCGCGCGCTTGACGCTGCCCACGTCGGGAGAAACCACTACGTCGATATTCCCTTCCCTCGCAAAATGATTATAGAGCGTGGGGCCGCCGAGAAGATTGTCTACCGGAATATCGAAAAAGCCCTGAATCTGCTCCGCATGAAGATCCATCGTAAGCACTCTGTCCGCACCGGCCGCGGTGATAAGGTTCGCCACCAGCTTCGCGGTGATGGGGTCGCGCGAACGCGCTTTTCTGTCCTGGCGCGCATACCCGAAATAGGGAATTACCGCCGTAATACGCCCCGCGCTGGCGCGCTTTGCCGCGTCGATCATAATCAAAAGTTCCATCAGATTGTCGTTGACGGGCGAGGACGTGGACTGAATGATGAACAGGTCTCTGCCGCGAACGGTCTCTTCGATATGAACATTGATTTCACCGTCGGAAAATGTAGCTACTTCGATTCCGCCGAGCTCGGTATTGAGCTTTGCCGCAATCGCTTCTGCCAAAGGACGGTTCGAGTTACCGGAGAACAACTTGATTTCATTGCCGTGAGTTATCATGAAGTACCTTCCTTTATTTTTTATCCGTCTGCCGAGCGCTTTGCCGCGTTCCGGAAGCCGAATCTTTTTATCCGTAGTGTGCCCCCTTAACTCCTGCGTTTTTATGACGCCTTACAATTTTATTACAGTTATATAATAACCTCTTTGGGAAATTTAGTCAACCGTTTCCGCCGCTTTCCCCCAAATTATTTTCGGGAATATTTTTTCTCCGCTCCTTCTCCTCTTTCGCCCGCTTTCGCATGGAAGAAAAAAATTCCGTCAAGATCGCCGAACATTCCGCCTCCGCGACTCCGCCTTTCACCTCCGTCTTATGATTGAGCAGATTTGCCTCCGCGAGTTCCTTCGTCAAAGAGCGCCCCTTCTGTTCGTAAGCCCCGAAATACAGCTTGTCCACGCGCGCGTTGAGCGCCGCGCCCATACACATGGGACAGGGCTCCAAAGTGACGTACAATTCGCACCCTTCCGGCAGGCGCCAGCTGGAAAACTTGCGGCACGCCTTATCGATCGCCATCATTTCCGCATGCGCGGAGGCGAGCTGCGTCTTTGCGCGGCGGTTATAGCCGCGCGACACCACTTTATCTTCGTACACGACGACCGCTCCGATAGGAACCTCGCCGGGTATAAAG
>USMU01000016.1 GCA_900555925.1 uncultured Clostridium sp. | reverse complement strand
CGAAAAAGCTCGTTGAATTGAGAGAAAACCTTGCTGTTCGCTCTCTGTTTCAAGACGTCTGCCGTTCGAGAAGAAATTCGTTTTGCGAATCTATGGCGTCTCCGACCTGTTCCGCTTTTTTGTAGCTGCCGTCGGGAAGAAGAACGCGCGCCTTTACGTTATCCGACAGCATTGTTTCCAGCATGCCGTAGATTTTTTCTTCGATCGCTTTATCCAGAACGGGCGTAGCAATTTCCACCCGCTTGTCGGTATTTCTCGTCATGAGGTCTGCGCTGGAAATATACATTTTTCTTTCTTTGCCCTCACCGAAACAGTAAATGCGGGAATGTTCCAAAAATCGCCCGACAATGGATATGATGCGGATATGTTCGGTCTCTCCGGGGATTCCGGGCAGCAGGCAGCAAATGCCGCGGACGATGAGAGAAATTTCCACCCCGCTCTTTCCTGCCTGATAGAGCCGATCTATCATCTGCTTATCCGTGAGAGAATTCATCTTGGCGATAATGCGGGCGGGTTTTCCGGCCTTGGCCGCTTCTATTTGTTCGTCTATACACTGCAAGAGTCCCTTTTTCAACCCCTGGGGAGCAATCAATAATTTTTCGTAGGAGTAATCGGTATTGCAGATAGCGATATTTCGGAAGAACGCCGCACCGTCCTCTCCGATTTCACGATCGGCCGTAATGATGTTGAGGTCAGTGTATTGCTTGCTGGTATTTTCGTTGTAATTGCCCGTACCGAGATGGGTAATATATCCGATTTCCCCGTTTTCGCTGAGCAACACGGAGACGATTTTGGAATGAACCTTATAATTCTGCATACCATAGATGATCGTACAGCCTGCCTCTTGGAGTACCCCGGCAAAATACATATTGTTTTCCTCATCGAACCGAGCGCACAATTCGATGACGACCGTGACTTCTTTTCCGTTTTCGCTGGCACGTTTAAGAGCCTCAACGATTCTGGAATGATTGTCGAGCCGATAAATGGTAATTTTGATTGCCACGACGCGGCTGTCGTCCGCGCACTCGTTGAGGAGCCGCACGAGCGGATCCATGGAATCGAACGGATAAGCGAGAAAGACATCTTTTTCCCTTACCCGTTTGATCAGACTGACGGGCGGCAGCAGGTCTGCGGCCACACGGCCTTTGAAGGGCGGATATTTAAGTACGGACAATTTCTCTTCGGGAAAATACTTTCCGAGCGAAAACAAAAATTTATAATCGAGATAATGCTCCGCCTTGAAGCAATAAGATTTTTTGAGATTAAGATTTTTGAGCAAAAACGAACGCAGACTGTCGCTGTTTTTATCGGTTTCCACCCGTACGGCGTCCAGCGTAGAACGCAATTCCACCTTTCGTTTCATATATTTGGAGAAATCGAAATCGTGTTCGAGATCGGCGTCGTCTACATTGGTGTCGAAATCGGCATTTCTCGTCACGCGAACGAGGGTCTTGCTCTTCACCGAATATCCGGGGAAAGCGTAATGACCGAATTCGGAAACGAGGTCCTCGGATAAAATGAGATTGATTTTCTTTCCGCCCTCTATACGGAAAATCCGTTCCGCCGAAGGAGGAACGGCCATCACGCCGAGCATTTCTCTGCCCTCTCGTTCCAGCTCGAACATCATATACAGGTGTTTGTTTTCAAAGCGTATCATGGGATGCTTCGCATCGAGCACCATGGGCGAAAGCAGGGGCAGAATCGCTTCCAGAAAATGAATTTCGCATTTTGCACGCTGACGCGCGGTGAGTTCGGAAGGACGCAAAATTCTCATTCCATTTTTATTGAGCTCCGCTTTCAAGCGAGAAAATGCCGCCGAACATTCTTTATATAATTTTTTCGTCTCGCTCAAAATTCCCTCTACTTGCTCCTGAGCTGTGAGATCGGTCTTATTCTCACGAGCAGACGGATCCACTTTGCTTTCGTTTAGGAGGCTCCCTACACGGACCATAAAAAATTCGTCCAGATTGGAACAGAAAATCGCCAAAAATTTACAACGCTCCAGGAGGGGATTGGTGAGATCTCCTGCTTGATCGAGAACGCGGCGATTAAATTGCAGCCATGAATACTCTCTGTTGCAATAAATCCCCTTCGTAAAGGCGATATTTTTTTTGCTTCCCACGGGTTTACACCTCCTTTCTCGGCTCAACTTCCGTTCTTTCCGTCGGGCGTTTACGGGGCCGACCGCGTTTTTTCTTGGGCATCTCCTCCGCCGTTTTCTCTCCGTCCCCCTTTTCCTCCGAATTTTTCTTTTCCGTTCTATTTTCCGCAAGGACCTTTTTCGGATTTTTTCGCATTTTCGTTCCGTTTTCTTCGGACATCTTTTCCGTCAGCGCTTCCGTTTTATTTTCCGCGCGTTCCTTCTTTGCCGATTTTTGTTTTTTCGGAGCCTCTGCGGACAGGGCGGGAAGTTCGGATAAATCCGTTTCTATGCCCTTTCTTTTTCCGCTCGTAATCAGGGAGAGATACCCTTCTTTTACGCCGAAATCGGAAACGACGATATTGGAAACCCCGAAATATTTCAGCACGGCGCGCAGAATGACGGTCGCCGTCGTCAGCGTGTAAATCCTTTCGGGCGCATTTTTTACGACCAGCATGCTGCGATCGGACGAGCGTACCAGGTGTTTAACGAGCTTTTTAAGTTTATGGTATTCGATCCGTTTTTCCGCTTCCGGTTTCTCGTCGTAATAATCGCAATATACATCGTAAACGGCCTGAGCCGTCACCCCGACGAGAACGGCGGTGGAGAAAGCGCCGTCGGCGGGGAGCTCTGTCTTTTCCAGCTTCTTTTTAACGTATTTGCGGATTTCACGCGCCTCGTCCTCGTCGGGATGAATGTTTTTGACAAATTTCCCGTTGAGCTGAATCGGTCCGAAATCGAGACAAGTCAAAGCCTCCGCTTTACGGCGTGAAAAATCGCAAAGTTCTATGCTGGCTCCGCCGATATCGATGAGAACGGCGCGGTCCAAAACTTTATACCGAGCGTTAGAGACGAGGTCGCAATAGGCCTCTTCTTCGCCGTCCAGAAGATTGACGTTTACCGCTGCGCGTTTTTTAAGTTCTTCGGCCACCCACTCAAAATTTTCAAAATTCCGCATGGAAGCCGTGGAAATAACATAACATTTTTCCACGCCCGTCTTTATACAGACGTCCTTCATCTTATTGAGAATTTCTGCGAGCTTCTCGACTCCCCTTTCGGAAAGATTCTTTCCTTCCATATAGTGCAGAATAGAGATAGTTTCCCGTTCTCTCAAAATCACGTCAAACGTCTTTTCCCCTTCCGCTGCAAGCAGAGAAATGCTGCTGGAACTCATGTCGATAATCGCGTATTTCATACTGTTTTTACTCCTTTTTGTTTTCCGGTTCGCCGAAACCGATCCCTACGGCTTTTGCCGCCTTTACCATTTGATGTGTGGGGGGGACGCTCTTGGTCTTTCCCGCAATATCCGCGAGGGAATTATAGGTCACTTTGCCTCCCGCCATCGCCACAGTGACCCCGAACTTTTTCTTTTCCGCAAGCTCTCCCGCATAGCCTCCCATGAGCGTACAGATTGCCCTGTCATAGGGATTGGGAGAACCGCCTCTCTGCAAATATCCGATGACCTGCGTGCGCGTTTCTACGCCCGTTTTTTCTTCGATGGCGCGCGCGAGACGTTCCGTTGCCGTCCCTTCTCCGCGCGCTGCGCGCAGAGCCGCCATCTCCTTGCGTTTGAGCTTAGACTCCTCCACGCTGACCGCACCTTCGGCGATGGCGACGATGCTGTATCTGGCTCCCTCCCTGCGACGTTTTTCGAGGAAGGCAATGACGGCGTTTTCGTCATAGGGAATTTCGGGGATAAGGATCATATTCGCACCGCCCGCGATTCCCGCATACAGGGTGAGCCACCCCACTTTGTTTCCCATGACCTCGACCAGCATAATGCGGCCGTGGCTGGCGGCGGTGCTATGCATGCGGTCGATACATTCCGTAGCGATTTCCATGGCGGAAGAAAAGCCGAATGTCACGTCCGTTCCCCAAATATCATTGTCGATCGTCTTAGGAAGCCCGATGACTTTACAGCCCTCAGAGGCGAGCAGAGCCGCCGTCTTGTGCGTTCCCGCGCCGCCGAGAGTTATGAGGCAGTCGAGCCCGAGCTTCTCATAGGTCTCCTTCATTTTATCGAGCTTGGAGCGATTATTGCCGTCAGAGACGGTCATTTGCTTAAAGGGCTGGCGTTTGCTGCCCAGCATCGTACCGCCGGCGAGCAATAAATTTTCAAAATCCTTTTCTTCGAGGATTTCGTATTCGCGTTCGATAAGGCCGGTATATCCGTTGAGGAAACCGATAATTTTTACATCCTCGATATGAGAGCAGACATATTTTGCAAAAGCGCGCATAACCGCATTGAGGCCGGGGCAATCCCCGCCGCTGGTCAACATTCCTATTTTCATAATTGTTCTCCTACGTACAAGTATGCCCGTTTGCCCGACTTTTTATATTCGGAATTTACTTTCTCGGGAACTCTTTTCCGTATTTTACCACATTTTTCAAAATTTGTCTACCCTTATAGAAAAAATTTCTCATTTTCAGACTTTTTTATTATACATGAGTCTTGTAAAAAAATTGCGGATATCTTGTAACAAAACTGTAAAAAAAAGAAAGAAGCCCCGAATTTTTCAAACATGAGTCAAGTCACAGGTTCCAAATCCGAGCTTCAATCAAATAAACAGCGAGCCCGACGCTCCGTATTCCGAAGCGTCGGGCTCTGTCAAATTTTGATCGGGAACCGTAAAGCGCGCACTCAACGAAGCGCTTTTACAAAGAAAACATTTTCTTCTTTTTCCCGAAAACCGTTCTTTTTATAAAAACGATAGGCGGGAACATTTTTCTCCGTAAGGAGAACGACGTACTTGATCCCTTTTTCCGTCAATATTTTTTCCAGCTCCTCAATAAAAGCAGAACCGATGCCGCTTTGTTGCCTGTCAGGAAGAATACCGAATTCCTCTATCCAATACTCTGTCCCCTCGTACCAACTCTTTATTCTTCCCAGAGCCATTCCGATCAAATTCCCGTCCAGATAAACGCCGAAAGACAAAGAATTTTTATTTCCCGTCAATTCGGAAACATAGGCATGCAGCTGTTTATCCGTCCAGACATCGTTCCAAGGTTCTCCGGAAAAAATATCCAACATCAATTTCTTGATGTTTTCGATATTGTCGATGCTCAATTCCCTTATATCCATCTCTGTTTCGCGTTCCGAATATCAGTTAGTCGTCTTTCCCGGACGAAAATTCTCGAAAATGACGTTATCGACCCACGGACGGAGCCGTTCGGCCCGCCTGTGTACGAATCGTCCAAGTCAGCACCGCGCGATTTTCCTTTTTCTTCGCCCGATGATAAGGAAGATTGTAACAACAATAACTGACGAAATCGGGTTTCGTGATGAAATTCATAATCATGGTCTTGATCGCCCAAGCGTCGAACTTCCAATGCTTATGAGTATCGGTAAATCCGGATTGTTCCGCAGCCATAGCGACGGCATCTTTGATCTGCCGACGGGAAAGACCACCTTCGCGGGCAAAAATTTCGGGCGATACGTCAAACTCCTCCAATGTATCCCGACAGGAAATGAGTACGTCGGGAGAAAAAATACTCATAGCCAACTGTCCGCGCAGTACCTCCGGCGCCATCTGCTTAAATTTATAGACATAGAAGGGATTAAAGGACTGTAAAGCATACTCTCCGCGGTACTGTTTCATCGTACGGACGACCTCTTCGGGGAAATTTTTGACCGTATAGAGATCCTTGACCTCCAAAAGAAGGGGCGTTTTGCCGTCGATATGTTCGAGACATTCTTCGAGCGTGAGTATCCGCTCCTGCGTGCCCTTCAAACGCATGGCGGACAAATCGCGCCAGGAAGTCTCGCTGACCTTTCCCGGCTCTCCCGTCAATCGTTTCAAATTGTCGTCATGGATAATGACCAACGTTCCGTCTTTGGTACGGCGGACGTCCGCCTCTATGGCGTATTTCTCTTCAATCGCCCGCGTAAACGCTGCACGAGAATTTTCGGGCACTCCTTCATGGAGTCCCCGATGCGCAATCGGAGTATTGCAAACGAAACTTTCCCTGATTTTCTTCATAATCCTTATAACCCTTGCCCTTTTACTTCTTGTTCCGACAGAAGCCCTCTCCCGTCGGAATTGATTGAGATGTTTTCCCTTTTTGTGCCGTGCCCGTTTTATCTCGATTCTATTGTATCAAAAGTCCGAAAAAAAGTCAAATCCAAAAAGACCTTGCCCCCCTTTAATACTTTTCCACAAAAATTTGTAATATATTTTCATTACATAATTAACCGATAAAATGCAAGGCGGCCCCTCTCCGCCGAGGGAAAGGGGCCGCCTCATAAATCGCTTTATTCTTTGCAATCTTTCCTTACTCCGTTCTCAAAGCGATGACGGGGTCTTTCTTTGCCGCCGACTGAGCGGGAACGAGCCCACTAATCAAAGTGAGGACGATACTGACGCCGATCATGACGAGTCCTTGCCATACGGGCAATGCTGCCAAGGTCGAAATTCCAGTAAGATGCCCTAACAGGAGATTAATGGGGATAGAGAGCAGATAGGTCACGCCCACGCCGATAGCGCCGGCAAACAAGCCGATAAGGAAAGTTTCCGCATTGAAGAGATGACGAATATCCTTTTTTCGCGCACCCAGCGATCTGAGGACGCCGATTTCCTTTGTTCGTTCGACGACGGAAACGTAAGTGATTACGCCGATCATGACGGAAGATACTATCAGCGAAATCGCCGTAAACGCAACGAGTACGTAAGTCACCGCGTCCAACATCGAACGAATCAACGTCATCATAATCGCCACGGTGTCGGTATACTGAATTTGCAAGGCCTCATTATCTTTTTGAATGACTTCGTTCCAATAATCCAAGTAGTCGGTCACGACATCCTTGTGTTCAAAGTCCTTGACATAAATCTTTACCTGATTGGGAAGCTCGCCGCCGCCGAGTTCGCGCACGGTGGTTTCCTTGCTCCGAAGCGCCTTAGATTGATTTTCCGGATTGGAGGCCAATTCATAAAGGTCATAATAATAGACGTTTATCACTTTGGAATTCTTCTCCTCCGTCACGATTTTGGATTTGAGGCTCGATTCGCGGTATTCGTCCGAAAAGGCCTTCGTATAAGCCAAACCGCTGTCCAGCGAACCGTAAGTTGTCCCCTCCTTTGCCCGCAGAATACACCCGATTTTCAATGTCTTGGCGTCCTTATCCTGCAAGCCTCCGGGGAAGCTCTCACCCGAAAATCCGGTATACAGCCAACCGCCCTCTCCTCCGTTCAGCTGGGGATTAAAGCTATAAATTTCGTCATTTTCGTAATAGGAGTAAGTATGACTCATCAATCGTTCGAAATCGATCATCATGGGAGAATCGTCGTTCCCCGTCTGGAAAAGAGCGAGAAATTCGTCAGTAGTAATGAGTCCGAGCTGAGCTAGAACGATATCCGTCATACCGCCGTCGTTATTGAGCACGAGCACCAACTCGTCCGAACTCGTCGGATACTCCCCTGCCATGATGTCATATTGTGAAAGAATATAATCTTTACATTCGGGGAGTTCGTAAGTGACGCTTTGGACGGTGGAGAACATAGAGGCGAGGCTGGCGTATTCGGAAGCGGCTTCGTCGGACATCAACTTCGTCTTATAGAGGTCGAGAATGGTATTCAAAGACATGTCCAGGTCGAACGGTGTTCCGTCCTCCGTTTCAAATTGAAATTCGCTGTAAATGTTGTTGGAAATATCCCCACCGTAGGTATATTGCAGCGCGTAATAATTGGAAGGATCGAGACCGTTCAGATAGTCGATATAGTCCTGCGTAATGGTATTTGTATTCATCGCGCCGTTGGCGAGCTTCGTCAGGAAGGAATTGACGTAAATTTTATCGTCGAGCTGGGAAATATCCACTTTTTTATTTCCGGCGGCCATCGAATTCATAATAGACGTATAGTCGAACGCCATTTCGTTGATTTGAATGGGATAAGCGGACAGCATATCTTTTTCCGTATCGGCTATGTAGTTGTTAAATCCGCCCGACAGAGCCAGTACGAGCGATACGCCAATGATGCCGATGCTGCCCGCGATGGAAGTGATGACGGTGCGGCCGCGCTTGGCATTCAGATTGCGTGCGCTCAGACCGAGCGACGTCTTTAAGCTCATCGCGGCCCTTTCCGATTCCGCGCCCTCCCTTTCCAGTTTTTTCTGTTTCCAGAGCTTCACCTGTTCGGGCGTAATGCCCTTTTCCTTCAACTTTGCTTCGAGTACCTTTCGTTCCGCCGCACTGTCGTAGGGATTGGAGTCCGAGACGACCAGACCGTCTTGAAGGCGGACGATACGGGTCGAGTATTTTTCCGCGAGTTCGGGATTGTGGGTGACCATAATGACCAACCTTTCACCGGCAATTTCGCGGATAAGGTCCATAATTTGGACACTGGTGGTACTGTCGAGAGCGCCCGTCGGTTCGTCAGCGAGCAAGATTTCGGGATTATTGACGAGTGCACGCGCTATGGCGACTCTCTGCATCTGTCCCCCGGAAAGCTGATTGGGACGTTTATTAAGGTGATCGCCGAGCCCTACTCGCTTCAAAGCGTCGGCCGCGCGTTTTTTGCGTTCGGCTTTGGAACAGCCCGCGATCGTCAGAGCGAGCTCGACATTTTCAAGGACGGTCTGATGAGGAATGAGGTTATAGGATTGAAACACAAACCCAATGCGGTGATTTCTGTATACGTCCCAATCGCGGTCGGTATAATCCTTGGTGGAGACGCCGCGAATGATGAGGTCTCCGGAAGTGTAGTGGTCGAGCCCGCCGATGATGTTGAGAAGAGTCGTTTTTCCGCAGCCGGAAGCGCCCAGAATGGAGACGAATTCATTGGCGCGGAATTCGAGCGACACGCCTTTCAGAGCATGAACGACGCTGCCCGCAGTCACATAATCCTTTTTGATGTCTTTGAGTTTTAACATAAAACACAACTCCCGAACGGTCGGGGATAAAAGAAAAGCGGAAGGTACTCCGCTTTCCCGACCAATATATTTTTCATTTTTTATTTTCTCAAATCCACTACGGTTTCGATAAATAAATCGCTGAGCTCTAAGAGCTTATCGACCTTTTCGACGCCGATTCTGTCGATGACCTCGCCGACGAGATTGCAGCACACGCCCTTTTCCTCGTTGTAATAGGTAAGAGCGGTATCGGAAAGCTCGATATAAGCGATTTTCCTGTCCACTTCGTCGGGGACGCGGCGGACGATGCCGCGGGCCTCTAATTTGTTGACCATCTGAGAGACGGCGGAACGAGTTACGCCGAGACGCGCCGCAAGCTGAGTGGAAATGATACGTTTTCCGTCGTAGCCTGCGAGGATGACTTCGCCGAGCAGGCGCATTTCAGAATTATTGAAATGCGATTTTACCTTGGTCAACGCCACTCCTTCCATCTTTTTGAGCATTGTGAAGATTTTGCCGAGATATTCTTCATTTCTCGCCTTCTCCGCATCGCCTACGATTTTCTTTTCGTTTTTTTCCATGGTTTTTTACCTCTCCGTTTGTTTTTTCGATAGCGTAATAATTCATGAGGAACCGCTCGTCACGGTCGATTATAATTATACGCCGATTCTTCACTTTGTCAAGGGTTTAAGGTCATTGTTTAACACTTTTCACCACATTTTCATTTTTCCAATTTTTTGGGCTTTCAAAACGGATGAAATTAAAGATAGTATACTATATTTTTGTGAAAAACAAATACAAAATATGTGAAAACAAAGAAAATGTTGTATTTTACCGTTTTTTGAGGTCTTTTTCCGCAAAAGAGTTGTCAAACATTCTCTTATTGTGCTACAATAGAAGAAAACTTTTCCGAAGAAGGAAAACGAAAGAGGAAGCATCAATGATCAATCAATTTCTGGAATTTCTGGAAAACTCTTATACAGCCTATCAGGCGGCGGAAAACGCGCGCACGTTTTTAATTGAAAACGGGTTTCGCACGTTGAGCGAAACGGACGATTGGGAGCTCGAAGAAAACGGCCGTTACTTTGTCGAAAGGAACGGAAGCAGCATCATAGCGTTCACGGTGGGCGCGCTCGACAATTTTTCCTTCAAAATCGTCGCCTCCCACACGGATTCTCCCGCATTGAAGCTCAAAGAAAACGCGGCGACGGCGACGGGGCCCTATGCGAAGCTCAATGCCGAAACTTACGGCGGCGGAATTTGGTATAGTTTTTTTGACCGCCCCTTGAAAATCGCGGGCAGAGTCGTCGTCAAAGACGGGGATACCTTGAAGAGCGAGAACGTCGTCAGTGAATATACCGTAACGATCCCTTCCCTCGCCGTTCACATGAACCGCGGAGTCAACGAAGGCTTTTCCGTCAATCCGCAAACGGATTTGCAGCCGCTGTTCGCGCTTTCGGAGAACGGAGAAATGCCCGATTTTCTCGCCCCGCTTTCGGAAAGAGAAATCGTATCGTATGATTTATACGTCGTCAATTCGGAAGGTCCGTGCCTGTTCGGATTAAACAACGAATTTATTTCCTCCCCCCGAATCGACAATCTCAGCAGCGTATGGACGTCGTTGGAAGCGCTCGCCTCTCACGCAGAGAGCGGCGGCGTATGCGTCGCCGCCTGTCTCGACAACGAGGAGGTCGGCAGCCAGACTTTGCAGGGTGCGGGCGGGGATTTTCTCGAAAACGTACTCCGCAGAATCGCCTATGCGTTAAAATTCGACGACAACGAATATTATAAAGCCTTGGCCGCGTCTTTTCTCATTTCTCTCGATAACGCGCACGCCATGCACCCCAATCATCCCGAAAAGTGCGATCCTACGAATCGAACAGCAATGGGCGGCGGAGTCGTCATCAAGAATCACGCGAATAAGGCGTATACCACGGACGCGCTCTCTTCCGCCGTCATCAAGACGGTATTCGATAAGGCGGGAGTCAGATACCAGACCTTTTTCAATCGTTCCGACATGAGGAGCGGCGGAACGCTCGGCGCCATATCCCTCGGCCACGCGGGAATCCTCTCCGCCGATTTGGGACTCGCACAGCTCGCCATGCACTCGGCGTCGGAATGCTTTGCAAAGTCGGACTATAACGAACTCGTCAACGGACTGACGGCTTATTATTCGTCCGATATTCTCTTTACCGACAACGGCATAGAAGTGAAGTAAAATGAGCTTCGTTTACGATTTTTTGAATTCCTGCGGCGTTTTTTGGGTTTCGACGGTCAATTCAACGGACTGTCCCTCCGACAATACCAGCCCCGCATGTAGCCACCCTACTTCTTCCGATAATATCCTCTCCGCATGTAACTCCCCCATTTCTTCCGATAAGATCGACCCCACGCACAGGCATTCCACTTCTTCCGATAATATCGATTCCGTATACAGCCGCCCTACTTCTTCCGAAAACGCGAATAAATCCTTCTCTGTCCTCCCTCGTTTTTTCTGTCCCGCCTGTCGCCCGTTCGGAGCCGTGGCCGAATATTCGGGGCATCTCTATATTTCTACCGGGAACACCAAAGAGGTCTATAAGCAATTCAAAAACCTGCCTTATATACAAATCACGGCCTTAAAAGCGGAAACGCGCGAATGGCTTCGTTTGGACGCAATGGTAGAGGAAAGAACCGCTCTTTCGGAAAAGAAAATGATGTTGGAAAACTGCCCCGTATTGAAAAAACGCTTTTCCTCTCCCGACGATCCGTTTTTCGCCTTGTTTCGGCTGAACCATTGTCGGGCTTTCGTCCATACGGATGACGGGGTAAAGGAGATTTGAACAATGGATATTTGGGACAAACTGTATGCCGCGGCGAGAAAGGTACAGAACAAGCGGACGATTTCCCCGTTCATCGAAGCGGGAGAAGTTGCCGCGGCGATTTTGACGAAATCAGGAAATATTTATGTCGGAATCTGTATAGATACTGCCTGCGGGCTGGGCATGTGCGCGGAGCGAAACGCCGCCGCAAATATGCTCACGAACGGAGAAAATGAAATTTCCAAAGTCGTCGCGGTCATGGGCGACGGAAAAGTCGGTCCGCCCTGCGGAGTCTGTCGGGAATATCTCATGCAGCTCGGCGAGAGCAACGCCGAAGCGGACATTCTGCTCGATTATCCGTCAAAACGCGCGGTTTCCTTAAAGAGCCTCGTCCCCGATTGGTGGGGTTACGGGCAAAAATAAAAGCACAAAAGAGCGGCCCTTGAAAAAGAGCCGCTCTTTTTATACTCAAAGTATGTAATCTCACCCCTGTGCGTTCCTTATTTGACAAAAGCGCGGAAAGCGCGGTAAGCCTCGTAAAGATCCGCCTTGGAAATCACTTCGTAGGGGGAATGCATGGAAATGACGGGCACGCCGATATCGACCGTATCGATATTCATTTTCGCAATAAACTTCGCGACCGTTCCTCCGCCGCCGACGTCCACCTTTCCGAGTTCTCCCGTCTGCCAGACGACTCCGTTTTCGTTGAAGATTTTTCGGATTTCCCCGACGAATTCCGCGGAAGCGTCGTTGGAACCGCCCTTTCCGCGCGAACCGGTAAATTTGGTAAGACCCGCGCCGCAGGAAAGGAAGGTGCTGTTCAAAGGCTCGCAAACGTCTTTGAAATTGGGGTCATAGCCCGCATTGACGTCGGCGGAAAGGCATTTCGAATTCGCGCGGATTTCCGCGGAAGTAACGCCGAACGACGCCGCCAGAGCGTCGATTAAATCGGTAAATATCGCGCACTGCATGCCCGTGGCGCCCTCGCTCCCGATTTCCTCTTTGTCGGCCAATACGACCATGACGGTATGTTCGGGAGAAGTCTCGTCGAAAAGCGCGGTATAGGCGGGATAAGCGCATACGCGGTCGTCATGTCCGTAAGCGGCCATAAGTCCGCGGTCGAACCCGACGTCCTTCGCCTTGAACGCGGGGACGAGGGAGAGTTCCGCGCTCAGAAAGTCCTCTTCCTTTATCCCGTATTTTTCGTCGAGAATCCGAAGCAGATTTTCCTTGACGGTGCGGTCTTTTTCGTCCTTTGCAGCGGTATAGGGAATATTTCCCAGCCAGATGTTGAGATCTTCCCCGCCCAGACCTTCACCGAGCGGTTTTGCATTCTGTTTTGCCGCGAGATGCGGAAGTAAATCGCTGATATAGAAAATCGGATCCCCGTCGTCCTCTCCAATCTTTACGTCGAACGCGCTTCCGTCCGCACGAACGATCGTGCCGTGCAGGGCGAGCGGAATCGCTGCCCACTGATATTTGCGGATTCCGCCGTAATAGTGCGTCTTTGCGAGCGCCACGCCGTCCGATTCGTATAAGGGTACTTGTTTGAGATCGACGCGGGGGCTGTCGATATGCGCCGCGACGATACGAATCCCGTCCTTTGCGATGTCGGCTTTTCCCACGCGGATCAGATAGATATTTTTGCCGCGGTTGTTATAAAACACCTTGTCTCCGGCCTTGAACTTTTCTCCGAACCGGAAAGGCTTGTAGCCGTGCGCTTCCGCCGCCTTGGCGACGTAATCGCAGGCTTCGCGCTCCGTCTTGGCGCCGTCGATGAATTTTCGGTAGCCTTCCGCATAATCGAAAATTTCCTTCATGCGTTTTTCGTCCGCTTTCTCGTAAACGTTCGTTCTCTTATATGCCAAATCGCTCATAAAACTCTCCTTTTAATGTAAAAATCCTTTGATAATTTGCTCTTCCGCTTCCTTTTCCGTCAGTCCGAGCGTCATCAGCTTAATCAACTGCTCGCCCGCGATTTTTCCGATCGCCGCTTCGTGAATGAGCTCCGCGTCGATGTCGTTTGCCGAAAGGCACGGCGCCGCAGTCACCGAAGCCTTGTCCATGATGATTGCGTCACATTCCGTATGCCCGCGGCAGGGCGCGTTTCCGTTCATGGTCGAATTGAAATGCTGGCGGGAGGTATCCGCCGCCACCGAACGGGATACGACGTCCGCCGAAGCGCCCGCGCCGTTCATATCTACGGAAAAGTCGGTATCCGCCGACTGTTTTCCGTGCGTGTATATCTTTTCGCGGATTACGAGATTGGCGCCCGCTTCGAGGTCTGCCTTTGTCACGCGGTTGGTGGAGTCTATTCCCTTGATCTGGGTCGTCTCCATTTCCATGTACGCGCCCTCTCCGAGATGTACCACGGTCGTGGGATTCATGACGTTCTCGCCGTTGCCGTCGCCCTCTCCGTAGTGGCGCTCCACATACTTCACCCGCGCGTTTTTCCCGACATAAAAGGTGTGTATTCCGTCGTGTCGGGAAGTCATGTCCACGCCGCCGCAGTTGTGAATCCCACAGCCGGCGACGATGACGACGTCCGCATCGGCGCCGATGTGGAAATCATTGTATACGACCTCCTGAAACCCCGCCTTGCTCAGAACGACGGGAATGTGTACGCTTTCGTTTTTCGTGCCCGGCTTGACGAAAATATCGATTCCCGACTTTCCGTCCGTCTTGCTCACGATTTCGATATTCGCAGTCGAAGCTCTCCCCGCGGATTCGCCGTTGTCGCGGATATTGTAGGCCCCTTCGGGGACGCCGTGCAAATCCGCTATTTTTAACAATAAATCTCTTTCGATTGCGTCCATTGTCTTGCCTCCGCTCATAACTTTTCCGTCAATACGCGGCAGGCGTCGGTTCCGAGCAAGCCCGGCAGAATTTCCGTCCTCGTCCCCTCTTTTTCTACACGTCCGCCGGAAATGACGACGATTTTATCCGCAATGTTGAGTATTCTTTCCTGATGGGAAATGATGAGAATACTCCCGTTCGTCTTTTCGTACATCTTTTCAAATACGTTGATGAGATTTCCGAAGCTCCATAAATCGATTCCCGCCTCGGGTTCGTCGAATACGGAAAGTTTTGTTCCCCGCGCGAGAATCGTCGCGATTTCGATCCGTTTGAGCTCTCCTCCCGACAGCGAAGCATTCACTTCGCGGTCGATATAATCCCTCGCGCACAGCCCGACCTCTGAAAGATAGATGCAGGCGTCGGAAATCTTTGCGCTTTTTCCCGCCGCGATGGAAATCAGATCCCGCACGGTCAGCCCCTTGAAACGAACGGGCTGTTGAAATGCGTACGAGATTCCTTTTTTCGCCCGTTCGGTAACGGAAAGGGAGGTAATGTCCTCCCCCTCCCATAAAATCCGCCCTTCCGTGGGCGTCAAAATCCCCGCAATTACTTTTGCCAAAGTGGATTTTCCGCCCCCGTTCGGGCCCGTAAAGGCCACAAACCGTTCGGAAAGGGATAAATTTACATCGTTTAATATCGTCTTTTCGCCCTGATCGTCCTTGACGCGATAAGTGACGTGTTCCAATTGCAGCATATTCGTTTTTTCTCCGAAATGATTATCGTATGTATTTCGATTATAGATACCCCGTTTTTCCCCCTTTCAACCGATCAATTCCGCCAAATCTTCCCTTTTTTATTTTCGTCGTTTCCGACGGGCTTTTTTCAGCCTCAGAAATTCTGACGCCGCGAAAAATTTCTTTGCATAGCTTCAAAATTCCCGATAATTCCCGATACCGAAGCAATTTTTCAACCCAATTCCAGCATTTTGTCGATGCAGCCGCGCGCGCGGACGAGAAGATTTTGTTCCAACCGAATCGCCCTTCCGCCCTCTTTCAGCAAACGGTATACATCGGGCAGACTCGTCGCCTTCATATCCGAACAAATGAGCTTTTTGGAAAGCGGATAAAACCTTTTATCGGGATATTCAAAGCCCAGATGTTCCGCCACGGATAATTCCGTTCCGACGATGAATTCGTCGCATGCGGAAGTGCGCACATATTCCATGATACCCGCGGTAGACCCGACATAATCGGCATACGCCAATACTTCCGCTTTACATTCGGGATGTACCAAAAGTTTGGCATAAGGGTGCGCCGCCTTTGCGTTTGCGGCGTCCGAATCCGTCATGCAGGCATGCACGGGACACCCTCCGTGAATAAAATGCAGACGCTTTTCAGGGCAATGCTTTTGAACATATGCGCCTAAATTGATGTCGGGAATAAATAAAATATCCTTTACCGGCAATTTCCCTACAATTTCCACGGCGGAAGAGGAAGTCACGCAAACGTCGCTCACCGCTTTCAATTCTGCCGTGGTATTGACATAAGCCACCGTCATGCAGTCGGGATACTTCTTTTTTTCTTCGAGCACTTCCTCCGGCGTAAGCTGTTCCGCCATGGGGCAGCCCGCGTTCTCCGCAGAAAGATATACTTCCTTTTCCGGCGAAAGAATCTTCACCGTCTCCGCCATAAAACGCACTCCGCACATCAGGACTTTTTTTCTCGGATCGTTTTTCGCCTTCATGCTCAGTTGAAAGGAATCCCCGGTGAAATCCGCAATCTCCGTCACATCGTGCGACTGATAGGTATGCGCGAGAATACACATACCCTGTTCCTCTTTCAGGCGCAGAATCTCTTTCTGCATCTCTTGAACCGTCATAAACTTCGCACTTCCTTTTCGTTGGTTTCTCCCGCTTTCCCCTCTTCCCGCTCCGCCTCTTCCACGGCTTCGGATTCGTTTTCTATTATATCATACCCCGCTCGATTTGTAAACAAAATTTTACGCCTTTATTCGCTAATATTTCATATAAAATCGATAGGAATTATAATTTTCAAACGCGATTGAGTTTTTCGCCGAGACGCTCAAAATATTTCCATCAAAAAGCTGTTTTCCTTTAACCAAGCCCGCTTTTTCCGATAATCGGGGACATATCGTTCTACCAGCGCCCAAAATTTTTCGCCGTGATTTTTATAGAATGTATGAGATAATTCATGGACTATGACATAATCTATGACGGCCATAGGTGCATAGAGAAGTCGAAAAGAAAAATGCAGCGCGTCGTTGTAGGAACAGGAGCCCCACCTCGTCTTAGCCTTCGTCACGGAAAGAGAGGGATAGTGCGTTCCCATTTCGGCGGCACGACGCGAGCATACGGCGGAAAAAATGCGCTTGGCGTTGCGTTTGAGCCAATCGGTCAGCTTTGCGCGGGAATTTTCCGCAGGCAAAAAGACTTCTCCCGTTTTTTCGTCGTAGCGGATTCTCGAACCGGTATAGAGACGAACGGCACATTCTTTTCCGAGAAGCAAAAATCGATATCCGTCCAAATTTTCCGGCGGCAGTTTAATCCCTGCCCCCAGCGCTTTTTGTCGATACTTGGAAATCCAGGCTTCTTTTTCCCGAAGGAAGGAAAAAATCCGCTCATCGCCGCAGCGCAACGGAGCGCGGACAATCACCTGTCCGAATACGTCGACCGAAACGGACAAAGTCTTGCGGCGGGAGCGGATAATTTTATCCGGCTGTATCATAAGGCCTTTTATTTTTCGTAGCCGTTGGGATTCATGCTCTGCCACTTCCATTGAGAAGCGCACATTTCTTCGATGCCGTATTTTGCTTTCCAGTGCAATTCTTTCTCGGCTTTATCGGGGCAGGCGTAGCAAGCGGCAATATCTCCGGGGCGACGGGGGCAAATCTTATAGGGCAGAGCTTTTCCACAGGCCTTTTCAAAGGCATGAATCATATCGAGAACGCTGTATCCGTGGCCGGTTCCAAGGTTATAGATATGGACTCCGGGTTCGCGGCAATATTCGATAGCGGCAATATGTCCAAGCGCCAAATCCACGACGTGAATATAATCGCGCACGCCCGTTCCGTCGGGAGTATCGTAATCGTTTCCGTATACTTGGATACAGGACAGTTTTCCGCTGGCCACCTGAGCGACGTAGGGCATGAGATTATTGGGAATACCTTTGGGGTCCTCGCCGATGAGTCCGCTTTCGTGTGCGCCGACGGGATTGAAATAGCGGAGAAGAATAACATTCCAGCCGTTGTCCGCCTTATAGACGTCCTGCATGATTCCTTCCAACATCAATTTAGTGCTGCCGTAAGGATTCGTAGTGGAAAGGCGGCAATTTTCGTCGAGCGGCAGCCGTTCGGGAGTCCCGTAAACAGTTGCGGAAGAAGAGAAAATTATTTTTTTGACGTTGTATTTTTCCATGACTTCGAGGAGCGTCACTGTTCCGCCGATATTATTTTCGTAATATTTGAGCGGAATTTTACAGCTCTCGCCCACGGCTTTGAGTCCCGCGAAATGAATGACGGCGTCGATTTTATTTTCCTTGAAAATCTTTTCCGTACCCTCCCGATCGCGAATATCCGTCTCGTAGAATTTCACCTTTTTACCGGTGAGCTTTTCCACACGACGAAGGCTCTCTTCGCTGGAATTGGAAAGATTATCCATGACGATGACGCCGTAACCCTTGTTGAGAAGTTCCAATACGGTATGGGAGCCGATAAACCCGCTTCCGCCGGTAACCAAAATTGTTTCCATAGATTTATATTACCTCCGAAAAATTCGCTTTAATTGTTGTATATGTGACAAAAAACACATAAACTCTTTGAAAGCCGCTTCTATCATACATGACAAAGGCATTATGTAACAGGGTACGAAAATACTTGTGACTACTTTACGCCTCCATATTTCCGCTTTTATTATACATAGCAAAGCTATGTGCAACAGGGCGCGGAAATACTTGTAAATGCTTCGCACTTCCGCACTTCCGTATTTCCGCTTCTATTATAGCATATCAAAAAACGGAAAGATATATGTATTTCTATCAAATATCTATAAAATCCGATATAATTTCCCGTTTTTTTCTTCCGGCACTTTTGTCCATCATTTCTGCGAAAACGGAAAATTTTATCAGGTAATTTTGCAGCGCGCGATATTCTTTACAGCCACTTATTCGTCGTCCTCATGGACTTCTTCCGCGTCTACTTTTTTGGACCGAATTTTCAGGACTTTCTGTTTCGTCGCTTTTACCACCTTGATTTCTAAAAATTTGAAACGCAGGATTTCCCCGACGGGAGGAATGCCGCCATACTTTTCGGTCACCCAACCTCCCACGGTATTCGACTCAAAGTCGTCCTCTTCCGTTTCAAGGCCGTAGAGGTCAAAAAATTCTTCAAGGTCGCATTTTCCGTCCACCCAATATTCGTCCTCTGCAATTTTCCCGTACAAAATTTCTTCCTCGTCGTGTTCGTCCCAGATTTCCCCGACCAGTTCTTCAAGGATATCTTCGAGCGTGACGATTCCGACCAGCCCGCCGTATTCGTCGGAAACCGCGGCCATATGGATCTTTTGCTTTTGAAGTTGCTTCAATAAGGTGGAAATATGCGTATATTCGGAAGTAAAGACGATATTTTGTATAGCGGAAGCAATATCTTTTTCCCCGTTCAGATAAGCGTTATAGAAATCCCTCTCATGAATGAGCCCCACGATATTATCGATTTTATCTTTGTAAACGGGCAGACGAGAATAAGTATTTTCGCGGAAAGTACGCATAATCTCGTCCATGGGGCTGTCATATTTGACCGCCACCACATCCACGCGGGGAACGAGGATATCCTCGACCTTCAAATCGTCAAATTCCAGCGCAGAGCGCACCAATTCGGATTCATCCTCTTTCAGAGTACCGTCCTCCTCGGCCTCTTTGACGAGAGAAATCAGTTCTGCATCCGTCACCGTGTCGTCCGATTTCAGCTTAAAAATTTTCGACAGAAGTTTCTTATAGCCGCCGAAGATAAAGCTGATAGGCGTTAAAATCCAATAAAAAAGCTGCATCAACGGATAGAAGAAAAAGCAAAATTTTTCGGGGTAGATGCTCGCGAGATATTTCGGAGTAATTTCGCCGAAAATGAGGACGGCCACGGTCATGACGACGGTCGAAACGGTCGTCGAGTCGAGCGAAGAATCGATAAGCAGCTTTCCGAAGACCACCGTACCAATCGCGGAAGCGGTGAGGTTGACGATGTTATTGCCGATGAGAATCGCCGTGACCAATTTATCGTATTTTTCCTCGGCAAAAGTATAGACAGCCTTTGCATGCTTTTTTCCGAGCGCAACCATATTTTTCAGGCGCAGCTTATTGGCGCAGGAAAAAGCCGTCTCCGTTCCCGAAAAGAACCCTGACAATAAAACGAGTATGACGATTACAATAGATAGAGGGACGATGTCCATAAATCCTCCGTATAAAATTTTGAGGGAATTTTATCCCTGTATTTATAATATTACTACATTTGCGAAAATTTGTCAATAGACAAATATAAGAAATTAACTTTTCCCCCGAAAATAATCGATTTTCACTTTTTTTGCGCCTATCGCTCTCTCTTTTTCCCCTTATGTCTGTAACCGATTTTCCACACAGCTGTATCCTTTTCCGTAAGGGACCTTTGCTCTTTATGTTGCGTCTGTTCTCCGTTTCGTTTATTTCCTATATCGTACTTGTTTTCCGTCAAAATCTCTTTCGTCCAACTTCTCATACTTTGTTTGGCTCGAACCTTTTCTTACATTCTCTTCCGTATCGACTTGCTGCGGATATGAAAAATCCCCCGCGCACGGCGGGAGAAATAATTCATGGCACATAAGCTCTGTAAAATAAAACGAGAAAAACGATTGCGACGGCACAGAAAATTAAACCGACAAACAAAAGACAGGAATACCCGTGAAGTTTTCCCTTGGCACGTTTCCGTTCTCTGTATTCGGCATAAGACTCGTCATTCTTGGGAACAAAGGGAATCAGCATACGAAAAAATCTTCCGAGCGCAAATCCGATACCGTCGAAGGCTCCGCCTCCGCTGGCAAACAGCAAGCCCGTCAATAACATAAAAATCATTCCGGGAACGGTAAAAGCGTCGCAGAGACTTCTGTATTTTTCCGATTGTTCCGTCATGGAAAAGTAGCCCTCGATCCCCAAGACGCCGAGCGTCATCAGTCCCCCGATGACGCCGACGACCAGGTATTTGATTATCGAATTTCTCACGTTTTTATTCAAGGCCTTTTCCTCAAAGTTGCAGCTGTTTTTTATACTTCTCTTCTTCCTCGTCGTTGCAATATACGAAATGCCCGGGAGCGACCTCGCGCATAGAAGGCTTATTTACGGAATAATCGTGCTCCGCGAGAGGATTATAGGTAATTCTCACGCGCTGTTTTTCGTAATGCGGGTCGGGCAGCGGAATTGCCGACAACAGGGATCGGGTGTAAGGATGGAGAGGATGCGCAAATAATTCATCGGACGACGCAAGCTCTACCATCTTTCCGAAATACATAACTCCGATACGATCGGAGAAATATTTGACGACGGAAAGATCGTGCGCGATAAATAAAATCGTAAGTCCGAGCTTTTCTCTCAACTCATTGAGCAAATTAATTACCTGCGCCTGAATGGAAACGTCCAAAGCAGAGATAGGCTCATCGGCAATGATCATTTCGGGGCGCATGATGACGGAACGAGCGATGCCGATACGTTGGCGCTGTCCGCCGGAAAATTCGTGGGGATACCGACCGGCATGCTCGCGAACCAATCCTACGAGTTCGAGAATTTCATATACCTTTTCGTCGATATACTTTTTGTCTTTGATCCCGTTGATGACCAAGCCTTCCGAAATGATTTCCCGAACGGTCATTCGCGGATTGAGCGATGCGATGGGGTCTTGGAAAATCATTTGTATCTGTGTAATCAGCTTGGTATGTTTTGCGATATGCCTTGCCCTTTTATACTCTTTTTTCACGGCCGCGAGCTTTTCGGCGTCATTTTTTGCTTCTTCCAGTTTGGGCGCGAATTCCTCGTCGACTTTTTTTACCTGTAACTCAGCGTATTGTTTATCGGAAGTGTTGTGATCGATTTTTGCCTGTCGGATTTCCCGAA
Organism: uncultured Clostridium sp.; assembly: GCA_900555925.1. Taxonomy (GTDB): domain Bacteria; phylum Bacillota; class Clostridia; order Christensenellales; family Borkfalkiaceae; genus Scatosoma. Next base: position 7,619 of record USMU01000016.1, on the reverse strand, counting down.
GATTATCCGCGATTATTTTATCGAGCGCCGCCTGTTTTTCGGCGATCTTTTTTTCGTTTTCCTCGGTCTTGGAGGCATCGGCAGCACTTTCCGCGCGAAGCTGTTTTATTTCTGTACGAGTTTCTCTTTTTGCCTTTGCAATCGCAGTTTTATAGGAGCGGATTCCCGCGCCGATTCTCGTTCCCTTAAAATAGATATTTCCGGAAGTAATATCATAAAGCCGGATAATCGAACGTCCCGTCGTAGTTTTTCCGCAGCCGGATTCTCCCACGAGGCCGAACACTTCCCCTTTTTTAATGTCGAAGCTGACGTCGTCCACCGCTTTCAGCTCTTTTTTGCCCATTTTGAAGTACTGACAGAGATGTTCAACTTTGAGTAAAACTTCGTTATTGTTCTCCATGCTCGGCACCTCCTAATTTTTTCATTCGCTGAATACGGTCGGTAATTGCCTTCGGAACGGGTACTTTGGGCGCATCGGGATGAAGCAACCATGTAGCGGCCCAATGCGTAGGCGAGACCTCAAATTTTGGCGGTTCCATTTCAAAATCGATTTTGAGGGCATACTTATTGCGCTCCGCAAAAGCGTCTCCTACGGGCGGATAAATCATATTCGGCGGAGTTCCAGGAATCGCGTCGAGTTTCTCGTCGGTATCGAGATCGGGCATAGACGACAGCAGAGCCCATGTATAAGGGTGCCTCGAATCGTAAAAAATGTCATCCGCAGTGCCGTATTCGACGATTTTCCCCGCATACATGACGGCAATTTTATCCGCCATGTTCGCCACGACGCCCAAATCGTGCGTAATGAAAATGACGGACAATTTTCTCTCTTCCTTCAATTTGTTAATGAGTTCCAAAATCTGCGATTGAATCGTAACGTCGAGCGCCGTCGTCGGCTCGTCGCAGATAAGGATATCGGGATTGGCAGCCAAGGCGATCGCGATGACGATACGTTGGCGCATGCCACCCGAAAACTCAAAGGGATATTGGTTATAGCGGATTCTCGGTTCGGGAATTCCCACCTCCTCCATGAGCTTGACAGCCTTTTCGCGCGCAATGCGTTTAGTGACGCGGTAGACTACCTGCGACGCCTTTTCTTTGAGAAAATCGATGAGTTCGACGGCGAGCGCCTGATAATCCGCAGACGAAGCGGCCTGTATATCCGAAACGTATTTTTGCGTCAGACGGTCGACGATAGAAAGAATATTTGCGATTTGTTCATCGAGATCGACGACGACTTTCGGCACAACCTTCCAATCGACCTTTTTTCCTTTGGCGATCAGCGCATCGCGCTTTTTTGTCTGTCTGTCGAAACGCGCTTCCTCTTTTGGATTGTTCTTTTTATAATAGAAATAACGTTCCACCGCATGAGTGAGGCTCTGACGGAAGGTGTAGGCGTTGCTGTCCTTGATTACGGCGAGCCTGTCTATCGAATCCTCTACGAGCAAAGAGAATCCCCCACAACGTCGCTCTGCGTCCGCCTTTTCAAAATTTCCCGCACGGAAAAAATTTTTAAGGTCTTCCGCATTTTCCACGACCTTTTTCTTCATTTCCAAAGATTTTTCAAACGAATACCGCACTCCTTTCACCTCGAAGTCGATAAATTCCTTCATGAAATTTTCGTCGAGATATTTGAGGGCGTCCTCGTTGATTTCTTCGATACTTTTTTCCGAAAGGCCGAGCTCTGCATTCGGATTTTTATACAGATAAAATCCGATACGGAAGAAATTAGGACGGGTTTCGGCAAGGAGCTTTTCTAGCGTCTGTTTTAACGAATGAAGAGATTCGACGACCGATTCGGGGACGTCGATTTCCGCCTCGGTCCCTTTTATTTTGTTTTTCAGCCCCTTGAACAAATCTCCCGTCGCGCGGAGCGACTCTCTCTCCCGTACGAGCGTAGAAGCGTGTTCTTCAAGCAAAGAATCGTATTTTGCCGTAAGGAAGGGATCTTTTACGGCTTTGAGTTTTTTGCTCATGCCTCCGAGGATAAACCGTGCGTCCAGCTTTTGTTTCTTTTCCGCACGGAAGAGGAAATCCTCTATTTCGGCGATCAGCTCCTCGGCGGCCGTCCGCGCGACGTTATAGCGATTTTCGAGAGTAATCGCCTCGATGTTGAATTTATCGAACGTCTCGGTCATCGCCTTAATTTTCTCAGTAGCGCTTTCGTCCGCGACGGCGGCCTCAATATTTTTCCGAAGAGTCGAAAGCATGGTATTGAATTCTCTTCGACTGGCGCGGCGATTGGCCTTATTTTTCAAAAGCATCGCTTCGGTAATTTGTTTTCCGATTTTTACAATAGGGTCGAGGCTGGAAAGCGGGTCCTGGAAAATCATAGCGATTTTATCGCCGCGAAGCTTGTGCATTTCCTCTTCGGGCACTTTCAAAAGGTCCTTCCCGTCATAGAGAATTTCCCCGCCCTCAACAATAGCGTTCCCCGCAAGAATCCCCATGATCGCGCGGCTGGTAACGGATTTTCCGGAGCCGGATTCTCCTACGATCGCAAGGGTTTCACCCTTATAAAGATCGAACGAAATATCTCTCACGGCCTGAACTCTTCCGTTTACGGTACGGAAAGAGATAACGAGATCTTTAACCTCCAATTTCTTTTCCATAATCTTAGTCCTCCACGCCGCGAAGCGAAGGGTTGAATGCGTCGCGCAGTCCGTTTCCGAACAAGTTGAAGCAAATCATCAAAAGGGAAATAAAAAGAGCGGGAAACAGAATAATGTGAGGGTAGGTGGTCAAATAATTTTTTCCTGCGGCGAGCATCGTGCCGACAGAGGTCGTACCGCTGCCTTCCAAATTGACGATTCCGAGATAAGTGAGAGAAGACTCGCTGAAAATAACGCTGGGAATGACAAGGACGAAAGAAGTGATAATGGTTCCTAAAGCATTAGGGAAAATGTGCTTCCAAATAATGCGCCTGTCCTTTGCCCCTAAAGTTCTCGCCGCGAGGACGTATTCTTGATTTTTATAGCGGTAAAATTGCATACGTGTCGTAGCAGCCATACCGATCCATCCCGTAGAAACGAACGCAAATAGCAATGCCGGAACGATGCCCACTTTTCCCGCCAAATGCAATTGGAATAGCGTAGTGACAACAATAAAAGGCACCCCGTTCAAAATATCGGCGACACGTTCCATGATAAGGTCGGTCGCTCCCCCATAGTAGCCCTCGATCGCCCCGTAAACGGCGCCGATGACAAAATTAATGGCGGCAATGCAAAGGGAAAAGATAAAAGAAAATCTTGCGCCTTGTGCGAGACGGAAGAAAATATCTCGTCCCAAAGCGTCTGTTCCGAAAGCAAAAGCGGGTTCAAAGCCGAATTTATAGAAAAAATAATTATAATTGCAAATACGAACCTTATAGGAAATATTTTCAATATCTCCGCCGATGGTAGCATAACGGTAAGAGCCGTCGTCCCCTTCGATTCGGAGAGAGTCGTAGCCCCCGTCATTTCCGCTGGTACGATAAATCGGCTGGAAATTGCCGTCCTTATCCAAAACGGGAGCCGTCCCTTTTACTTCATACCAATAATTTGCATTATTTTTTGTAGCGGCACTCAATTTATTGGTATCGACGGCAGGATAAATTACTTGGATATTGTTTTCGTTCTGCCATGCCTGAATGTCTTTATATTCCTCCTCCGTAAGAGTCATATATACCATACCCAATCCGTAATAGCTGTCATATTTGACTTTATATTGAGTAGAAAAGCTCTGATGCTGCTGAACCTGATAAACGCTCTTCACTTTTTTGACGGGATCGAGTCCCGTTTCCACACCGATAGCACGGTTTATAAGATAGGTAGCCTCACTCATTTCACGGGTTTCACAGCCATCCCACCCCGCCCATTCAAAGGCCTTCGCCTTGGGCAGAAGTCTGATATATTGTAAATAGGCACTGTCTTGTGGATTAGAGGTATAGCTATTGGAACAAACCAACGGTACAAAAATAGCATACAAAACGAGAATCAGTACGATAACAGCGCCGAAAATAGAGGCCTTATTCCGACAAAAGCGATTGAACGCATCGTGGAGATAACCCACCTGCTTGGTTTCAAACTTTTTATCGTGAAGATGTTCTTCCTTGTTTGCAAACTGAAATTTATCCTTGGGGATATTCAAATTTTCCATATTATCTTTCTCCCATTCTGATTCTCGGATCGATGATTCCATAGCTGATATCCACTAAAATTCCCGCGAGGAGCCCTATGAATGTATAAAACATAGAAAGCAGCATGAAAAGGTTGTATTCGGGAACGGAGGAAGTAATCGAACTGACATATAATTGTCCCACGCCGGGAATAGCAAAAATCTGTTCGATAATCAAAGAGCCTCCGAGGATAGAAATAATCTGGCCGATAATCATCGGAAAGATCGGAACCATCGCGTTTTTCAAAGCATGTCGGGAAATCGCCTGTCTGCGTGTCAATCCCTTTGATCTGGCGAGCAGCATATAATCTCCGGTCAAGACCTCCGTCAACTCTGCTCTCGTATAGCGGGTAAGTCCCGCAAGGACGCTGAATGAGAGGGATAATACCGCCGGAACGGCCGAAACGAACATCGCCCAGCTCCACCAATCCGTTCCCGCTTTTAAGGTCAAATCGAACCATTGCAATTTGAAACAAAGAATATATTGTACGAGAAAGGCGTAGACATACGAAGGTACGGAAATAAAGAGCATGACTCCCGTAGAAATAACGGTATCCTGCCATTTATTTTTTTTCAGAGCCGCATAAATTCCCAAAATCAATCCGAGGGGAATACTGAAAATCAAGGAATAGGTATTGACCATGATTGTAGCGGGGAGTTTAGAGACAAAAATATCCCATACATCTTGTCCGAAGTACAATTTTTCGCTGATTCCCCAATCACCGTGAATGAGAGAGCGATTGAGGAAAATGAAATATTGTATAATGATGGGCTTATCGTAGCCCAATGCTTTGCGGCGAGCCAGAATGAGTTCCGCATCTTTGCCGAACTGGGTAGCCGGAGTGAGCGGCAAAAGTTTCACGAGTACAAAACAGATGGTCATGATGATAAAGAAAGTAAATAACATCAAAGCCAATCTTTTAAGGATATATTTAAGCATGCTGCCTCCCTTTTCCGCCAAACGGAAAAATTCCGGTCCCCGAATATCTTGCATTTACAAACGCAGGAATGGGGCATTTGACGAATGCCCCATTAATCCCCGTTCATAAATACTTCTTACCCAAGGACATTACGTCTGAGGTAAAAACAATTCAATTTACTTGTAGTTTAACGAACCGCCCTGAGAAGAGACATAGTTCGTCCACTCTTCATCGGTATAGTTATAGGTGTAATATTTCAATCCGCCGAAGCCCATACCGAAGACATATTCTTCCGTGGCATAGTTGACTTTATAGCTCTTAAGATTTGCCTGAGACTGATCCAAAATAGGAATCATATCATAAGTTTGAAGAACCGCATTTTCAAGAGCAGCGAGGATAGGAAGTCTTTCACTGGTAGGATGTGTTGTACCGAATTCCATCGTCACCTTCTCATTGCTGTCCTTGACAGTAAAGGCAGTTTCGGCGCCGTTCAAAGCGTTCGACCAATCGAGAACGGAACCGGTATACGTTTTTCCGTCGATTTCAATATCGATCATGGTAGCCGCCGTATTCCAGCTCGGATCATATTGATATCCGGGAGTAGTATACGCCGTAATCAGATTATACGGATCGAGAGCGGAACCAGACCAACCTACGCCGAACAACAGGTCGATTTGATTGTTTTGAAGCGCTGTCGCGAAATCGTTTCCGATCGTATTATCGCTCGTAAAGGTCAGTTTGCCTTCCAAGTTTGTTCCCTTCACTGCTTCCGTATAGTTATTTACGAGGAAATTATAACCGTTTGTATAAAATTCTGTATTTGCGGGAAGCCCGATACAGATTTCCACTTTATCGGTCGAACTCATATAGCCCAATTCGATGGCTTTATTATATGCCGTATCGAATAAACCCTTAGCCTTATCAAGGTTATATCCGGTAATCGCTTCAATAGCGTCGTCTACCGTCTCATAGAGATTTCCTTCGCCGATAGAATCCTGCAATCCCCAGAAATTGACGAGAACATCTTTGGCTTCGTCCGTAGTTCTGTACGTCATACCCGTTTCGGGATCTGCGACGATCAAGTTAGAGAATACACCGAACGCGGGATTGTTTGTAGGAGCTACCGCCAAAGCAAACTTCTCTCTGTTGAGCGCGAAAGAGAGCGCCTGACGGAATTCCAAGATTGACAAAATTTGTTTATCGGTTCCCGCCTTCTCTTTCTGCCCCAAAACTTCTACATCGTGAGGGTTCAAAGCCATAAAGAAAGTAGATTCTCCCGTAGCATAATATGTGCTGCTGCTGGACTGATAATCTTCCATATCGTTAGCCTGTAAACCGTAAGAATCCAATTCTCCCCTCAGGAACATTTGAAGCTGTACGGTAGGATCGGCTTTTGTGCAGGTGATATTCGTCGTCCAATAGAGATCCTCGTTTTCGGGGTCGTTATAGCCATAGAAATATTTATTCTTTTCCAAGGCATAGGCTTTATCTTGCTGGAAAGAGGTCAGCATATAGGGCCCATAAGAAGCGGTCGTATCGTCGGAAGTGCCGTAGTTATTAGACCATACGCCGTTACTGTTTTTCATACAGCTGTCGTAGAGATCGGTCTTGACGAGCCAAGAGGAGGTAAGGGCATATTTGAGATAGAAACCGCTCAAAGGCTTATCGAGAATGAGTACGAGTTCATAATCCGAAACGGCTTTAATCCCGATCTCTTCCTCTTCGATTTCCGGCCATGTATAATGGATAACGAAGAAATCGAGTTCTTCATTCGGCTGACTTTTCCACCAACCGATAATCGAATCCCATGTTGCCTTTAAGGTAGAATCGGCCTTGATTTCCGCCAAAGTTTTTCCTTCCAAAGCCAAAATTTGTTCCTTGGTGACATTCAATCCGTTCTTGATCATTGCCTCGGCCACTTTCTCGGCCGTTGTATCCGTCTTTACTCCCAATAAGCTTCTGATGCTGCTTGTCGCGCCGTTATATTTCTCTTCATTTTCCGCGGAGCTTCCGATACTGAATACGAGTTCACTATCCAAACTTTCCGTATAAGTTTCAAGGGGAAGGTCGGCGGCATACCAACCCGTATCGCCGTTGTAGAGATAATCTTTTGCATTGTGGATCACCAAGCTGTTGGCATATACGGTGTCTGCACGATAGTTTTTCAATCTGGGATCGAGAAGGCGATAAAGGCTTTCCACAAAGTCCTCTGCCTTAATAGAGGTCCCGTCATTCCATTTAATATCGTCACGAATAGTAATTTTCCAAGCCCGACTTTCATCGTCCGCGGAAATTTCCCAATCCTCGGTAGCATACTGAGAGGTAACGTCCACGGGGTCACCTGTAGCGAGTTCATCCACCATTTTATATCCGTCCATCGCGTCGTTATAATCGAACGAATAGAAGCCCGTCATCATATAGTCGAGGAGTTCGCCGTCCGTGGTAGTTTGATAGACATGGGGATTCCAGTTCGTAGGGAACACGGAAGAAGCCGTTCTGTACGTATAAGTTCCGTTCGGGTCTCTTTCCGGGGGAGCGCTGCTC
>USMU01000015.1 GCA_900555925.1 uncultured Clostridium sp. | reverse complement strand
GAAGCTCCCAGCCGAGACTGCGTTCGACGGCGCGATGCCAGCGTTTGAGCTTTTCTTCCCGTTCCCTTTTTTCCATAGCGGGAAAATAGGAGGATTCCGTCTTTCTCAGCTTTTCTATTTCCCGTTCGTCTTTCCAAACCCCTACCGAAAGACCGGCGAGAGAAGCCGCGCCCAAGGCCGTCGTCTCGTGCACCGCGGGGCGCAAAACCTCCTTTCCGAGAATATCCGATTGAAACTGCATTAAAAATCCGTCGCGGGAAGCGCCACCGTCCGCTTTCAGGGCTTTGAGCTCCACCCCCGTATCCTTTTCCATTGCGGCCACGAGATCCGCAGACTGATAGGCGATGGATTCCTGCGCGGCACGAATGAGATGTTCGCGCTTCGTGCCTCGGGTAATGCCGACGATCGTCCCGCGGGCGTACATGTCCCAATACGGCGCACCCATGCCCGTAAAGGCGGGCACGATATACACTCCGCCCGTATCGGGAACCTTCCTTGCATAATATTCCGCATCGCGGCTTTCCGTGAAAAAGCGGAGTTCGTCCCTCAGCCATTGGATCACGGCTCCGCCGATAAAGACGCTACCTTCCAGCGCGTATTTCGGACGCTCGCCCCTGAGCGTCGCGGCAACCGTCGTCAAAAGTCCGTTTTTACTGACAGGCCGCTCATATCCCGTATTCATCAGGAGAAAGCAGCCCGTTCCGTACGTATTTTTCGCTTCCCCCTTTTCAAAGCAGCCCTGTCCGAACAGCGCCGCCTGCTGATCGCCCGCTATTCCCGCGATAGGTACAGCCATGCCGCCTACGTTCGCCGTTCCGTAAATCTCTCCAGAACTCCTCACTTCGGGCAGCATTTCGCGCGGAATATCCAAAATTTTCAAAAGCTCGTCGTCCCATTCCATCGTATCGATGTTGAACAGCATCGTCCGAGAAGCGTTCGTGCGGTCGGTGACGTGTACTTTCCCGCCCGTCAGCTTCCATACGAGCCACGAATCCACCGTGCCGAACAACAGCTCGCCGCGGCTGGCGCGTTCCCTCGCGCCTTCCGTATGATCTAAAATCCATTTGATTTTACTGCCCGAAAAGTAGGCATCGGGGATAAGTCCCGTCTTTTCGATGATTTTCCTTTTATATCCCCTCTTTTCCAGGTCCGCAATGATCGGCGCGGTACGGCGGCATTGCCACACGATGGCATTATACACGGGACGGCCCGTCTCCCTGTCCCAGACGATGGTCGTTTCGCGCTGGTTGGTGATCCCTATGGCGGCAATGTCTTCGGGCGCCACTCCGCTCTTTGCCACCACTTCCATCATCACACCGTATTGACTCGACCAAATGTCCATCGGGTCGTGTTCCACCCAGCCTTCCTCGGGATAAATTTGCGGAAATTCGCGGCTCAAAATAGATACGATACACTGGTTTTCGTCCACCAAAGCCGCGCGGGACGAAGTCGTACCCTGATCGAGCGCCAATACATATTTCATAATTTTCCTCCTCTATATGCCGTATGACGGATATACTTAAATATTTTTTCTGAATCGAATAAAGCGTCCCGACCTCTTTTCTTGTCGGATTTTGTCGGAAAAAGTTTTCGGCAAATTCCGACTTTTTTCTTTCGTTTAATCCATGCCCGCCCGCGCATATGTCCTCTATTTCGCGACAAATGCACGGGCGGGCATATAACAAACGACAAAATTCGGGCTTTTTCGGAAACGATGCCGAAAAGGCAAAAATTATTCCGAAACGGAGTTCTCGGACTCAGGTTCGTTTTGCTCTTTTGCCGCCTTCCGCTCGAAAGCATGTACCCAGTCGGAACGCAGATAATAGAACAGGAAAATGACGGAACTGAGTCCCCAGGTAATCGGATATGCCCAAAAGATTACCCCGATGCTCGGAATAAAGTGAACCGCTATGGAAATATAGACGATACGGACGAGGCACCAGCAGGCCAGCATGATGAACATGGGAATATTCGCTTTGCCCGCGCCTCGGCAAATCCCCGCGATACAGTGAGAAAACGCGAGCAGGCAATAAAACAGCGCTTCCGTTCGGCATTGTCGCGTTCCCAAGGCGATAACTTCTTCCGCCCCGTCTCCTTCGATGAACAAATCGATGCAATACGGGGCCAGAATCCAAATGAGGACACCGATAATTTCCGCCATGATTACGGAGCAAAAAATTCCGAACTTCGCCCCCGCTTTGGCGCGGTCGAATTTTTTCGCGCCCAGATTTTGTCCGATGAAAGTCGTGAGCGCCATGGAAAAACAGGTAATCGGCAGGAAGGCAAAGCCCTCTATGCGGGAATAGCTTCCGCAGGCGGCCATGGCGTTATCTCCGAAAGCGTTGATGTTCGACTGCACGACGACGTTTGCAATCGCTATGACGGAATTCTGCACACCCGAAGGAAGCCCGAAGCGCAAAATTCTGCCGAGCATTCCCTTATGAAAACGGATTTGCCGGACGGAGACCTTATACACTTCCTTCGTCCGAAGAAGCTGCGCGATGCACAAAATCGCGCTTACGGCCTGAGAAATCGCCGTTGCCGCCGCCGCAGAACCCACCCCCATCTTGAATACGCCGATAAACAAGAGGTCGAGAACGACGTTGAGGAGTGCGGAAAAAATCAGATAATACAGCGGATGCCTGCTGTCGCCCACCGCTTGCAGAATACCGACGGAGATGTTATACAAGACGACCGCGGAAGCGCCGTAAAAATAAACGCGGAAATATTCTATCGAGTTCGGCAATACGTTTTCGGGCGTACCCATCCACCTTAAAATGACTGGCGTCATCGCGACGCCGAGCACGGTGAGAATAATTCCCGCCGCGATTCCGAAAGCCAGATCGGTATGTATGGCTTTGCGCATGTCGTCGTACTGCTTCGCGCCGAAATATTTTGCGATGACGACGCCGGCACCCACCGCCGTGCCGTTGAAAAATCCCACCAGCAAAAAGATGAGATTGCCCGACGACGAAACCGCCGCCAAAGCCTCTTTCCCGAGAAAAGCGCCGACGATGATAGAATCGGCGGAATTATAGAGCTGTTGAAAAAGATTGCTCAAAAATATGGGCAACGCAAAAAAAATCAGGCTTCGCCTGATAGGCCCTTCCGTCAAAGCGCGCTTCGCCGCTTCTGCCCGCATAACAAACTCCTTTCTCCCAAATTTTTGCCCCCTCGTCTTTTGTCCGAACAAAAAACCGCGCGGAAATCCCCTCGGGATCTCCGCGTTTTTATCTTACCACCGACGCACGGAAATGTCAAGCGAACAACCGAAAAAATCCGCAAAAAATACCTTTTTATCCGTCTTTTCCCGCACGTCTCTCCACGAGATACACGTCGAACTTCCGTTCCCGTTTTTTTCCGCCGAAACCGCGTATCCGATCCAGCAGAAATGCCGTCGAAGTCTCGGCGATACTCCTCTTATCCGACCCTATCGACGGAAAGGAATAAGGAATGGCGATCCGCTCCCGCACGTCGTCATATCCCACGACGGGAACACATATTTCCCGTTCCTTGAAATAACAGACCGTCTCCAAGGCCAGAAAATCGCTGAAACAAAATACTCCGTCAAAAACCTCCCCGCTCCGCATAAGGCTTTCCCAGCATTCCTTCGCCGTCCGCCCGCCGAGAAACAAAACTCTCTTTTCGGAAAAAAGTCCGCGGGAGAGAAGTTCCGACTTAAAACCTTCGTATCTGTCCCGCGCGCAAGTAAAATCGAGATCTTCAAACAGGCAGGCTATTTTCTTCGCTCCGCCGTCGGCCAAATATCTCGCCGCAGCCCTGCCCCCGTTCTCGTCGTCCGTATAAATACAGTCCACATTTTTCACCTCCGAGCGCCTCCCCACCAGAACAACGGGTACCCCGTATGTTTCTATCGTATCGCCTAAATCTTCGGAAGGCTCGATAAAGCTCAGAACGCCGTCCACGTTGCGGGAGACGACGGACAGATATAATTCGGAAGAAAAGCGTCGGACGGGCTCCACCATCATGATTATGGAATACCCCTCCGCTTTCAGACACTCGTGCAGATATGCCGTCATGAAAGAAAAGTAGACGTTCAGCGGGTTATCGTAAACGACCGCTATCATTTTCGTCCCGCCCGAGCGAAGGGAACTCGCGGCCGAATTTTTCACGTAATTGAGCTTCTCCGCAATCTCTTTTACTCTCCTTCGGGTCGCTTCCGAAACGTCGTCCGCACCGCTTAAAGCGTGTGAAACTGCCTGCGGGCTCACCCCCGCCGCCCGTGCAATATCCTTTATCGTAATTCGTTTTGCCATTTTTTCAGCCCCGTTTATCGTCTCTCGTTACGTCAAAGCGGCCCCGAACCCGCGGAGCCGCTTTATCTTCCCTGTATCCGAAAACAGGATACGGGAGCTTAATACGAAAATAAATCAAAAGTCAGCGCCGCTCCTCCGAACGATTCGGCCGAATTTATTTTGCCGAAAAGCCGCACTCCGACAAGAAGCGCAGGAACGCCGCCCTGCCGCGCTCGTCGCGCTTGAATACCGCGGTGTTGTCGAGAATGGATTCGCAGACCTTTTCTACCCGTCCGAATACCGCCTCGTGCGCCTGTTCTTCGGAAAGTTTGTCTCCGTATTCTTTGAGCAACGAGGAAATCATATCCTTATGAATCGTCATATTTTCCGCGATTTCCTTGTTTTCGCCCGTCAGGAATTTTTCCACCTCTTTCAGTTGATAATCCAAACGTCCCGGAAGAATAAACCGCCCCATGGCCTCGATGAGTCCGATGGATTCGCTCTTGATATTATGGTATTCCTTATGCGCATGGAAAATTCCGTCGGGATTTTCTTCGTCGCAGCGGTTATTGCGGAGCAGAAGATAGAGGAAATATTCCCCTCCTTCCTTTCTCGCGATGGGCGCCAGCGTGTTGTGCGGCGCGTCCGTCTTCGCGATGATGCCTACGCTCTCGTCCGAATAGTCCAGCCATTTCCCGAGCACCTTTTCCGCGAGGGCGACGATTGCTCCTTTATCCTTTCCTTGCAGCAAAACGATGCTGTTGTACCAATCGGGAAGACTCGCCTTCACGCCCGCGTCGGGAGAGACGAGTTCGAGCGCCGTCGGAGCCTTGAACATCGGGAAGGAGTGTTTTCCGCCCTGAAAATGTTCGTGCGCCAAAATACTGCCGCCGACGATGGGAAGGGGCGCGTTGGAGCCGATAAAGTACTGCGGCGCATAGTCCACGAAATCGAGAAGTTTCAAAAACGTCTTTCCGTCCAGCACCATGGGGGTATGTTTCGCGTTGATGGCGATCCCGTGCTGATAAAAATACGCATAGGGAGAATACTGCCAAAACCATTCCTCCCCCGCCAGCGTCAGGGGTACCGTGCGCATATTGCGGCGGGTACGGCCCTGCCCGACATACCCGACGTTTTCGCGGCAGAGCATGCACTTGGGATAACCCGCCGAGACGTTTCTGAGCTTAGCCGTCTGTTTATTGTTCTTTTCGGGCTTGCTTAAATTGATCGTGATTTCGATTTTATTTTTCGTCGTCTCCGCAATCCAACATTTATTTTTTTCGATCGCGGACAGCTTCACGTAATCGTTTTTGACGCCCAAATCATACAGCCCGTCAAATGCCTTTTCGGGGTTTCGGCGATATTCCGCCGCAAATTTTTCCGTCACTTCCGACGGGCGCGGGGAAAGGATATCCAAAAGGTCGGAGGTGAAAAATTCCTCTTCGCCCTCCTCTACGAGTCCCTGTTCCTTCGCGTACGCGAGAAGCGGCGCAACCACCTCGTCGGGACATTTCAGCGCCGCGATTCTCTTTTCGTTCGCCTCGCAGGGTTCAAACTCGAGCACGCCCAGCTTTTCCAAAATCCGATTGGAAAGATATACCCCGTCCTCTTCCTTCATGCCGAGGTGAATTTTCGCATACGTCAATAAATCGGAAATATATTCGTTTATCATACTCTGCCCCGCCGTTATAATTTCTGTACCGTGATCCCGTCTTCAATAGAAGTTTCATAAAAGCTGGCCCGATAGCCTATCGCGTCAAAATAGGCCTTCCCTACCCGACGGATAAAGCCTTCCACCGCGTTCTTTTTGACGATGGAAATCGTACAGCCGCCGAATCCCGCGCCGATCATGCGCGAACCCAGACACCCCGTTTCCTTCCGCGCCAGCGCGCTCAGAGTATCCAGCTCCTTGCCCGTCACCTCGTACAAATCGCGCAAGCTGTAATGGCTCTCGTTCAGCAGTCTGCCGAGTTCTACCAAATCGCCCGCTTTCAACGCCTTTACGGCATCCTGAACCCTCTGACACTCCATGACGACGTGTTCCGCACGTTTGGACACCACTCCCGAAAGGACGTATTTCACTTCGTTGAATTCCTTCGGAGAAAGCGCCGCAAGGCAGGAAACGGGCTTAATTCCATTGATTGCCTTCAACGCCGTCTCTACCTCGTGGCGACGCACGTTATATTTGCTCTCTACGAGATTATGAGGCTTATTACAATTTGCCACGACGATACAGTAATCCCCGAGCTGTAAGGGCACGTATTCATATTCCAGCGTGCTGCAATCGAGCAAAATCGCATGGTCCTTTTTGCCCATAGCCGAAGCAAATTGATCCATGATTCCGCAATTTACTCCCGCATACTTATTCTCGGCTTTCTGCGAAAGAAGCGCCAGCTTTACTTTGTCGTATTCCACTCCCGCGTACTCCGAAAGCGCAACCGCCGTGGAAACCTCTATGGACGCCGACGAGGACAGACCGCTCCCGAACGGCACCGTGCAGTCGTAAAGAAGATCGCAACCGACGATCGGCGTTCCGCTCTCCTGCAAATAATAGGCCACCCCTGCCTGATAGTTGCCCCATTTCAAATTTTTATATGAGTCCAGCTTATCAATGTCCAACGTAATGACTTCTTTGAAATCGCTCGCCGCCACGCGGATCACGTTCTCCCCGTTCTTCCGTCCGTAAACGTTGCACCTCAGATTGAGCGCGGCGGGAAATACCTTCCCCCCGCAATAATCCACGTGCTCGCCGATGACGTTGATCCTTCCGGCCGCCGTAAATAAATCCGTCGCTTCCGCTTTGAAAAGCTCCGCAAACAGCTTCTGCGCTTCCTGTTGCTCCATGCTTTTGGTCCTCCCTTTCTATCGCCTTTTTGAAAACAGTTACTTGAACGTTAAAGTATAAAGGAAAAAGTATCTCATTTCCTTTTTTCCGAGTCGATTATAACATGAAACAGGGAAAAAGTCAACAGCAAGCCGCCAACTTTTTCCCTATTTTTTATTCTTTTTTATTTCGTCTCGTTTTCGACCTTTTTTCTCAGCTTAAAAAACCAAAGCAGGAAATAGACGACGCCGACGACAATCAAAAGCAGGGCTATGAGCTGGGAAGGCGTCAAAAAGGGAATAAACGTATTTCCTCTGTCGTCCGTGCGGGCAAATTCAATAAAGAAGCGCCAAATTCCGTACCCGATGCAATATACGGGCATTAAGGGGAATTTATGCTTGCCTTTGTTCTTAAAGAAAAGAACGATGAGAACGGCCGCGAGAATAAAGAGGAAGATACTTTCAAACAACTGAACGGGAACCATTTTTTTATAGACTCCGCCGATTTTCATGGGAATCCCGTACCATGCATCCGTCTCGGCGCCGTGGCAGCAGCCCGCCATCAGCCGATACGACCGAAGGCGTGCGCCAAGGGCACGCAGCACGCGCCGATATCGAGCATATCGGGAAAGCGTTTTACCGCTTCGTTATCCTTGCAAAAGCGCCTGCCGGCGAGAAAATAAATTAAAAGAAATGCCGCGGCACCGCCGATCAGGCCGCCGTAAAACGTCGCCCCCGTACCGGAATTGATGACGAATTTTCCCTCTTCTTTTATGTTATAAAAGGCCTGAAAGAGCACCGCGGAACCGTAGCCGCCAATGACGCAGGACAACGCGCAGACAATGACGATTTTTTGCAGGGTGACAGAGAAACCGCTCTTGACCGTCATGCGGTCGGCGAGCAGAAAGGCGGCTACGACGCCGACGAGAATAAAAATGTCGTAGAGCGTCAGCCCCAAAAATAGAGTATCGGGATACATTGTGTTTCCGTCCTTTTTCGAAAGTATTGCGCAACGCGCTTGCCTTAAAATTATACAACAAAACGCGCTATTTGTCAATAGCGCGTTTTGTCTTTGCTGCGATAAGTTCCAACAAAATTCTCCGTCCGAACAAAAAACGTTCAATTTTCACTGACATATACGGAAAAGGCTTTTCCGTCAGGCAGAATCAGGCGAATTCTTTCACCCTCTTCCGCCGCCTCACCTTCAAAGCACACTTTCAGCATAGCCAAAACCTCTTCACGCATCTGTTCCAGAGATACCTTGTTTTCTTCTTTGCCGCAATAGTTTAATAACATAAGATTCATCCTCCCAAGTAAATTTGTGATTTAATTATAACACGATGTACGCAAAATATCAATAAAGAAAATTGTCTTTGTTTGTCGAAAAACGTCGAAGAATAGGAAGTATTGTCAAAAACATAAAAAATTTTTTACTTTTTCGCAATTTTTCGCTTATTTACCATCGGTTTTTCGGAGATTCCCGCTTTCTTCGACAAAAAAAGCGCGGTTTTTATCGCCGCGCTTTTCTCTTATTCTTCCGTTTCCTGCATCTTTTTACGTCTATTTAAGACAAATTTATAGATTAATCCCCCGATGATGCCTAAAAGTATCGTCCCCCCTAAAATTCCCGCAGACAGCCAATAATTTTGGTTGACCAATTCCTGTCCGCACCAAGTAGACGTAACGATAGAGGGAATTCTCGCGACGGCAGTAATCAAAAGAAACATAAATACATTTTCGTCCGTAAGGCACACTAACCAAGTGAACATATCCTTAGGCGTACCGGGAATAAAATACAGAAGGAAAAAGGTAATATTTAATCTCTTCTTATTGCGCAGAAACGCAATCGACTGCATTTTTTCAGGAGAGACGAACAACCCCACCAGCCTCATACCGTATTTTTTGCCCAGCAAAACGATAATCAATGAGCCGATAAAACTTCCTACCGAACACCAAAGCAGTCCCTCCCACGTACCGAACGCACACCCCGCGGCAATCTCCAAAGCTTCACCGGGAATGAGCTTCAATACCGTCTGCACGATACGGAGAAAAATAAAAATGAGAATACTTCCGACCTGATTTCCTTCGTCAAAACTTTTCAGCCATGCCTTGAATTCTTCCGGATCCTTGACGAATTGGGCGATTTTCCAACCGACGGTAAAATAAAACACGAGGAAAAACAATACAATTAAAGCAAGCCCTACCCCAACCGCAATACGCTTCGCTTTTGCGTGCTTGACTTCCGCAGACCGCTCGCCCAAAGCCTGAACGAGTGCATTTTTCCACACCTTTAACCGCTCTTTACAACGGGACCAAAAAGAAAGCTTATGCGGAGACGCCTCTCCCGCACCGCGGTGGCAATTCGACTGCTCTCCCTCCTCGACGGAACAAGAATTTGATTTTTCCGCGTCTGTAACAGGACAAGCATTTAATTGTTCCTCGTCCGTCGCCGAACGAGCCTTCGCCTCATCCTTGTCCGCGTCCGACAAATTCGGAGACGGCTCGGAGGCAGACGAAGACGAGCCGGACTGCGTATCGTCTTCCGCGGGAAATTTTTTATTATCTTGCATGCAATCAATTCCTTCAAATAAAAAGACCCCCCCCCCGTCTAAATATCAAGACGAGTGGGGTTGAAAATACAAATTTTCGCCGTGTAGCGCAATCTTATAAATAACGCGGCCGCCACAAAAACACTTTCGCCTTTCTTTCGCTCAAAAAAATTACAGAGCCGTAACGTTGACCGCGCGCAACTTATTGGGGTTCTTGGGATCGGTTTCCGTCTCAAAAGAAACTTTCTGCCCCTCTTTCAGACTCTTATAACCTTCCGCCTGAATGGCAGAATAATGTACGAAAACGTCGTCGCCGCCCTCATCGTTTGCAATAAAGCCATAGCCTTTTTCAGAATTAAACCACTTAACCGTACCTTGACTCATCTCGGGTACCTCCATAGAAATAAAAATTTTTGTACCCTGAATAAGAACATTCAAACGTCGATCTCGTGTTGCATAAGGCAAAATCAAAACCGTAGTCGTTCACAGTTTCTATCTTGAATACATTATCATTATAACACATCTTTAAGGCAATTGCAATAGTTTTAACGAAAATTTTTTGTTTATTTTTACGAAATTCTCGTGAATATTGTGGACATATCGCAAAATCCATGTTATAATTTTGTCATTCTTGCATATCGTATGTATAGCGAAACGGGAGAATTTATATGGGCTTTATCGTTATCCTACAAGTTATCCTTCTCGGCATTATAGAGGGAATTACCGAATGGCTTCCTATTTCCAGCACCGGACACATGCTTTTGTTCGACAGCTTCTGGCCTCTTAAAAACGTGACCGAGGATTTCAAATCCATGTTCTTCGTCGTCATTCAGTTAGGGGCAATTTTGGCCGTCGTGGTGCTGTTTTGGAAAAAGCTGTTTCCCTTCCGTTTCAAGGAAAAGCCCGCCGTGCAAAGGGATATTTTTTCTCTCTGGGGCAAAGTCTTAGTCGCCTGTCTCCCCGCCGCAATCATCGGGATTCCCTTGGACGACGTTCTCGAAAAATATCTGCATACCCCGCTTGTAATCTCTCTCATGCTGATTATCTACGGTATCGCTTTTATCCTCGTGGAAAATCGCAACAAAAAACGAGAATTTCGGATTCAGACCACACACGAGATCGACTATAAGACCGCTATTATCATCGGAGCGTTTCAGGTACTTTCTCTCATTCCGGGAACTTCCCGTTCGGGCGCGACGATTTTGGGCGCCTTGCTCGTCGGAGTGGCCCGCCCCGCCGCCGCGGAGTTTACCTTCTTCCTCGCCGTCCCCGTAATGATCGGCGCGAGCGGTTTCAAAATGCTGAAATTTTTTATCGGCGGGGGCGTCTTGGGCGGAACGGAAATTCTCGTCCTCCTGCTCGGTTCCGCCGTTGCGTTTATCGTCTCTTTGGTTGTAATCAAATTTTTAATGAATTTCGTCAAGAGACATAACTTCAAGCCCTTCGGCTGGTATCGCATCGCTTTGGGCGCACTCGTTATCCTCTCCCTTGTCATTCCTCAATTGACGGCATAAGTCCGATTTATATCCCCTTTACAAATAAATGAAAAGGCTCCGCTTATTCTGCCGCGGAGCCTTTCTCTTTATTATGAATTTTTATCTTTGAGGAGAAGAATAAAGCAGCCGCCCTGCACGGAACGAGCGAGGAAATGATAATGCGAACCGTCCTTTGCCTCATACCAATCGGAGAAGGGAACTCTGTCGGGAGACTGTTTCAGATATACGTCCAATGCGGAAATGAGCTTCTTCTTTTTGGAAAGGTCGTCCGTCAAAGAGGCCGACCACATCAGCCAATCGCTCTTGATATATCCGTTGCGGTTATCCAGCGGAGTACCGAAACGTCCGCATTTTTCAAGATAGTAATCCACTTCCTTTTCCAAAATCGATTGAGAGAACAGTCCGAGATTAAAAAGTTTTTCAAAAGCGAAATTATATTTCAGACTGAAAGTCTCTTCTCCCGTATCCCAAGTAAGGGGCAGATGAGAAAACTTCGCTCCGAAAGCGGAAATTTCAGCAGCGAAATCCTCCGCGATTTTGCGGTATTTTGCGCCGACCTCCGCCTTTCCGCACGCGACGGCGAGCTCCGCATAGGCCGCGATCCCCACTGTGGCCTTGATTGCCAAATTGATATTGTTTTTGAGATGTCCGGCAAAGTCGTCCGTACAGAGCTGGTTTTCCGGCCTTAATCCATAGCGGACGAGATATTCTACCCAACACTCCGCAAGAGAATAGTCCTGTTTGAAAAAGTCTATATCGCCGTCAAAACGGTAACAGGCGAGGAACATTATCAGCATATTGGCACATTCCTCCACCGGCATCTGCATATTGAAATCATAGGCGTCGAAAGATGCAGGCAGCAAATAAAGCGGAGCATGCGTTTCTATCCAACCCTCTTTCGCATAATTCCCGTGATAATGTGTCTTATCCGTTTTGAGGCCATAGACTTGCCCACAGCAAGCGGGATAGGTTCCCACATCATGCGGAGCAAAATCGTATTTCCATACGGGCATTTTTGAAAATTTCAAAATCGGCCGCATCATCCCCTTAATCAACTCAGGGTTATATAAAAGAAAGAGCGGTATGGAAGGATAGCTGACATCTACCGTTGCAATACAGCCGTTCGAGCGACATTCCTTGGACAGGAAAAGGAGTTTTCCCTCCTTATCTCGAACCAGCTTATGCGCAGCCATACTTTGGCGCAGAGAGGCATACAAAATATCGAGATATTCCCCGCCGTACTTTTCCGCGCGCTTTCTCAAATCCTCGTCAAACGCCGTCAAATCGCCGTCGATAGAAGGATAATTTTTGAATATGTATTCCAGAGCCTCTATAATCGTATGTTTTTCGAGATAATATCCTTTCAGAAAATCCCCGAAATAGTCTATGGAAACGACGTCGTCATATCCGAGCATCACCGCGCCTTTTTCTCCGACGTTCAAAGAACCCATGTATTTCTCTTCTCCGTTCCCGAAAAATTCTTTGAAGCCGCAGGAAAGATAGGCGGAGAGGTCCTTTTCGTCCAAAATATATGCGTTTTCCCCCGAAAGATAGAAATATCCCCAATCCGCGCCGACGGCATCATCGTTATTTGAAAGCGGCAGCTGCCGTTTGAGCCCCATAAATGCGCTTTCAAAGCCATTCAACGCGATTACGCCGCCGCGGACACCGCGATTGGAATTTTCTGCGACGTCGTTATAGGAGATACGGCGGTTGACGAATACGGAAAGTTCGGCGTCGTCTACCCCCGAAACCTCGTATTCCATATAGCAGACAGGCATAGAGAATAAATCGAGATCATCCGGGGGCAGGGGAGAGACGAATTTAAGTTTCAGCTTCGCTTCCCCCGCAGAAAATTCGTAATCGGTAGAAAACGCCGTAACGGAAAGAGAAAGCTGTTTCGCTTTTTCCACTCCGAAGCAGGAAAAATCCTCGGCATTTCCCATAAAGCAATAGGTCTTTCCGCCCGTTTTCAAAAATCCGTAAATCTTCTTTTCCGCACCCCACCAACTTTGGAGATTCGCGCTGCAAAGTTCTTCCGTGACCGACCAAAGAGAAAAATTCGGATCCTTGACAAAGAGAGGATATGCCGGCATAATTCTGTTCATTTCAAATTCCTTCCTTATTGATTTTTGCAAAGTTTTATTTCCTTTCTATTATATTAAAACATTTTTCCGAAATAGTCAATCAAAAAAGTGAAAAATTTTTACCTGTTTTTACAAAACTTGTTTTTCTACGCTTAACATTGTGAGTCGCGTCCTTACTATCCAATCCAACCTTTTTCTTGCCTTTTGTATAAAAAAGCTCTGGTAAAGCCAGAGCTTTCGACGATATGGCCAAAAAAAATTTGGATATAGCGTTTTTCCATTTCTTCTTTCGTAACAATTTCACAATATTTGCTTTGAATCGAAAACTTTAATTTTATAGAAAATATCCCTATATTTTATATTGAATCGCCATTGTAATATTTCTCGGATAATCGCCGAATTTTTCTCCAAAAAGATTGATTCCCCCGACATTTTTCGCATCATTCTTAATTCCGATGCGAAAAGTGATACATTCCGATTCCTCAATTTTCAAATCCTTTAAGCAAATGCCGGAAATTCGCGTTCCTTCGAGATAACTTCCCTTGGAATTGATCAGCCAGCGCTTATACTCCCCGAACTGGGTGGAAGCGAGAGACCACCATTCAGGCGTATAGATTCCCCTTCTCCCTCCATAATCTCCCGGACAAGTCCATGTACCTACTTCCTTCCCATTTACCCAAATCGTAATATCCGAGGGATATTCCATACGATAACCGGGTGCTTCGGCACATGCCTCAAAGACAAATTCGAGACTTTCAATCTTTCGGCCGGAAAATTCTTTGGGGAATTTATATTCCACAAACCCTTGGCGAAACCACAACAGTTGTGCACGAAAACGCTCTACATTATAAAAGGAAGCAACATGGTCATCGCGGCCGATATATTTTTCCTCCGTCACGAGTCCGCACGGCGGAGAACTGATATAAAAATCTGTATAACCGCCGATGGGCATTTCCACTGTATAAAGTTGCGTATCTGCTTGACCGCGGTTGTTCATTAAATTTATAGTCAAGCGTTCATTGACAATCGAGCATAGTTTCATGGACCCGTGTCTACCCGCTTGGTATTCCGACATCACTAATCCCGCTTCTTCGAGAATCTTCAAATTTACGGAAGCCGTAGATTTAGAAATATTTAGTTGAAAAGCAATTTCGTTGACGCTGCGGCTTTGAACGGAAAGCATTTTCAAAATATCCGTCCGCAGAGAAGAACTGAGCGCCATCGCGACAAAATTTAATTTTTTATCGTCGGAAATATCCAAACTGAGAATCTTATCCATACATTCCTTTTTTATCTATTTTTTGCAAGGCTTATCCCTACGGCGAAGGCGTCGGGACGACCTCTCCCTTTTCTATATGCAGCTCGGCTTTGCCCTCTGCAAAAAAGGAAACCTTTCCGCCGTTCCCGTTATAAACCAACATGCTCAACGAGCCCTCCCCGTCGCCTAAAAAAACCTCGGCAGCGCATCTATCCAGCCAAATTTCCATTTTGAAGGTCGAGCCGCCGCAATCATAGGGCAAAACTCGCATTTCTTCGCTCCCCTGCTCTCGCGCATGCCCTTTAATGACGTGAAGGCTCTTTCTGCGGTCTATGGTAAATTGCTTCCGCTCCTTATCATAAACGGCAGACAAAAAATGCTCGCCGTCGGACAATACCTTGACGCCGAAACGACGACAAGAGGAAATATCCGCTTTGACGCGGAGACAAAGCGTCCTTCCCTCTATTCCTGCGTAGCTTTTCTCTCCCGTCAACGTATCATTGACCGTGACGGGATTTTTCAGACATTCTGAAAGGGACTGAGCGGGCCTTTGTAACAGCTTTCCGTCTTTTATATTGAGCTCCCGCGGGAGCGTCATCATTCCCTGCCAACCATGTCCGAGCTGATCCGTTACCATTGTACGATTCCAAAGATTCATCCAAGCCAATAAAATACTTTTTCCTTCGGGAGAATATACGACTTGGGTAGCATAAAAATCCGTTCCTCCGTCCACCTCCCGAAAGGGACTTCCGCCAAAGCAGCCCTTTTGATAATCGATTTTGCCCGACGAATAGACAACGGAATTACAATTCGTAAAAGCAAAGCCGTCCGCGGGAAAATCTACAGGAGAAAGAAACAATACATCGGTATCGCCTATCCTCGTCATATTCGGACATTCATAACAGTAACCGCTATTCTCGCGCTGTAAGAATATGTTGAAAAACTCCCAATCGAAAAAGTTCTCTGAGCGGTAAAGGAGAGCCGTGGGTACACCGTTTTGCAAGGTACCCAAAAGACAATAGTATTTTCCGTCTTTTTTCCACACAAACGGGTCGCGAAAATCTGCCTTCGACACTCCCATGGGTGCGGACGCTGCCTCTATAACGGGGTTGCCGGCGTATTTTTCAAAATGGATTCCATCGCGGGAAAATGCGATATTCTGCGTTTGCCTACGCTCTCCGTTTTCATCATAATGTCCCGTATAAATCAGATAGAGGACGTCCTCTATTACGATTGCTCCGCCCGACCAGCAGCCGTTTTTATCATAGGGCGCATCGGGAGCAAGGGCGACAGGAAGATGCTCCCATGTCGTAAAATTGCGGCTTTTCGCATGACCCCAATACATCAATCCCCCCTGAGACGAATAAGGATGAAACTGATAGAATACATGATATTCTCCTCGAAAATAGACGAGGCCGTTCGGGTCGTTCATCCAACCGCAGGGAGGAGAAAAATGATAGAGGGGTTTATAAAATTCGTTCACGTTCTTTCGTTGCTCTAAGACAAAAGCGTTCGCTTCTTCCAGCATGGTTCTTTGAGATAAAAGAGTTTTATCGGACATACAGTACTCTCCTTGAATCGTCTTATACGAGCTATTATATCAGAAATTTGCGCGGAAAGCAATCCTTGGGTAAAATTTCCCAGCCCCTTTCTCTTATTTCGCCCGATCGAGAAGCTCTAAGCCCGAAACTAAACTCTGATTATCCATGAAAAGGGATAAAGGGTCGATTGGCGATATTGGCTCTTGCGTCTCGGACGAAGCCTCAATCAGTTCCGTACCGTGGAAAATTCCTTCTACGACCCTGCCATCGGCATAATACATGGTGCCCTCGCCCCAAATCCAGCCGTCATTTTCCTCTGCGGAAAAATTGCCGACGAATTTCAGCCATTCGGCGCCTTCCTCAAAATAATATATTCCGTTTTCGTCGTCCCGCACCCCGCCTTTCCAATTTCCGGCATAGACTCCGCCCGATTCCGCATAGTACATCATGCCCCAGCCGTCCATGAGATTGCCCGACATTCTGCCGGAATAAATATTATAAGTGAGATAATCCCCCTTGATAGAAAACGCGGAATCGAAAAATACTTTACAGCCGAAGCCTTGCGGGGTTCCGTTTTTCCAATTCCCCCAATAAATATCTCCCATGCTCCAAGACATCCAGCCAAATCCCGACATATTATCGTCCGCCCAGCTTCCTTCGTATACACAGCCGGAATCGGCAAAAACCATTCTTCCCGCACCAATCTTTTGATTGTTTTCAAATTGCCCCCAATATTCGTCGCCGTTAGAATAGACAATGTAGCCGAGTCCGTCAAACAGGGAATCTTTGAATTCACCTGTATATTCTACAAAATCAAAACCGGTATACTTACCATAGCCCTGCAAAAAGTCATCGATAAATTCGCCTTCCCAAATATTTCCGTTCGCGTCCGTCAACTTTCCACTGCCGTTGGCCTTTCCGTCCTTGACTTCGCCTACATATACACTGCCGTTATCGTAGGTGAGCGTTTGCTCTGCGGAGGTGTTTTTCTCCCCGCACCCCGAAAACCCGCAAACCGAAAGCGCCAACATCGCCCCTACCGCCAAAGTTAAAATTCTTTTCATTTCTTACGTCTCCATGCTTTTATTTTCAGGCGCCGCTCGTCGGGCGGCGCCTCGCCTTCCCGCTTTATTATGCCTCATTTTCGACGGGAGTATAATCCTTACTCCTCTCGTATTCCTCAGGCAACGTATATTCAAAATTCGCATCTATTGCGCCGATTCTTGAAACTCCGTCATAGCGGCCCGTTATATATCCCGCCGCGTTGCCTTCTCCGTCCGTCAGATAGTACACCGCCGAGCCATTTATTTCCCCTGACGTAAATTCTCCGTATATCTCTTTTACCTTCAAAGAAGCGGCTTCGCCGTCAAGCCCTAATTCTTTTCCGCTCAATGAAGGAACGGCATAAATCAGCCTTCCGGTTCCCGTCAGGGTGCTCTCTGTTCCGTCCGCAATCGTCACCTGCAAGCCGCCCTCGTAAATATCTCCGTTGGGAAAGGCATATTTGCCGCTTCCCGAAGAAGTAATATCGATATTGTCGGTATTGGAGAACTTGCCCGTATATTCAAGGAGCCCCGCTGTCCTCGTCGGCCAATATTTCGTTCCCGATACGGCTGCTCCGCCGGAAAACCTTCCGACGAGATATACGCCCTTTCCGAGTTCTTTATTCCAACTGAATATACCTTCTCCCTCAAAGACGTTATTGACGAAATCGCCCTCATACCAACAGCCGTTCAGATAATCATACCGTCCTTTTCCTTCATAGTTCCAATTTTTGAATGTACCCTCATAATAGCTTGTGGGAGTAAGGTTCTCGTTTTCCTTATAAAAGGTCTTTCTGCCGCTGGTCGGAACTCCGTCAGACCAGCTTCCGACAAGGTCAGACCCCGGCCAGGTAAAACGACCTTCTCCATCATAGACAGAAGTTTCCAAGGCACCCGACGAATATAATTCGCCCGTATACGTACAGTTAGTATCTGAAAAATAAACGTACCCTTTCCCTCTCTTTGAAGTATCGATATCGTTGAGGTCGTTCATGTAGCCCTCATACCAAAGAAGTCCCGCCGTCTTTGTCGTGGTCGTCTTTCCGTAATAGGCTTTTCCCGCCTTAAAGGTTCCCTTAAACAACCAAGCGCTATCTAAGTCACCGTTCGTACTCCATGTGAATAAGCCTTCTCCTTCCCGCAGGTTATTGACGTACTCCCCTTCGTAATACATTCCGCTGGAAAACGTATATCGTCCTGTGCCATGAAATTCGTAAGAGGCGTTTACCTCGCCTTTATATACACCCGTGACGGTTTTATTCTCCGATTCTGCATAAAAGGTCTTTGTGCCTGAAAGCGGCGTGCCGTCCTTCCATTCTCCCACGAAATCGGACCCCGACCAAACGAATTTTCCATCGCCATGGAATGTCGCACCCAACAGCGCCCCCGTCGAATACAACTCGCCCGTATAAGAACAGCCATTTGCATAATCGTAAAAGCCTTTCCCCAATTTTGTAGTATCTACGTCGTTGAGGTCGTTCATATAGCCTTCGTACCAAATGAGTCCCTGCGTTTTTGTCGTGGTCGTTTTGCCATAATATGCTTTATCGGCCTTGAACGTCCCGCGAAACAACCAAGCGCTATCTAAATCGCCGTTCGTACTCCATGTAAATAAACCTTCGCCTTCCCGCAAGCCCGCGACGTATTCTCCTTCGTAATACATTCCGCTGGAAAACGTATATCGTCCCGTTCCCGAATACCTGCCCTCCGAATCAAAGTCCCCTTCATATACATTTCCATTCGTATAGACGAGCGTGCCGGAGCTATAAGTCCCTTCGGTAAATTCCGCGGTAAGCTCCTTTCCGTCATCGTAGGTAAGCACTCCCGAACCGTGGGGAACCCCGTCTTTCATGGCGCCTGTATAGACGCCGCTATCGACTCGGTATTCTATCGCCTCGCCCGTAAAATCGGAATCTTGCTCCCCACACGAGCAAACCCCGCCGATATATTCGTGCGTATGTACCTCCGAAGATGAGCCTTCCGAAGTTTCGGACTCCGAATCGGAGGCCGATGTAGAATCGGAGCCGCCCGATATATCCGAAGTCTGCGACGAATTATCCTCCGTGCCGTCAGAAGATGTAAAATCTGAGGACGACGTTTTCCCGGAATCTACGGGAGTATTACAGGCGCTCAATGCGCCTATGGCAGCTCCGAGGGAGATAACGCACAATAGTAGTAATAGTTTTTTATGAATTTTCATCGAAATTCCTCCTTTCGTTTTTATTTACCATTTGTAAATTGCAACAGCGATTGCTTAATCGCATTTCCCCACAAATCGTAGGCCGCTTTTGTAAGATGAAGCCTATCCGTGAAAAGGTCTTCTTGAAGATAGCCGAAGCGTTCATCGTAAATATTCGATTTATTTTCAACACTATACAGGACGGAAAACACATCGATATATTCAAAATTGCCACTTTCCTCGGCATATTCTTCCATTTGGTCGTTTAAGGAAATCAATTTCTCATCAAAGGCCTGCTCATAGTCAAAAGCGCCGACAATCCCGGAAACATAGAATATTTCAGCGCGAGGATATTTTACCGCCAATTCGTCTATGAGGTTCTTTGTATCGCGCACGGCTGTTTCCAACGGCGTCCCTGTACGAATATCGTTGCCTCCTACATGTACGAGAATATATTTCGGCGCTCCAAGGATGAGCTCGTCGAGCATATCCCGCCACCATGCCGAGGTAGTGCCGCCTATGGCAATATTGACGGCGGAAAATTCGTCGGCGAAAAGGTCGGTCGCCTGAGAAAAACATTCCTTACTGAACTGGGAATCTCCCAGCATCAGAAGTTTATCCGCCATATCCGTCTCCCCGTATTTATCCATATACTCATTAAACAAAGAGAGATAGCCGTCTGTATAAGTAAGCTCTTCCGTATCTTTCCACCTATCGAGAAGCTGTTCCTCCGCCCAAGGAGCCGTATAGGGTCCCACGCGAATTAATCCGTCCCAAGTGCCTTTAATATAACCCGTCGGATTTCCCGATATATCGCTGAAATACATTACTCCGTTTCCATACATCCAGCTATAATTTCGGCCGTCAAATTCCCCGACATAACAATAGATTTTATCCGAGGCTTCACCTCCCGCGCTCGCGCCCGTAAACGTCGTATAAAAGAAATTCTGCGTGCCTTCCCCATAACGGATCCATTCTCCTTCCGACGTATAATAAATTCCCCCTTCATACGTGCTTTTATCGGGATATACGATATAGCCTCTTCCTTGCTGCCCTTTCTTCACTTCCGGAAATCCGCTCATTTCTCCTTCAAACCAATATACTCCCTCTCCTTTCCCTTCTTGATTGAACGTCACTTTCCCTCGACAGCCTTCGGGACTTCCGTTCTTAAATTCCCCCTCATATTTCCAGCCGTATGCCTTTACGCTCCCGTCCGCGTTATATGTATTCCAATCGAATATCCCCTCCCCTTCAAACTTCCATTCCGTATTGAACTCTCCTTCATAGCTCATCGTATTCGCATACGTATATTTTCCTGTTATCGGCGTTCCGCAGGAAAATATTCCTTCCAGCTTATCTCCCGTACTATTCCACTCAAAAACTCCTTTCCCCTCATAGACTCCATTGGAAAATTCGCCCGTATACGCGCAATTTGTGAGTACCCATTCCAGCGTTCCTTCGCCCTCCGGCTTTCCGTCTACCAGCGTTCCCGTATACTTTCTTTCCTCATCCAGCATATAATCCGTCACTTGTTCTTCCATGCTGTCGGACGAACTATCGGGACGGGATGAAGAAGACGTATCCGAAACGTTTGTTCCACTGCTCGTTTCTGTGTTTTCTTCTCCTCCGCAGGCGGCCGCAAAGCCTAAAATAGCTGTTCCGAGAAATACAGCGGCTAAAAATCCTAATATTTTTCTTTTCATCGTTTTACCTCTTTACGCATTTATTGCGAGCCAAATAGATAGGAAAGTTTTTCTTTAATTGCTTTCGTAAATAATTCATATCCGAGCGTATTTAGATGAAGCTTATCCGCCTGCCATACGTCCGTTCGTAAAGCCCCGTATTCCGCATCGTAATAAGTGCCCGATTGTGCCTGAGAATCATAGAGATAGTCATAAATATCAAGAAAATAAATGTTTTCTTCCGTCTCTATCCATGATTTGACCGCGGCATTCACCTCTTTTACCTGTTCGCGCTGATTCCAGCGAATGAGCGCGGTTTGGAGCGAAACAAAAACAATCTTACTTTGTGGAAAATATTCCTTCAATTTACCTATAAACGATTGACTCCAAGCTACAATATCTTTTGTGGAGTAAGAAGAAGCCACATCATTGCCGCCGATAAAAAGCAAAATTTGTTCGGGGCACCCTTTCACGCCCTTTAAGAGCTCAGCATTTTCGTTCCACCACTTTGCAGTAGAGCCACCGACTCCGAAATTGATTGAATCATATTCCGGAGAAAGATCTTCCTTGCTCGTATACCAATATTCAAAGGTAGAGGTTCCAAGTAAAAGAGTTTTGCCCGTCATATCTTTGTCAGATTCCGCTTCTATATATCCTTCTAACTTTCTGAAAAATTCATGCTTCCAATCGATTTCTTTCAAAGATTTCCACTTATCGAGAAGATATTCCTCCTTCCATTCCCCCGACCATTCGCCTATTCGACTCATACCGTTCCAAGTGCCTTTAATATAACCCGTCGGATTTCCCGATATATCGCTGAAATACATTACTCCGTTTCCATACATCCAGCTATAATTTCGGCCGTCAAATTCCCCGACATAACAATAGATTTTATCCGAGGCTTCACCTCCCGCGCTCGCGCCCGTAAACGTCGTATAAAAGAAATTCTGCGTGCCTTCCCCATAACGGATCCATTCTCCTTCCGACGTATAATAAATTCCCCCTTCATACGTGCTTTTATCGGGATATACGATATAGCCTCTTCCTTGCTGCCCTTTCTTCACTTCCGGAAATCCGCTCATTTCTCCTTCAAACCAATATACTCCCTCTCCTTTCCCTTCTTGATTGAACGTCACTTTCCCTCGACAGCCTTCGGGACTTCCGTTCTTAAATTCCCCCTCATATTTCCAGCCGTATGCCTTTACGCTCCCGTCCGCGTTATATGTATTCCAATCGAATATCCCCTCCCCTTCAAACTTCCATTCCGTATTGAACTCTCCTTCATAGCTCATCGTATTCGCATACGTATATTTTCCTGTTATCGGCGTTCCGCAGGAAAATATTCCTTCCAGCTTATCTCCCGTACTATTCCACTCAAAAACTCCTTTCCCCTCATAGACTCCATTGGAAAATTCGCCCGTATACGCGCAATTTGTGAGTACCCATTCCAGCGTTCCTTCGCCCTCCGGCTTTCCGTCTACCAGCGTTCCCGTATACTTTCTTTCCTCATCCAGCATATAATCCGTCACTTGTTCTTCCATGCTGTCGGACGAACTATCGGGACGGGATGAAGAAGACGTATCCGAAACGTTTGTTCCACTGCTCGTTTCTGTGTTTTCTTCTCCTCCGCAGGCGGCTGCAATTGCAAGCAAAGAAATGCTCAACATGGATAAAAACAAAAGTTTTATTGTTCTTTTTCTTTTCATGATTTTCCTCCTTATTTTTGAAAATTCGATTAAAGTTCTATGACGAACAGGCTGACGCTCATCATCGGGGCGACGGGATAGGCGAGATTTTCTTTATATTCAGTATAAAGCTCGTTGCCGTCGGAATCATAATAATCGGCTGTAAGAGTACTCCGAATTATCGACTTGACGTTCGTCAATCGGCTGCAATCTAATCTTACATCGTATTCCGAAGGATTGACTACTGCGAGCGTGATTGTCTTACCGTCCGCGCTCACCGATGCGGAAACGTCGAGCCCGATTTCTTTATCTGCCTGCACTGCCGCATTTAAGGAATATTCTTGCATATATTGCCGATACATTTGCAATACATAACCCGCCCCCTGCAACGTTGCCGCTGTATCCGTAGTAGTGAGGCACCCCTGCGTCGCATTTAAGGTGCTAGAATAACAAGCCATTTCTACAATATCTGCATTTTCTATAAAACGATTGAGGACCGCCGCTATCCCCATGCCATCCTTCAATCGGGAGGCTGTAACAGCTTTATCGTACGCATACTCGGTAAAAGCTATCTTTACCGAAGCACAGGCAGGATATTTTTTTATCAATGTCCGATGCCGGGAAATTCGGTCATCTACATTATTGGTAATATTGGAAATATGCTTGAATACGTCCGCCTCGTCCCGCTCGCCGTAAAAATGTTCGGCCGTATAATCCATATTCTCCGCACAGTTTTCAAACATTGCGTCGTTCCATTCCGAAGCATTGTTTCCGACCGCGATGAGCCGCAAAGACGAATCTTTCTCCTTCATTGTCTCGGCAAAAAGATTATGCCGCTGTACATATTCCGACACGGGGACATGTCCTAACTGCCAATCCCCAAACATCTCGTTTCCTATGCCCCAATATTCGATTTCATAAGGCTCTTTATGACC
Source organism: uncultured Clostridium sp. (assembly GCA_900555925.1). Taxonomy (GTDB): domain Bacteria; phylum Bacillota; class Clostridia; order Christensenellales; family Borkfalkiaceae; genus Scatosoma. Next base: position 6,491 of record USMU01000015.1, on the reverse strand, counting down.
GTTTTCCGCGCGTTGACGGCCGTATTCCGTCGTTTCCGCACCGTTGCAGTATTCTACGAGATCCGCGGCGTCTTCGACCTTTCCCAATCCGTCATTGACCATCATCAGAGGCTCGGCGCCGAGATACTCGCAAAAAGCCAAAAATTCGTCCGTGCCGAAATCGTTCGGCTCGATACCGCCGTAAAATCCCAGCGCTTCTAAATTGACCATATCGGAAGCCAGCATTTCCGCTTCGCTGGAAAAGCTGCTTTCCAATCCCATATAGTGAAGATTGCGACGAGAAGGACGTTTATCGCGGTCTCCGATTCCGTCTTTCCAATCGTAGCCGGAAAGAAAATTTCCGCCCGGCCAGCGATACATCGTTCCGTTCAACTTTTTCAAAAGTTCCAAGGTATCTCGTCTCATGCCTTGATAATTATCCGCTGGCATCAGAGAAAGAGAGTCAAACAGAGCATTTCCGGAAAGGACGGAGAGCGTAAATTTTGCATTATCCGCCGCCTCTCCTTGAAACGAAAACGAATATTTCTGAAATCCTTCCCCCGCCGAAAGGTCTATTTCGACGGAATCGGACCAGGCAGAGGAAGAAAGTTCCACCTTTATTTTGGAATCCTGCGACGCATTTGCGTACAAATAACCGCTATATTCCTTTTTTTCCAAGGAAAGTTCTTCCTGAAAAATGCCGCCGCCCGCAGATATTTCCGCCGAATGTCCGCCGCTATATGTCGTTTCCGAATTGCTCTTTACAAAATCCTCCGCAACTGCACGCCAAGGAGAAAATCCCACCTCTCCGATTTCATAATAAAATTTTCTGTCGAGAAGTATCTCCGACCAAATTCCGTTATAAATACAACTCTCTATGTGTTCGATAAACTGGCCATAGATATAAGGGGAAATTTTATCCTTTTTCTCCACCCCCAAATTGACGCGGAGCGTCCTATCATAAGTCTCCTCCGTCTTTGCAAGCGATGAGTCGCCTCCCGCGCCGCATCCTGCAAGCAGGACCGAGCTCGCAAGGACTGCCGCCAACAGACATATAAATTTATTTGCCTTCATAAAGTTTTAACCCTCCCTCTATACATTCCTTTCAAAAGCAAAAATATTGCGAATACATTCAAGCGGTAGTTTCGGTTTCCGCTCTATCGTTAAAAGTCCGTTCGTCTCCTGTTGAACATCGGTCAATTGCGTATAGCAAAAGCCCGCGAGATAATCTATCCTCTTTAACGCGGACACGAGCCCCGTCACCCGCACGCGATATTCTTCCAAATCGCTCGCTTTATCGCCGTATCCCCAGCCGTCGTCCCTGACCATAGCTACGCCGCCGAATTCCGAGATAATCACCGCCTGATGAGAATATGTATAATTGTCGGCAAAACTTTTTCCCCAACGATTCTGGTTGATGAGCTTTTCTCCCACCACGTAGTTTTTATCCCGATATTCCTTCAAGAGCGTTTCCGCGTTTTGCTCGTATTCGTGCAAGGTCAGCAAATCCCCGTTTAATTGATGCCAGCCGTCATTAATGACAATCAGGCGAGTAGGGTCTTCGGCGCGAACCTTTCGCTGTATCGCTTCTACAAACAACTGACATTCTCGATTATTTTTTATCTCGGGAATTCCCCATGATTCGTTGAAAATCACCCAAGCAATGATACAGGGATATACTTTCAACTGTCTGACGATTTTCAGACAATCCTCTCCGAATTCGCGCTTCATGCGGTCGGTATACTCGTAAGCGCTGGGAATTTCTCCCCAAACATACATTCCCAATTTATCGCAGAGATAATAGAAAACGTTGCTCTCTACCTTCTGATGCATGCGTATGCCGTTGAAACCCAGCTTTTTCGCCAACAGAATATCTTTTTCCAAAGCCGTTTCATCGGGAGCCGTCAGCATCGTATTTTTCCAATATCCTTGGGCAAGTATCATTCTCAGATAGACCTTTTTGCCGTTGATATAGACGCCGTTTTCGTCCGTATTTACTTCCCGAAACGCAAAATAAGTCGATACTTCGTCCGTACTTTCTCCAAAGACACGGATTTTTACCTCGTACAAAAAGGGATTTTCTATGTCCCAAAGACGGGGATTATTCAGCTTTACCTTTCCGCTCAAAAGTTTGGAAACGGTTTCAAGCCGTTGCGTACAAATCGATTTTCCCTCTTCGAATATTTCTATCTCTGCTTGCGCCTCGTATTCCGTCTCCCCTTCAAAACAGACCGTACCGTCGTTTTCAGGCGAAAAAAATATCCTCTTTAAGGGATTGCTGCCACAGTATTCCAGCCATACCGGTTTCCAGATCCCCGTGGTCTGTATATACCAGCAATCGTAATTACTCGACTTGCGGCGTTGTTTGCCCCGGAGCTGGGCTCCGCTGAAATCGTCCAGCACCTTCACCCGCAGAGTATTCGTCCCCGCTTTTACAAGCTCTGTAATATCCGCAAAAAAGGAAGTATATCCGCCTCTATGTTCACAAGCAAAACCTCCGTTTACGTATACGAAACAATGATAATCTACTCCTTCAAAACAAAGATGTATCCGACCGTCATGCGGCTTTATCTCCAATTCGCGCTCATACCAGACACATTCGTGCATGGTTCCGTCCCCGATTCCGCTCGCTTCACATTCATAAGAATAGGGTACGACAATCTTTCGATCGAATACGGGTTCTTCCTCGGACGGGGAAAAGGAAAACCTCCACTCCCCCGTTAAAAATACATAGTCTTTGCGCTCGAATACGGGATTCGGACACATTTTTCCGTAATTGACAATCTCTTGCATAGCGTTATCCCTTGATTCCTCCTATGGAAATACCGCGAATAAAATATTTCTGTCCCACTAAAAACACCAGCAAAACAGGTATGGCACTCGCCATGGCTCCTGCCATGAGTTTCCCGTATTGATGAGTATATCTCTCGATAAACGTAGACATGCCTGCCGTCAAAGTACGGGTTTCAGGCTGATTAGTCACCATCAACGGCCAGATATAATCGTTCCAATTCCCCTGAAAGGAAAAGATAGCGAGCGTTACCAGCGCGGGGACACACATCGGAAGAATGATATGAAAATAAATTCTGAATTTACCCGCCCCGTCGATTTTTGCCGCCTCGTCGTATTCCCGCGGAATCCCGGTCATGAACTGCCTCAATAAAAAGACTCCGAATACGCCGGACAGACCGGGAAGGACCATGGCAAACATATTATCTATCAGATTTAATCTGTAAATAATGGCGTAATTGGGAATCATATTGATCACGCCGGGAACCATCATGGAGGAAAGACATATCCAGAATAAAGTCTCCCGTCCCTTAAAGCGCAGGCGGGTAAATCCGAACGAAGCCAGCGAGGTAATCAAAAGGTATAAAAATACATATGTCACCACAATTTTTACGCTGTTAAAGAACCAGCGCAGAATAGGCGTATAAGGATTGCTGAAAACTTCGGAATAATTGGTCAGGGTCCAACGTTTAGGGAAAAAGGAAGTAATCGTTTCAAAGACATCGTCCTCGTATTTGAAAGAGGTGGAAAGTCCCCACAGGGTCGGTAAAAAAACGACGATCAGAAGAAGCAGCAAAGCGACGAATACCGCCGCGGATAAAAAATTTCTTCGCAAACCGCGCCGTTTCAATAAGGAGATTTTGGAAATCAACTTTTCCGAAATATTTTTTGGAAGATTCATTTCACACGCTCTCCTTATCTTTTGCCGTCTGCAATTTATAAGAACTGATCGTAAAAGCCACCATAATCAACGCCATCAAAATAGACATCGCACAGGCGCGGCCGAATTTACTGCCTCCGAAGGCGGTATTATAAATGTTCATCATTGCCACAGTCGTGGAGGAATCCGGTCCGCCTGCCGTCAAAATGTTCGGTTGACCGAATACATTGAAACAGGAAAGCGTCGTCATCGTCAATACGTACACCAAAGTATTCTTCAACCCTGGCAAGGTGATATGAATGAAGGAGGCCCAGACGCCCGCTCCGTCCAACGCGGCCGCTTCCAGACATTCCTTGGAGACGTTGGAGAGGCCCGCAAGATAGAGCACCATATTTCCGCCGATTCCCCACCAACTCGACAAAATAAAAATAGAAATCCAGGCATAAGGCTGTTTTGTTATCCAAGGAATATTTGTTTTGAAAAAGTTGTTGAGAATCCCCGCGTTGGTATCAAACATAAAATACCAAATGATACACACCGTCGCCACGGATAAAATGGAGGGGAAATAAAAGGCACTCATAAAAAATTTACCCGTTCCGGAACACCGATTGATAAGCAATGCGATCAAAAGAGGCAAAATCATTAAAACGGGCATCTGCACCGCCACAAACAACAGCGTATTCAGGACGGACTTCCAAAATTCTTTGGCTATCTGTCCGGTACCTAATGCGCCGAACAATAATTTATAATTCTGCAACCCGATCCATTCGATTTCGGAAGCTCCGTCCCATTGGCAAAAGCTCAAATAGATACAAAGTACCAAAGGGACGAGCGCAAATATGATAAAAAAAACTAAATAGGGAGCGACAAACAAGTAGGATGTCAAATTATCCGTCAGTTTTCCCTTAGTACCTTGTTTCATAAAAATCACCCGTTAAAAACCGTTATCGATAATCCAATTCGAAAAACTTTTTACCGCTCTGTCAAGGGAATCTTTGGGGCCGTATTTATCGGAAATCGCATTGGAAACCGCCACCCCCATATAGTTATAGCCCTCGTAAAAATACTTATAGTCCGCTTTGCCGAGATCGGCTTTATAAGCCGTTTCCGTAAACGGTTGCAGAGCCGCAATCGATTTATACTCTTCACTGTCCAAAACCTCTTTGAGCGCCGGTACCTGTCCCGCCTTCGCCCAACCGAGAGAATGCTGCTGAATATATTTTATAAACGTATAACAGGCCTCTTTCGTACGATCGTCTGTCACGGTATTGCTCATTAATGTGAACTGATGAGATCCCGAATAGGAAACGCCGTTCTCCCCGACCGCGCCGGGCATCGCCGCAACGCCGACGTTTGCCGTCTCCCTGTTCTCAATCAAATCGAAGGAATTGAGCATCCAAGGGCCGTCGAAATAAAAGACGGACTTTCCCGTTTTGAAAAGAGTATAATCCCCGCCCGCGCCGACGTCTTTGGGCGAAACTCCATATTTATATACAAGATCGCAAAGATATTGTAAAGCCTCCACGCCCTCTTGCGAATTATACACCGCCGTATTTTCCGAATCGTACAAATCCCCGCCGTTTTGCAACAGCATACTCGCAAAAATATCTTTGGTAATAGAATACATACTGGGAACGGCAAAGCCGTAAACGCCAGTTTCGGGATCTGTCTTTTCCTCGCAGACAGCCAAAAATTCCTCCCACGTAGCAGGCAACTCTTCCTCGGTAATCAAATCTTTATTATAGTACATCGCCGTAGGATGAATATCCAGCGGGAGACTGTACCGTTTTCCGTCTAAAATTCCCGTGGACCACGCCGAAGCGATATAATCTTCCTGCGTAACGCCGAGTACAGAGGCAATATCGTCGATAGGAAGCAGGAGATCCCTTTCCACCATACCCGCTACGCGGGAATTACTCATGGCCACAATGTGAGGAGCGCTTTTCAGATTCGTTTTAGTCGTGGTAATTTTCGTGAACAGCGTATCCCACGCCATTTTATCCGCGGAAACTTTAATTTCCCCTGCATACTCGTCATTAAAATCCTTAATCATTTCATCCATCGAATCGCCGTCCAAACCCGTAAAACCGTTCCAGAACCGAAGAGTAATCTCCCCGCTGTCCCCCCCGCTTTGCGAAGAACCGTCTCCACCGCAGGCCGCAAACATGTTTACAGACAAGAGTAAGGAACAAACCAAACTTAAACCCGCTATCAACCGTTTCATAATACCTCCTTGATTTTCCGCTTTTTTTATTCCAAACGCAGAAAAATTCAATTTTCTTTTGTACTTTTATTATAACTTAATCCATATTGCAAAATCAATACCCTCGCTTTGAACATTTCCATGTATTTGGTTTTGGTTTTTGCGAACCAAATCAAAAAAATATTAAAGTAATTCGCTTTTTATACAAGTAAAATAGTCTATCATTTTTTCCTTTTAGTTTTATTATTGTAAATAATAAACAGTATTCCCATATTTTCTACCTTTTATCTTTTCAGTAATCATTCTTTCAACTAGATTCGTATTCTTATAAATTTGGATAGAATTAAATACTCATTTTTCTATGCTATAAAATATTTTTAATACTCTACCGTTTTAATGTTATTTCTATTAAAAAATTAAGTCTAGATTTTATGAAATTCTAATTTAATCTTCTCTATTTTACCAACTATCAATCGATTTTTATAATCCATAAAAAATGAAATTAGCACTGCTTTTGAGATCAAAATACCTCAAAGCAGTGCTTTAATCCGATATTACAAAAAAATATGGATATCAATCCGAACCGCATACGGTCAAATTAATATCCTGATACAATATAATTGACCGAAAAAAGTGCGG
>USMU01000014.1 GCA_900555925.1 uncultured Clostridium sp. | reverse complement strand
TTAAGGCAGTTTTCTGCGCCGTTTGTTTTCGGTTATCCCGTTTAAGGACTTTATCTTTCGATGACTGTTCCGTTTACAGGCTTCGTCCCGAAACGGCTGTCCCGTTTAGGTTTTGCGCTCCGCAAGATTATCCCGTTCACGGTTTTTGCCTTGCGACGGTTTCCCCGTTACGGGTTCCGCCCTGCAACGGTTATCCCGTTCACGGGTTTCGTACCCGTCAGGATTTTCCGTTTGCGGTTCTCGTATCTGCGGCGGCGGTTTCCCCGTCGCCCGCGTTCACCTTTATACCCGCGCCCGCCGCACCTGCCGTTTTTGCCGTTCCCGTAGCGCCCGTGTTTTCCGCCGTTTTTGTCGTTTCCGTTTTGACGGCCGCATATTTTTTAGGCTTCATAAGCGCGCCGAGCTTGTCCAATACATTTGTTTTTGCGAGGACGTACATAGCGACGGCGGCGATGGCGCAGTCGGCGGGGAGATATACGCACTGATAGATGAAGGAATAGACGAATCCGCCGTTGGATACCGCCCAGTTCGGTAGTTCGACCCATACCTGGTCCATGGAGAAATAAATCATACCCGAGAAAAGGTGGAAAACGAAACGGACGACGTAGACGGCGACGGTGCCGAGGACGACGTTAAAAGTAGTCTTTTTAGTGAACTTTCCGGCAATCCCCATGAGCCCGATGGATGCGAATGCGAGCAGGTAATCGAGGATAAACGTCAGGGGAGTGAGGATATAGGGGCCGGTGACGAAGTTGAATAACCCGAAGATAAGCCCCGTAAGCAAACCGTCGGCGAGTCCGTAAACGTAAGTGTAGATGAGTAAGGGAACGAAACTTGCGAGGGTAATGGAGCCGCCGTAAGTAACGGGGGAAACTTTGATTAAGGACAGAACGAAGGACAGACTGAGGGAGATGCCGGCGAAAGCGATGTGTTTGGCGTCGTATCGTTTTTTCCCCTTGATACAGATGACGGCGATGACTCCGAAGAGGACGACGATGGCGCCGACGGAAACCCATTTGACGATATTGGTGGTTTTCGCGCTGGCTTCCAAAAGAGCATTGAGAAACATAAAAAAAGCCCTCCTTTTTTTCTTAGCCCCGCCGCTTGGTCGCGGCAGAAAAGAAAAAAGCCGCGCCCGAAAGCCGAAAGGGGAGAAAATCCCGAAACGGCGCGCGGGCGCGCAGAAGTTCTTTTTTACCTCGTTACCGATCATCTCGCTCAAGTATTACCTTGCCGATTCCATGGTATAATCTCAGCTTGTTAAAGCACCCACGACGGATAATTGAATTTTGTAATCAACATTATAGGACAAACGTGGAAAAAAGTCAATAAAAAAGGTAGAGATAAGGAGAAAAAAATAATGCGATACGATTTTTACGCATATCTTGACAGAATGAAATATATCAAGCGTTGGCAGCTGATGCGTTCGGAGCGGGAGGAAAACATTATGGAGCACTCCCAGAGCGTAGCGGTGATATCGCATGCGCTGGCGACGATCCGCAACAAAATTTACGGCGGAAGCGTAGACGTTGCGAAGACGGTGCTTTACGCGCTGTATCACGAGACGAGCGAAGTGATGACGGGCGATCTTCCGACGCCGGTGAAGTATTATAATCGCAGCATACAGGGGGCGTATAAGCAGTTGGAGCGTAGCGCCTGCGAAAAAGTAGCGGACATGTTGCCGAAGGAATTGAAGGAGGAGATATCGCCGTATGTTTTGGCGGACGAGGGGAGCGAGGAATATCGGCTGGTGAAGGCGGCCGACCGATTGGCGGCGTATATCAAATGCTTGGAGGAGCTGCGTTCGGGAAACGGCGAGTTTTCGCGGGCGAAAAAGAGTATCGAGGAAGATTTGCACGGTCGGAAAATGCCGGAAGTGGAGTATTTTTTCGAGCATTTTATTCCGTCGTTTTCGTTGACGTTGGACGAGCTGGAAGGATTTTAGCAAAAAATTCACGTAGTTTTCAAAAAATCTTAAAGCTATCAACGAAAAGACGGGTATAATAGAAGGTGTAAATCGAAAGCATCAAAAAAGGAGTTGCGGGGGGAAATCCTCCTGCATGAGTCCGGGGAGGCAAACGGATATGAAAAAAATCTGGACGGCAGCGGTAGCGCTCGGCTGCACTGCGGTGATGGCGGTGAGTTTTTCCGCCTGTGATTTTTCGGCATTCGGTTCAAAATCCGCGTATGAGATAGCCGTAGAGAACGGATTTACGGGAACGGAGGCCGATTGGCTGAAAAGTTTGCAAGGCGCGGACGGCAGCGACGGAGCTGACCTCGATATAGAAGAAGTATATGCGGCGGCGGTCGAGAACGGTTATGAGGGAAGTTTTCTGGAATTTTTGAAAGAATATCTTTCAGCGGACGTGAGTGAGAATAACGATACGGACGCGATCGCGCATAACATGATGTCTGTCGTGAGCGTATATTCAGGGTTCAGAGAGACGAAGAAGACGGCGAGTTGGCCATTTGGCGGAACGGTGACGACGACTTCTCTCGTTTGGGCGGCAGGCAGCGGCGTCATTTACGATTTGAATAAAGAAGCGGGAAACGCCTATGTGATCACGAATTTCCACGTCATTTACGATGCGGAGAGCGATAACGGAATAGCGGATTATATTTATCTTTCGCTGTACGGCGGAATCACGAATATAAATACTTCAACGGGCGAGAATACGGACGGACTTGCGATACCTGCGACATATGTAGGAGGAGCCGCCGATTATGATATTGCGGTTTTGAAGGTACAGGGAAGTGAAATTCTTCGAGAAAGCTCGGCGGAGGAAGCGGAGATCGGTTCTTCAGAGGAGATAACGACGGGGGAGAAGGTTTTTGCGATAGGAAACCCGGAAGGAGACGGAATTTCCGTTACGGAGGGTGTTATTTCGGTAGATTCGGAATATATTCAGTTGGAATCGACGATAAATCTGGGGACGGCGGTCAGTATGCGCGTCATGCGGACGGATGCGGCAATCAATCCCGGGAATTCGGGAGGCGGATTGTTCGATGCGCAGGGAAAGCTCGTCGGTATCACAAACGCGAAGCTCGGCGATTCGTTTGTGTATGGAGAAACGAGTCAGGTAGAAGGAATTCATAGTGTAGATAATATGGGATATGCGCTTCCGATCACGCAAGTGATGTATGTCGTGGACAATATCATGGACAACGGCGGTTCGGTGAAGCGGGCGACGCTGGGCGTCACGGTACAGACCGTGGAATCCAAATCGATTTTGGAAAACGGGAAGGCGGTGATCGTGGAGACCGTTTCGGTAGCAGACATAACCAAAGGCAGCGCGGGGGACGGAATATTCGAGACGGGAGACATTCTCAAATCGATTATAGTAGGAAATACAAAAACGGAAATTCGGCGCAGGTATCAGGTTATCGACTTGTTGCTTTGCGTGCGGAAAGGCGATACCGTCAAAGTGACGGTAGAGCGCGACGGAAAAGCGACGGGACTTTCCATTACCTTCGATAAGGACGAATATTTCACCGCCGTTTCCTAACACTTAATATAGACCACACAAAATTTCTCTTTATATTTTTTTCATTATTTTCTCTCTTATATTTTTATGGAAAGGCGCGTCCACGGTTCCCGTGAGCGCGCCTTTTCCTGCGTTTTCCGCCTCCTTTCTGTCGTTTTTACTACTTTTTTCTTAACCTCCCGTTTCTGTCCGTTTTTCGTCAATCTTCTTTATCCTTCTTTTCCTCTTACCGCAATTCTGTTTTTTCCATTCCTCTCATATTCCCGTCGGTTTTTTCCTATGTCCCCGTTCGCCGTTTTGCTGCTTCGTTCTTCCGTGGTCGTCTTTCTGCCGCATCGATCGATTCCCACACGCCTTCTTTCTCCGTTCGTCCTCCTGTCGCTTCGTTCTTTCCGTCCCGTCTTTTTCTCCTCCCCCTGTCAATTTTGTCTCTGTGCCGTCCCGCCGCGCCGTGTGTCGTTTTTTTCTTTCCCGCCCGCGCTTGACTTTTCGGGCAAACAGGAGTATACTGATAGGGTATATAAAAATGCGCCTTCGGGGGCAAAAAGGACGGTCGGTCATGAAAGCGGAAGAATTTCTTTCTTCTTTGTCGGAGATTTCCGAGAAGAACGTTTATCGGTTTGAGCAAATCCGCGCCTGCATACCTCTGGGGCGCGACGATGCGGGGAATATCGCGGTAGCGCATCGCGAGGAGAACGCGGAACGGTATCATCACGTCTGCGTGACGGGCGCGGGGCGGAGCGAATTTATCCGTCGCCTCGTGGTTACGCTGTCGTGCCTTTACGACCGTTCGGAGGCGATGTTTCTGATCCTTTCGCCGTATGCTGAATACAGTGAGCTTTTGCGGCTGAGAGCGGCGGACGTGACGGTGCCGTTCATCAACAATTATGCGGATTATCTTTCGGCGCTGGATACTGTGCGGGAGCTGGTGCGCATGCGTTCTCTGAACGTGGGTTATCCCCGCCTTTTCGTGGTGATGGACGGTTTAGAGGAGCTTCCCGACGTGAAGCGGGACGGAATGCTCGACCCCTATCGCCTGTGCTTTGAAGCGGTGGGAGCGGGGCGCGTGGAGATCATCACGGGGGCAGACCTGTTAAAGAGTATTTTCAGCGGTTATCCCGGCGCGTTTGTGGGAATCGGAAACTGTCTCGTGACGCCGAAGGGGGAGGGGAAAGCGGACGTGACCTACGTGAACGCGGATTCTTCCCTCACGCTTCCGAAGGAGATCCGTTATCCCGATACACCCTCTTTGACGCAGTCGATAGATTTTTTTAATTCGTTATGACGGAAAATTTTTGTCTTTCTTGTATTACGCAGCCGCTTCTCGACTGGTACCGCGAAAATAAGCGGATTTTGCCTTGGCGGGAAGGAGTGACGCCCTATCGGGTATGGGTGTCTGAGATCATGCTCCAACAGACGCGCGTCGAAGCGGTGAAGGAATATTATGTTCGCTTTCTCAAAGAATTGCCCACGGTAGAAACGCTGGCGGACTGCGAGGAAGGGAAGCTCATGAAACTTTGGGAGGGGCTGGGGTATTACAGTCGGGTTCGGAACATGCAGAAAGCGGCAAGAGTTCTGGTGCGGGATTACGGCGGCCGCTTTCCCGATACGGAGCGGGAGATCAGAGCCCTGCCGGGAATAGGCGATTACACGGCGGGAGCGGTGCTTTCCATCGCATACGGAAAGCCTGTTCCGGCGATCGACGGAAACGTGCTTCGGGTGCTGTCGAGAGTCCTCGAAAATCCGACGGAGATTTCGGATTTATCCTATCGCGCGTTTTTGCGCGAAGAGCTGAAAAAGGCATATCCGAAGGAAGGCGCCGACTGTTCGGACTTTACGCAGAGCTTAATGGAGCTGGGCGCGCTGATTTGTACGCCCCGTTCCCCGAAATGCGCGGAATGTCCGTTGCGGGAGCTTTGCGGGGCGGAGAAGCACGGCTCTCAGGGGAAGTATCCCGTTTTGCCGAAAAAGAAGGAAAAGCGCTCGGAAAAAGTATACGTGTTCGTCATCGAAACGGCGTCGGGCATCGCCGTCAGGCGCCGCGAAGAAGGGGTATTGAAGGGCATGAACGAGTTCCCTTCGCACATCGCGGAGGAAGGGACGCCGCCCGAAGAGATTTTGGAGAGCTGGGGTGTCTCCTCGTTCCGAATCGTCAGAAGCAAAAACTATACGCATGTTTTCACGCATATCCGCTGGGATATGACGTGCTTTTATGTACGGGCCGAAAAATCTCCCTTTCCCGCATATTCGGAAGAAGCGCTGGAAAAGGAAGTCTCTCTGCCCACGGCGTTCCGTCAGTGCGCGGAAATCCGTTATTTGCTCGCGTAAAATCCGCTGATTGCGTTTGTGCCGCTTTCGGTATCGCCTATTATACCGCATAGTCCGTATTTTTACGTCGTCCTCAGTATCGCCCATACGCCACACGGTTCATATTTTTACGTCGCCCTCAGTATTGCTCATACGCCGTGCGGCCCCTACTTTTGCGCCGTCCGCGGCGTTTACATCTCATGCCGTTCACGGAGGCAACATGAAGAAGTATAAACTCAATTTTGAAATGGTTCCCGAAGAATGTTGGTATTCCAATCTGCGCAGCGTGCTTACGCGGGGGCAGTGGGACGCGGTGCGGTTCGACGCCTATTCCCGCGCGGGCGGGAAGTGCATGATTTGCGGCGCGAGGAGTTCTCGCCTCGAAGCCCATGAACAGTGGAGCTATGACGATAAAAAGAGATTGCAGAAATTGGAAACGGTAATCGCCGTATGCCGCCGCTGCCACGAAGTCATTCATATCGGGCGCACGTTTTTGGTGGGACGCGGCGCGGAGGCGGAGGAGCATTTTTGCAAGGTCAACGGCTGTACGCAGTCGGAATTTCACGCGGCGCTTGCGGAAGCGAACCGTGTATATCTCGAACGGAATAAAACGGAGGGCTGGACGACGGATTTGACGTGGCTGAAAGATCGTTTCGGTTTTACGCCGTCGTTCGGCGGGATTTTGCGCGAAAAATGATGTGTTTTGTCATTCGCGGAAAAAACGGTACATAAATCGACAAAAAAAATTCTTACAAATGCACATTTTATATTGAAATCTTTGAAAATATATGATATAATAAACGGGAATAAACGGGATATTGACGAATAAGAATTTTTCGGGAGGGCAAGGAAATGAAAGTGATTTTGGTCAACGGCAGCCCGCACGAGCACGGTTGTACGTATACGGCGCTTCGGGAAGCGGAAAAAGCGCTGAACGCGGACGGAATCGATACGGAAATTTTTTGGTTGGGCAAGAAACCCGTTTCGGGTTGTATTGCATGCGGAGCCTGCCGAAAACTCGGAAAGTGCTTTATGGAGGACGCGGTAAACGAATTTACGGCGTTGGCAAAAGAGGCGGACGGATTTATTTTCGGTTCGCCGGTGCATTATGCCTCGGCGGGCGGAGCGATCACCTCGTTTATGGACAGGGCGTTTTACAGCGGAGGAGCGGCGCTTCGGTATAAGCCCGCGGCGGCGGTGGCGAGCTGTCGTCGGGCAGGCGGAACGGCGACGCTGGACATGCTGAATAAATATTTTACCATCAGCTGCATGCCGGTGGTTTCGTCGTCGTATTGGAACGAAATTCACGGAAACACGGCGGAGGAAGCGTCGAAGGACGCGGAGGGCTTGCAGACGATGCGGACGCTGGGGCATAACATGGCTTGGCTGTTGAAGTGTATCGAAGCGGGCAGAGGCGCGGGCATAGAGCCGACGAAAGAGAAAAAAGTATATACGAATTTTATCCGCTGAGAGCGGGAAGGACGATATTTATGGGATATATCATCGGGATAGATTTAGGCGGCATGAGCGCGAAGGCGGCGATTTTTGACGGAGAGGGAAGGATTCTCGCAAAGTCGAATATCGCGACGAACTCGGCGGACGGATTTGACGGGACGGCGAAGAAGCTGGACGGAGTAGCGCGGGCGGTCGCTCGGGAAGCGAAGATAGAATTTTCGGAGGTGGAAGCGATCGGAATCGCGTCTCCGGGAGTCGTGAACAGTAAGACGGGCGTCGTTTTGAAGTGGGGAAATTACGGCTGGCTGAACGCACCTTTGGGCGAGACGGTCGAAAAGCTGACGGGTAAAAAGGTATACGTGGCGAACGACGCGAACGCGGCGGCGTTGGGCGAGGCGAAGTTCGGAGCGAGTTCGGTATACGAAAGCAGTATTTTCATTACGCTGGGGACGGGCGTCGGCGGCGGAATCATCGTAGACGGAAAGATGCTGGAAGGCTACATGAGCGCGGGCGCGGAAATCGGGCACATGATTTTGCGGGAAGGCGGAGCGCTCTGCGGGTGCGGCCGTCACGGCTGTTTCGAATGTTATGCTTCGGCGACGGCGCTCATTCGCCAGACGAAGCGGAAAATGGAAGAGAACATGGACAGCGCGATGTGGGAAGTGGCGAAAGGTAGCCTGGATAACGTGGACGGAAGGACGGCGTTTGAAGCGGCGAAGAAAGGGGACAGAGACGCGCAGGCGGTCGTGGATAAATACATCGGATATTTGTCGGAGGGGATAGCCGACCTCGTGAATATTCTGCGCCCCGAAGCGATCGTACTCGGCGGCGGAGTGGCGAACGAAGGAGAAGCTCTGTTTGCGCCTTTGAGGAAGGCGGTGGACGAAAGGAGCTATCTTCCCTCGTCGGTAGTTCCGTTGAAGATTGTAGGCGCAAAGCTGGGCAACAGCGCGGGGATTTACGGAGCATATTCGCTGGCAAAGGCGAATTTGGCGTAACGCGTCCTCTGCGCAATCTTTTATAGGCGTTTTTCCGCGCGGTGTTTTTGTACGGTTTCCCCGTGCAATGTTCCCGCGCGGTTTTTCTGTACGGCAATGTTCCCGCGGTGTTTCCGCGTCGCCTCGTGCCGTTGTCGCGTCGCCTCGTGCCGTTGTCGCGTCGCCTCGTGCCGTTGTCATGTCACCTCGTGTTGTAGTCGCGTTGCCTTGCGCCGTAGTCGCGTCACCTCGTGCCGTTGTCGCGTCGCCTTGCGCCGTTGTCGTGTCACCTCGTGTCGTTGTCGCGTCGCCTTGCGCCGTAGTCGTGTCACCTCGTGCCGTTGTCGCGTCGCCTCGTGTCGTTGTCGCGTCGCCTCGTGTTGTTGTCGCGTCGCCTCGTGTTGTAGTCATGTCACCTCGCGTCGCTGTGTTTTTTTGCGTGTCGCGGCCGCATTGTTTTTGCGGCGACTTTAATCGGTATCGTCGGAGGTACGAATCATGTTTGAAGAGTTCACGAAAAGAAAGAAGCCGATTCCCGAAAAATTGACGGCTTACGGATTTGAAAAGGAGGGAAACATGTTCCGATATTCCCGCGAAATTCGGGACGGGGAATTTACGCTCACATTGGAAATCGGGAAAGACGGTGCAATCGGCACGGAACTGATCGAAAAAGAGACGGGCGAAGAATACGTGCTTTATAAGACGAATGCTTCGGGCGCATACGTGGGCGGAATCAGGGCGGCAATCGGTGAGGTCGTCGGCGATGTGACCGGAAAGTGTTACGAAACGTCGGTTTTCAGGACAGAGCAAGCGCAGATGCTGAGGGAATTTGTACGGGAGACTTATGGGGACGAGCTTGAATTTCTCTGGACGCAGTTTCCCGACAATGCCGTTTGGCGCAGAAAGGACAATCGGAAATGGTACGGTGCGATTTTGACCGTGGAGGGCAGGAAGCTGGGACTCGAATCGGAAAGAATCGAGGAGATTGTAGATCTTCGGATGGATCCGAAGGAAGCGGAAGAAATTCTTTCGCGGGCGAATTATTATCCCGGCTGGCACATGAATAAAAAGAGCTGGTATACATTGATTTTGGACGGAAGTATTTCGGACGGCGAATTGAAGGAGCGCCTTGGGGAAAGTTATCGCTTGGCGGGGAAATAAACGGCGGAATTTTCGGCTAAGATTGTGAAAAAATGTGACGGGCGTCGGGAAATTTCCGTTTGCCCGTTGATTTTTTTTGTAAAATCGGTTATAATATCCGAAAAGGAAGATTGAAAGGAGGCAGAAGAATGAGAAAGAAAATTGTGGCCGTAATCGGCAATAAGAAGATAGAGCCGGACGGAATCCGTTATCGTCTGGCGTATGAAACGGGAAAACTTTTGGTGGACAACGGCTATCGTGTGCAGTCGGGCGGACTGGGCGGAGTGATGGAAGCGGTCTTTGCGGGGGCGCGCGCTTCAAAGAATTATCGTGAGGGAGACACGATCGCGCTGGTGCCCTCTTTCGACGCGACGACGGCGAACGTCTATGCGGACATCGTCATACCGACGGGGCTGGATATGATGAGGAATGCGCTGGTGGCGAACGCGGACGCCGTGATCGGCGTGGGCGGCGGAGCGGGGACGATGTGCGAATACGCATTCGCATGGTCGTTGAAGCGCCTGATCATCGCCTATCGTACTTCGGGCGGTTGGAGTTCAAAATTGGCGGGTACGAGATTGGACGACGCGGTGCGCTATGAAAATATTCCCGAAGATAAAATATACGGCGCATCGACGCCGAAAAGCGCCATGGAAATACTGAACGAAAAAATTGGGCTCTATACCGCTTACCATAAGGGAATCCGTTGATTTGAAAACGCATGGGGAAAATTGAAAAAATCGCATTTTTCGCACTTTTTGAAAAAAACGGAAATCGAAGTGCGCTCAATCCCTTTTGCCAAAAGGGATTGAGCGCAGAAAAGCATGCGCGGAAAAAGGTTTGAGCAAAGCGGAATAACGGAGGTTAAAGGAAAAAAGATGATGATATCCACGAAGGGCAGGTATGCGTTGAGAGTGATGGCAGATTTGGCGGAGCACGGCCCCGAGTACGTTTCTCTCTCGGACGTTTCTGCGCGCCAGGCCGTTTCCTTAAAGTATTTGGAGGCAATCATCGCGGCGCTTTCCCGTGCGGATTTTGTGGAGAGCCGCCGCGGGAAAACGGGCGGTTATCGGCTGAAAAAGCCCGTGAGCGCATACACGGTAGGGGGGATATTGAGGGCAGCGGAGGGGAATTTTACGCCGGTTTCCTGTTCGGGTTTATTGACCCCTTCCTCCTGTTCCCGCGCCCCTTCTTGTCCAACTTTCCCCCTTTGGAAAGAGCTGGAAAGGCGCGTGGACGAATATCTTGAAAGCGTTACGCTCGCCGATCTCCTTGAAGGAAACGTGAAAAAAATATAAAATTTTTCTTTTGTCTTTTATTCCTATTGACAAAGTAGGAATTATGTGATATAATGCAGACAGGTACAAAAAGACGGAAATATCCGTTTCTTCGGAAGGGTAACGTTCATTTTTTCGGAGAATAAAACGAGAAAAACATAAATCCTTATTAAATTCGGATAAAAAACGAAAAAAAGAAAACTTGTCATCGGATAAAAAATGAAAAACATAAATACTTGTCAATTCGGATGAGAAAACGGGACAAACGTAAATATCCGTCAGGATAGGCGATAAAGGAGTCAGACGTATGGAAAAGAGAATAATATACGCAGATAATGCGGCTACGACGAAATTGAGCGGGACGGCGTTGGAAGCGATGATGCCGTATCTGAAAGAGGAGTACGGAAATCCCTCTTCTCTGTATGCTTTCGGGCAGAAGGCAAAGGAAGGATTGGAGAGCGCTCGTTTAGAGGTGGCGAAGGCCATCGGCTGTGAGCCGAGAGAAATTTATTTTACTTCGGGCGGGAGTGAATCGGACAATCAGGCTTTGACGTCGCTGGCGGCTTCGGGGGCGAAAAAGGGAAAGAAACATATTATTTCTTCGGCCTTTGAACATCACGCCGTTTTGCATACCTTGAAGCGGTTGAAGAGGGAAGGATTCGAGGTTACTCTTCTGCCCGTGCATGAGGACGGATTGGTTCGGGTTGCGGAATTGGAAGAGGCAATTCGACCCGATACGGCTTTTGTCACGATCATGTATGCGAATAACGAAATCGGAACAATTCAGCCGATCAAAGAAATCGGAAGAATTTGCCGTGCGCACGGCGTTCCTTTTCACACGGACGCGGTGCAGGCGGTCGGGCATCTCCCCATAGACGTCGCAGCGGAAAATATAGATATGCTCTCCCTTTCGGCCCATAAATTTCACGGCCCGAAGGGAACGGGAGCACTGTACTGCCGCAAGACGCTTCCCCTGGTTCCCTTTATCGAGGGAGGCGCTCAGGAGAGAAGCAAACGCGCGGGTACGGAAAATATGGCGGGAATCGCGGGCATGGCCGCGGCGTTAAAAGAATCTCTCGAAAACCTCGGTGAAAAGCAGAAACGCATTCGGACGCTTCGCGATAAACTGATAGCGGGATTAAAGACCATTCCCCATTCCCGTCTGAACGGAGATTCAACGCAAAGACTGCCCGGAAACGTGAATATGTGCTTCGAGGGCATAGAGGGGGAATCCCTTCTGCTGTTTCTCGACGACGAAGGGATTATGGCCAGTTCCGGAAGCGCATGCACTTCCGGGTCGCTCGATCCCAGCCACGTCCTTTTGGCGATCGGAGTGCCGCACGAGGTGGCGCACGGTTCGCTGCGTTTGACGCTCTCCGAAGAGATTTCGGCGGAGGACGTCGATTATATGGTGCGGAAGGTGAGCGAAGTCGTCGGGCGCCTGCGGGATATGTCGCCCGTATGGCGGGATTTACAGGAAGGAAAAAGGGAATACGTCATTCGTTGAGACAAAAACTTCAAACGAGGCGGCCGAACGCTTCGGCGGCAGAAAAAAGTTTCTTCTGCAACGGAGTGAGTACGCCGAACACAGAAAGAAAACCGCCGCAAGCGGAAAAATTCGGGAGAGATAACACAGGAGGACGAAAAACATGTTATACAGCGAAAAGGTAATGGATCATTTCAGAAATCCCCGAAACGTAGGGGTGATAGAAAACGCGGACGGCGTGGGCGAGGTCGGCAATACCGTCTGCGGAGACATCATGAAAATTTATCTCAAAATAAAGGACGGAATCATCGAGGACGTCAAGTTCAATACGTTCGGGTGCGGCAGCGCAATCGCTTCCAGCTCCATGGCGACGGAAATGATTAAAGGAAAACCCGTGAGCGAAGCTCTGGAACTGACTAATAAGGCCGTGGCGGAGGCGCTCGACGGACTGCCCGCGCATAAACTGCATTGTTCCGTTCTGGCGGAACAGGCGGTCAAAAAGGCCGTCAAGGATTATTACGACAAAAACGGGATTGCGTACGATTCCGAACTTTTTAAGGAAGAAGAAGTACATTGCCACTGACGGGGTGGAAAGTGCAGCTTTTTCGATAAATCAAGGCTTCGCGCGTTTCTCCGTCGAGCGAGCAAATGCGCCATGCCGACAAAAATGCCGCGGTTCGTTATGAATGCGCGGTATTTCCCTATTTTACCGAACAGGAGACGAAAAATGAC
This sequence comes from uncultured Clostridium sp., assembly GCA_900555925.1. Taxonomy (GTDB): domain Bacteria; phylum Bacillota; class Clostridia; order Christensenellales; family Borkfalkiaceae; genus Scatosoma. Next base: position 17,477 of record USMU01000014.1, on the reverse strand, counting down.
GACGGAACAAAAAATGCACGGTAAAGCGATATTTTGGAATTTTCACGGCACCCTTGCGCTCCCTCGGCACATGTGGAGCGAGAGCGTATTCGGCGCGGCTGAGGAGACTTCCGCTTCTTTGCTCGATTTTTCATTGGAGGACGTAAAGCCGTATACACAGGCGAAGTGGTATCCCTGGGACAGGTATGACGAGGACTTTTCCGCATTGGCAGGCGAAAAATGGTGGGCGTTCATGTATGCCGAACTGGAAAGAATTTATGGGCGTTTGGGGCTCGATTCCGAAACGGCCAAAACGGCGGCGCGGGGCGCGAGAAAGAGACTTTCCGACCCGAAAAGGTATGCCCTGTATCCCGATGCGGAGGAAACTTTACGAAAGTGCTTAAAGGCAGGATGGAAAAATATTCTGTTATCCAATCATATTCCCGAATTGCCCGATATTGTCAGGGCGCTCGGCATCGAAAAATTGTTTTCGGCCGAGATCGTTTCTTCCCTGGTCGGCTACGACAAACCGCGTCGGGAGATCTTTGAAATCGCGAAGCGGGCGGCAGGCGGTCCTGAAATTTGCGTCATGGTCGGCGATAATCCTCTTTCCGATATTGCGGGCGGGAAAGCCGCGCAGATGTTCACAATTCTTGTGCATAACCCGATTTTGAAGAATCATATGGAGCCCGATTTTTGCGCGGAGACTTTGACGGAAATTCCCGAAATTTTACAAAAAATTACCGAAAAAACTTAAAAACAGCTCTTTTCAACGGACAGTTGAGGGGAAATCCTGTGGAAAACCCGAAGTTCAACGAACGCTTTATTGTATTTCGGGAACAGAGGTGGTATAATTCAGACATAAAAATTCCCCGCGGGAGCGGGAAAGGAGTGTTTTATGTTTGATGCGGATTTCGAGCCTGTACGGACGATGCAGAGCGCTTGGGAGAAAGTGCATGCTTTACGGCGGCGGACTCAGGAAGAAGAGGTTCGGTTCTGTCTTTATGAAAGACACGAAGAAGCCGAAAGAACGGGAGAAAAGCAAAAGAAAAAATTATCGGGAGTACGGAAAAATATCGGGCGGAAAAAAGAGGTTGAACCGCGGGAAAGAGATCGGAAAGATGAAAGGTCGGCGGATATACGGAAATATATCGCGCGGGATAGTCGGCCGAACGGAAAAGACGGCGAAATAGCCGCAACACTTTTTGAAAGTGCCAAATAAAAAGGAGAAAGAAACATGTTTGATATGCAAAAAATCGGAAAAAAAATATCCTCTTTGAGAAAGGAAAAGGGATTGACGCAAATGGAACTGGCCGACAGAATGAATATTTCCTATCAGGCCGTCAGCAATTGGGAACGCGGTAACACCATGCCCGACATTTCCAAATTACCCGAGCTTGCGGAAATTTTCGGCGTGAGCATAGAGGAATTGCTCTGTGACGATCGCAAGGGGAAATTGGTGGAGGAGATTTCGGAAGACAAAGTTCCGACGGCCGTCACCGCGGAGGAACTTTCCGAGCTGGCTCCCATTCTGACGCAGGAACAATTCAAAAAAACGTATAGGGAAAATAAAAACCAAAAGGCGGACAGAAAGGCGCTGGCGCTTCTCGCTCCCTTTATGGACGAGGAGGATCTGGCGGAATGCGCAAGGAAAATGTTGGAGGAAAACGGAAATCTCAAAGGCCTCGAAGAAATCGCTCCGTTCATGGACGAGAAGGACTTGGGACAAATCGCCGAAGAGTTCTTGGAAAAGAAGGGCGGAGAACTGAAAGAACTCGCGGCGCTCGCTCCCTTTATGGATGAGGAGAAAATAGAAAAAATCGCAAAGAATTTTGTCGAAGAGAAGAACGGAGACGCAAAAGAACTCGCGCCTCTCGCTCCGTTCATGGACGACGCGGCTTTAAGCGAAATCGCGAAAATTATCGTCGAGCGCGGCGGCGGTCCCGAACAGCTCGTCGTGCTCGCTCCGTTCATGGATGAGGAAGCGTTGGGACATGCCGCGGCAGAGTATCTCAAACGAGAGGGAAACGTTTCGTCGCTTACAGCCCTCGCGCCGTTTTTGGAAAGTTCTTTTCTCAAAGAGCTGCTTTTCAAACGACAGAAATAAAAAATGTCCGAACTTCGCCTGAGCCGAAGTTCGGACATCGTTTTTATGCCTGTATTTCAGATAAAGGGATGCTCCGCCTTGATGACGGCGTAACAGTCGGGATTTTTTTCGGAAATGCGCTCCGCCACTCTTTTCGCCGCTTCTTCCGTCGGCATTTTTGAGTCGGAGGGGACTTGAAGATCAAAAATCATATTCACGTGCTTGCCGCCGCTCGTCATTCGGAAATCGTGGATCGTAAAGGCGGGATCGATTTCCGCCGCGCTCTCTTCCGCGAGCTTTTTCATCTCCTGTACGCGGGCGTCGTTCATTTCGATGGGATCGAGATGTATCGTCACGATGCAGCCGAATTTTTCGTTCATGTCCCTTTCCACGCAGTCGATCACGTCGTGCGCGTAATTGATGTCGCTGTCGGCGGGAACTTCCGCATGAAAAGAAATGAATTTGCGGCCGGGGCCGTAGTCGTGAACAATGAGGTCGTGGATTCCCGCAACTTCCGGGTATCCCTTGACGAAATTTCTGATCTCTTCGATAAATTCCGGTTTCGGGGGAGTCCCTAACAGCAGGTCGATCGTCTCCTTCGCCGCCTTGAAGCCCGTAAAGAGAATAAACGAGGCGACGAGGATTCCCGCCCAGCCGTCGATGGCGAGCCCCGTAAACTTCGAGACGAGCGCGGAAATGAGCACGAGCGCGGTCGCCGCCGTGTCGGACAGGCTGTCGAACGCCGAGGCTCGGATTGCGGAAGAGTCGATAAGTTTGCCGATTTTTCGGTAAAAGAAAAAAAGCCAGAGTTTTATGAGTATCGCCGCGCTCAGCAGGGCATAGGTCAGCACCGAAACGGAGGGGAGGGAGGGCGAAAGAATTTTTTCAAAGGAAGATTTGAAGAGCTCCGCTCCGACGAGAATAATGAGGAGATCCACGATAAAGCCCGCGATATATTCCAATCGCCCGTGGCCGAGCGGATGACCTTTATCCACCGGTTTTAATGCCAGACGAAAGCCGATGAGCGTGACCACCGCGGAGCCCGCATCGGACATATTATTGAACGCATCGGCGACGACGGCTACCGAGGCTGCAAGAAGTCCCGCCGTCAGCTTTCCCGCAAACAGCAAAAGGTTGAGGACGATCCCCGTAAAGGCCGCCAAAGAGGCATACCGACCCCGTACGGCGGGGTCGGTGACGTCGGCGTTGTTTTTTACAAACAATTTAATCAGAAATTTTGTCATTGGTTTTCCCTCTCGGACGGGTTTACTTCCATTATATGCCCGTCGGGGAATTTTGTCAAACGAAATGCGGAAAGTAATCCGCAAAAAGCGTTATCGTTCCGTCGGCCTTGTCCGCCCGATCGGATAATATCCGTCGGCGTTCGACTTGAATAATATTTTATGGCACCGTTCGATTGAGGAACATGCGATGACGCCGTGTGACTTAGGTTATCGTTCGGTGACGTCGTCCGAGTCGGCTGACTTTGCCGCTTCTTCGCGCTTTTTCTTCGCCTGTGCCGCTTTCGCCGTGCAAAAGTTGACCAGATAGACGATTCCGATGATGATTGCGATGACGACGAAAATGGCGAGGAGACCCTGCCAGAGAATCGTCAGGGCGATTTTGAGGTTTTCCCAATTTCCGGGAGTCAGTTTGGACGCTAAAAGAAAATCGAACATATACCTTTCCTCCTTAGATGAGGGCCTGAACGAGGCCGATGATGAGACCGCCGATCGTGGCGGAAGCGATTTGACCGGAAACGTTGGCGCCTACGGCGTGCATGAGAAGATGATTGGAAGGGTCTTCCTGAATTCCCATTTTTTCGATGACTCGGGCAGACATGGGGAATGCCGAGATACCTGCCGCGCCCACCATGGGATTGATTTTATTTTTCGAGAAGAGGTTCATGACCTTCGCGCACATGACGCCGCCGACCGTATCGAATACGAACGCGAACAGCCCGAGCGCCATGATCATCAGCGTTTCCCACTGCACGAACTGATCCGCCTGCATTTGGAACGCGATCGTGATTCCGAGAAGGAGCGTGATGATGTTGGAAAAGGCGTTCTGGGCGGTGTCGGACAGGGAACCGAGCACGCCGCATTCGCGGATGAGGTTGCCGAACATCAGCATGCCCACGAGGGAGAGCGACGAAGGAGCGATAAGTCCCGCTACGACCGTAACGATGACGGGGAACAAAATTCTCGTCAGCTTATTGACCTGCCGTGCGTTATAGTGCATTTTGATACGGCGTTCCTTCTTCGTCGTACACAATTTCACCACGGTGGGCTGCACGATGGGAACGAGCGCCATATACGAATACGCCACGACCATGATCGGACCGATATAATCGGAAGCAAGTTTCATCGCAACGAGAATCGCCGTCGGGCCGTCCGCCGCGCCGATGATTGCGATGGACGCCGCGTTTGCGGGCGAAAATCCGATGAGCGTCGCCAAAATGAGCGTAATGAAAATACCGAATTGAGCAGCTCCGCCCAAAATGAACATCTTCGGATTCGCAAGCAGCGGGCCGAAATCGATCATGGCGCCGATGCCGATGAATAAAAGTATGGGCATGGCTTCGCTCGCTTCGATTCCTACCTCGAACAGGGACTGAATGATTCCTCCCTCCCCGATGACCGCAGAATTCGGTATGTTCACGAGGATCGCTCCGAACCCCATGGGCAGGAGTAACGCGGGTTCCATTCCCTTTTTGATCGCCAAAAAGATGAGTATCCCGCCGATAATCCACATCACTACCTGCTGCCATTGTACCTGGGCGATGGTGTCGATGAGAAATTGCATAAAATACCTCCGAATTACAAAAAAACGCAACGTAAATTTCTCCCCGAATACGAGGAAAAATTTACGCTGCGGTCTCGCCGTTTAAGATGAATCCAAATCCGCCCGTCGGCAGATCGTGCTATTGATATTCATCGGACGCGCCTTCTTCTTTTGTCGCGCGCCCCGTCTACTCCCCGAAGCGAATACGTCTTTCGCGCGGATTTGCCTAGGATAACCTTAACATAATCCGTATGACTTTTTCATTATATAGGAAACGCGCGCGAATGTCAAGAGAAAATTACAAAAAAATTTTTCGGGGTAAAAATTCGTTTGACATTCGCGCCTGCCTTTGCTAAAATAATACAAAACGAAAAGGAAGGAAAACGTGCGCCGTCTTTCAGCGCGGCGGAAAAACGCTTTATGTATGTCCGATATTTTTCTGAAAACGACAGAGAAACTTTTTTGAAACTCTGTGAGGAGTTTTACAGCTCTCACGCCACCATGCGCCCCTTTGACGCCGCCATCGCAGAAAAAACTTTTCAGCGCGTCGTCGATCATCACGAAAATCTTTGGGGGTATCTCATCTTTGAGAAAGAAGACGAACCCGCCGCCGGTTACGGCTTACTCACTACTTATTGGTGCAACGAGGAGGGCGGAAACGTGCTCCTTTTGGACGAATTGTATATCGCCCCTCCCTTCCGTCACAAGGGTTATGCGAAACAATTCATGGAATGGATGCAGGAAAAATTCAAAAAAAAGGTCGTTTCCGTGACGCTCGAAGTACTGACGGGCAACGAACGCGCCATTTCGCTCTATAAAGAAGAGGGCTTTGATCCCGATTCCGACGAAAAGGACAAAGAGGGAAACGAGTTCGTCTATTACAGCAAGCGGCTGGACGGTGCGGGCGGTGAAGAATAACGGCGCGGAAAACCGCCGCTCCGCGCGGGAGGCTATATGAACAGGCAGAGCGCGGAATACAAAAAAATTTCGGAGAGCGCTACTTCGGTTCGGCTGAAAAAACTCTCCGTCTTATGCTTTTCGGGCTGCGTCGTATTCGGCGGCGGTGCGGGTGCCTGCGCGGCGGCACACGGAATTTTTGCCGCAATCGCCGCGGGCGTTTTGGTTTTGGTCGCTTTGGGGGCTCTTTGGGGAGGAGCCTTTTTTTTGCGGATTTTCCTGAACTATAGAAAAAACGCGGGAGAATATTTATTTGCCGAGACGAGTTCCGCTTCCTTTGAATGCTGGGGCGTACTTTTGGCGATGAATGTTACTTTTCGGGACGACAGGGGAACGACCAGAGAGGGAATATCGCGATTTTTATTCTCTCCGAGAGATATAGAACCGTGGCAGAATGTACCGCTCGAAATCGCCTATCGGCCCGGCGACGAACGGATTATCGTCATCGGCGCGGCGACGAAAATAAAAGTTTCGTCCGAAAAATAAAAATTTTGGCGCAAAATCGGGGAAAATAATCGAAAATCCCTCAAAAACGCTTGCCAAAGAAGAAAAAATCGTTTATAATAAGCAATGACTTCGAGTGTTCCTCTGACTTTTATCGGGTTCGGCGAGGAGCCGGACAGCGGGTCACGAACATTTCGTACAAATGGAGGTAAAGTCACATGAAAGGATTAATCGAAGCTATCGATGCGGAAAACCTGAAATCCGAAGTGCCCGAATTTAACGTCGGCGATACGGTCAAAGTAGGTTACAAGATCATCGAAGGCGGCAAGGAAAGAGTTCAGAATTTCGAGGGCGTCGTCATCGCGAAGAAAAACGGCGGAATCCAGGAGAGCTTCACGGTGCGTCATATTTCCTATGGCATCGGCGTGGAAAAAACGTATCCTCTGCACTCCCCGAAAATCGCGGCCATAACCGTCGTGAGAAAGGGTAAGGTCAGAAGAGCGAAACTCTATTACCTGCGCGATCTGACGGGTAAAGCTGCCAAAGTCAAAGAGAAAATTTGAACGGACGGTTCCGTCCGTCGGAAAAGAGTCCGCCCAAAGTCAGAGGCGGGCTCTTTTTTTGTCTCCGTCAATGAGGTTCGGGAAACAGTTGCTTCAACTGCGAGACGCCCGATGTTTTCATCGCAGATTATGAAGATTATACCGATTTTGACGGATTTTACGGCTCACGGCATTGGATAGGTTCGTCGTCGGAGATTTTTGAGCGCGAGGTCAGAAAAGTTATGAGAATCGTACCGCTGACAAGAGAGTATCTGAAAGAATTTGAAAAAGTGCGTCTGAAATCGATAAAAGTTTTCGGGAGGCTGCGACCGACCTTCGACGGAAAACGCTGGGCGAGTTTTGAAGAATTGTTTGAAAAACCGTGCATAAAAATCTACCCCTGTGAGGACAGAGATCTATCGAAATACATCGACGCGTGCGACAAGACCGTATTTCTGGCGGTTTCCGACAGGGTCGAGGGACAGATTACCCTAAGAAGCAATTGGAATAATTTCGCTTATATCGAAGAATTATATGTTTCGGAAGCCATACGCGGTCAGGGAATTGGTAGGAGGCTCGTTAAAAGAGCCGAGGATTGGGCGGCCGAGCGCAGACTGAAAGGTCTGATGCTTGAAACTCAGGATTTGAATCTGGCTGCTTGCAGATTTTATGTAAAGACAGGATTTCGGATCGGCGGCGCGGATACTTTGCTCTATGAGGGGCTCGGAACGGAGCTCGCGGAAGAACGGGCAATTTTTTGGTATAAAATTTTTTGAAAAGAGGTGTTTTGTATGATAAAATTAATTAGTATATTCGAAAAACCGGAAATGAAAAGACAACTGAAAGAGCTGTATTTCCGTTCGTTTCCCAAGGAAGAAAGGGTTCCTTGGTTCTTTATGAAAGCAAAGTCCAGAAAGGACGGTGCAAATCTGTACGGCGTTTACGACGGGGATACCTTCGTCGGGTTAGTCCATGAGGTCTATTTCCGCGATATTACCTATGTGTTTTTCCTCGCCGTCTCTCCGATGCTTCGGGGAAAGGGCTACGGCGGCGCCGTCCTGGGAGAAATCAAGAGAAAAAACGAGGGCAGAAGGGTTATCCTCAACATCGAAACGCTCGACGAGGAGTGCGACAACTGCGAAGAACGGGTGAGGAGAAAGAATTTTTACCTCAAAAACGGATTTAACGAGGCGGGGTACAAGACGCGCGAAAACAATGTGGTTTATGAAATGCTCTATTACGGCGGAATCGTCAGCGAAGAGGAGTATTCTGCGCTCATAGAAAAATATCTGGGAAAATTCTTTTTCAAGTTTTATTACAAAAAAATCGGAAAATAATCTGAGCCGCAGGGCGGAAAGAACGATAATTTTACCCGTTCAGGGCAGGGACGAACGGACGAGCAGGCAACTCGGGATTTATAAAACAAAGGAGACGAAAGATGCTGGACAAAAAGGGATTCGATTTATGGGCAAACGATTACGAAGAAAGCGTGAAACGTTCGGACGGGGAGGACAGTTATCCGTTTGCGGGTTATAAGAACATTCTGAACGAGATCTATCGGCGGATTCTCTCGGAAAACTGCAAAGATGTCCTGGATATTGGGTTTGGGACGGGCGTTCTGGCTTTCGGGCTCTATCAAAAGGGCCTGAATGTTTGGGGACAGGATTTTTCTGCCGAAATGCTGGAAATCGCCCGAAAAAAGATGCCGAGGGCCGTGCTCTGCCAAAAGGATTTTTCAAAGGGACTTTCGGAAGAACTTAAAGTCCGCAGATACGGCGCGATCGTCGCGACCTATTCCCTGCATCATCTGAACGACGATAAAAAAGCAGAGTTCTTGAAAGAGCTGCGCGCGCTCCTGAATCCGAACGGAAAAATTTATATCGGAGACGTGGCTTTTCAAACGAGAGCGGAACTGCTCCGCTGCAAAGAGGAATATGCCGACCGCTGGGACGAGGACGAAATATATTTTGTCTTCGACGAGCTTAAACCGCAGTTTGAAAATATTTCTTTTACCCGCTTTTCCAAGTGTTCCGGTCTGATAGAAATATCCTGAAAGCAAACGGAATTTTTGAAGCGGAGAGGTATTGAATCGGGGCTTCGGAAGGAAGAGAAAATAAAAAAGCAACGGGCGCGAAAAAAATGAAGAAAAAATAGGGAAACGAAAAATTTCTGAATTTCTGTCGGAACAGATAAACGGAAAGCCTGAAAAACGGGAAGCAAGGGTATTTCCGACCGAAGAGGAAAAATTTCGGAAAGGGCGATTTTTTATTTCCGGAAAATACGGGCGGAAATCGTTTTACATTTTGTCCGTTTTCATGTAAAATAGAAAATAAGAATTTACTTTTAATTATATAAGCGGAAAAAAAAGAGGAGTTATACCTTTATGAAGAATATGACCGCATCCGAAAGATCGGGAAAACGCAGGCTGTCTAAATTTGCACGGGCATTTATCATTCTGTTCGCAGTGTTTTTGACAGCCGGATTTTTTACGCTCGGTTCCTTCCGTTCTACCGGAAAGACCTTCGGTTACGTCGCGGGAGACGACAGCCTTGCAGCCTTTAATCTGAATATGACGGAGGAGCAGTCGAAACTGACCGCCGTATATATAAATGTCGGCAGTATCTACCTCGAACCGGGAGAATACGCTTCGGTTACGGTCAGGCGCTCTACTTCCGCCAATACCAAACCCAATTATACAGTCGGGTCGGCAAAACTCGGAAACATCTATTCCGAAAAAAATGACAGCAACATAAAGGAAGGCGCCAATTTTAACTGGGTGACTGTGGCGGCTGAGAAAAATCTTACGGCAAAATGTATTACCGTATCCGCTACCGCCAATATCGACATCAACGAAATCGTATGTATCGGGGATGACGGCAAGACGATTCCCCTTTCCGTAAATGTGGAATTCAGCCAGGGAAATTATTCTAAATCGGAGCTCGCAAATGCGATAGACGCCCAAAATTCTTTCTCTGCTTCCGATTCGGCCTGGAAAAACTTCACGCAGGAAGAAGGGTATTACATGACCTCCATTCATACCGTTCTGGGCGGAGGCGAAATCACTTCGGAGAGCGTCTACAATGTGGACGGGGATTTCAACTCCCTTGCGACTGTCCTGCTTTTGCCCTCAGTCGCAATTTTCGGGGACAGCACCTTTGCGCTTCGCCTTACGCCGTTTCTTGCGACCTCGGCGACTTTGCTCCTCGTCTATCTCTTCGCTTCCCTGTTATTCAAAGACGAAAAATACGGGTTTATCTTTTCGCTCATCTTTGCATTCGGCGGACTTGCCACGACCGTGGGAAGACTGGGCGCGCCTTACGCCCTCATCACTTGTTTCCTCGTTGCGAGCCTCTATTTCATGTACCGTTTCTTCGCAAAGGGGATTTCCTCCGAGCGGATCATAAAGGACGGCCTGAATATCCTCTTTTCGGGGTTGTTTGCGGCGCTCGCTTTGGCGATGAACTTTTTGACGATTATTCCCGTGGCCGGCATATTAATTTTATTCGCCTTCGGAATGCGGAGACAAAAGCTCGCCTATATCAACGAATTGAACAAATCCGCCTCCCGTATCCGGACGGAAGCCGCTGTAAACGCCGAAGCGGAAAGCGGGGAGGCTGACGAGAAATCTCTCTCAAAGGCCGTGAGCGCCGCGGAAAAGGAATCGGCTGCTCTTTCGTGGAGCGGTGACGCGGCAGCGCCCTCGTCAGAGGAGGTAAACTCTCTTGCGAAAGCATCTGCGGAAAAAGCAAATTCCGTGGCGGAAAAGGCGGCTTTCACGCCCGAAACTGCGGAGGGGACAAAGAAAAAGACTTTCAAGGAATTGAAGCGGGGAAGTTCCGCCATAGCAATTATCGGAAAGGAAGCGAACGTCTTGAAAGCCGCCTATTCCTACAAGTCGCGCGTGTCCTGGGCTTTCGCCGCGCTTTCCTTCGTCCTTGCCGCGTTCGTGTTTATGCTCCTTGCCAGCGTCATTACCTATAACGCCTTCGTGAAGGCGTTCGATAATCCCGCCGACCCGTCTCTGAGCTATGCAACCCTCTTTTTCAAGGGTTTTACGGCGCCTTTCCACCCCTCCAACGTCACGGAATACACCGCGGCCAATGCCTCGAACGTATTCGCTTGGCTCATGCCGTTGAAGGCCGCCACCGTATACGATCCCATAGTGCAATTAAAGAGTTCGAGATACCTCGCTTGGAACGTATCCATGAATGCCGCCGTGGCCGTGGCAGCTCTGGTCTCCTTTGCGTTCTGTTCCGTGAGCGTCATTTCCGAAGCATTCTCCTCCGCCCGTTCGTCGAGAATGAACAAGCGCATCCGCCGCATCTATCTCATTCTCCTGGGCGGCGCCGTGACTTCCATGCTCGCGGCCGCGTTTGTAAGGAATGTTTCGGTGATTCAAAGTTCCTTATTCGGAGTGTTCTATATCGGCTTTATTCCTTTGGCCGTAAAAATTTGTCAGCCCGCGGAAATTAAGCTCACCGCTTCGGGACGGGCAAAAGTCTCTTTTGCCGATATTCTTTCGGGAATATGCATCGCCGTATTTATCGTGTTCTTTGCCCTGTCCGTACCCGGCATGTACGGATTCGGGATTTCGGCAAAGGCGGCGGAACGCATGTTCTGCTGGATGAGCATTTTCTCAAACGGCTATTTCAGAATCTGACGGACTTTTCCGCGAGGGCTTTTCCCTTGCGGAATTTGTTTTTCGGGGAGGAAAAATATGATTGCAAAAGTGCTGAGCTATGCCCTTCTCGGTTTGGAAGGAGTTCCCGTCGCGGTCGAAACGGATATTTCCCGCGGGCTTCCTGCCTTCGAGATGGTGGGACTGCCCGACGCCGCCGTAAAGGAGGCGCGGGAACGGGTAAAGAGCGCCGTCAAAAACAGCGGCCTCGATTTTCCCGCCCATAAAATTACCGTCAATTTTGCGCCCGCCAACGTTAAAAAGGAAGGCTCGGCGTTCGATTTGCCCGTCGCCGTCAGTATTCTGGCGGCTTACGGCGTTTTACGGGCCGATATGAAAGACACCGTCTTTTTGGGCGAACTGGCGCTGAACGGAGAGCTCAGACCCGTTTCGGGGGTCCTGCCCGCGTTGATTTCCGCGCGGGACAAAGGATTTCAAACATTTATCGTGCCAAAGGAAAACGCGAAAGAGGCGGGATATATCCGCGGCGTAAAGGTCTATGCCGCCGCTTCTTTAAGGGAAGTGACGGAGCATTTATCGGGGCTCGTCCCCTTGGAGCCCGTTCCGCCGTCCGAATTTTCCGACCGAAACAATGCGGCGGAAAAGGAGTGCGATCTCTCTTTCGTCAAGGGACAGCCCGTCGCGAAACGCGCATTGGAGGTGGCGGTCGCGGGAGGACACAATATCCTCTTCGTCGGGCCGCCCGGTAGCGGAAAAACCATGCTCGCGCGCGCGATCCCGTCCATTCTGCCCGATATGTCGTTCGAGGAAGCGCTCGAAATTACAAAAATTCATTCCGTGGCGGGGATTCTGGGCGAGGAAGGAATCGTGACGAAACGGCCTTTCCGCACGCCGCATCATACCGCTTCCGCCGTCTCCCTCTGCGGCGGAGGTACCCGCACCGCCCACCCGGGAGAAATCAGTCTGGCGCACGGCGGCGTGTTGTTTCTCGACGAGCTGCCCGAATATAAGCGCTCCGCGTTGGAGGCGCTGAGGCAGCCGCTCGAAGACGGCGTCATCACCATTTCGCGCTCGGGCGGTTCCGTTACCTATCCCGCTTCGTTTATGCTGTGCGCGGGCATGAATCCCTGCCCCTGCGGGAATTACGGGAGCAGGGACAGGCGATGTACCTGCACTCCGAACGAAATAAGGCGATACCGCGCCCGCGTCTCGGGTCCGCTCCTCGACAGAATCGACATTCAGGTGGAAGTGGACGGCGTCGCTTACGACGACCTCGTGTCCGAAAAACGCGAGGAGACCAGCGCCGAGGTAAAGGAGCGCACCGACGCCGCAAGACGCATACAGAGGGAAAGATTCAAGGGCGGCAGGGTTACGACGAACGGAGAAATGGGGGAAAGCGAACTCAGGGAATACTGCCGTTTGTCCAAAGAGGGGGAGGAGGTTTTGAGAGAGGCGTTTTCGCGGCTCAAATTGTCCGCGCGCGCAAGATCGAGAATTTTGAAGGTGGCCCGCACGATCGCGGATCTCGCGGCGCAGGAACAAATCTGCCCCGAGCATCTCTATGAAGCCGTTTCCTATCGCACTTACGGCGCGGGCGGGAACGGGGAGGAGCTTTTATGAAATGGATTTATTGCGCGGCGCTCGCCGCAATTTCCCTCGTCGCGTTCGTCGTCTATGCCGCGGATAAGGGCAGGGCGAAAAGGAACGTTTGGAGAATTCCCGAAAAGGTGCTTTTGGGACTTTCTTTCTTCGGGGGCGCCATGGGAGGGTATGCCGCTATGTTCCTTTGCCGACATAAAACGAAAAAATGGTATTTCCATGCCGTCAATCTCTTGGGGCTCGGCTGGCAGGCCGCGCTCGCAGTCGTTTTGTTTTTGAACTGAAAAGGAAAGAACACGGGCGAGGACGGAATACGCGACGGAAATAAAATACAAGGAAAACCTCGGATAAACGACGGGAGAAAATGAGGAAAGATGGAAGGATATACGGAGGAAGAACAGGGATATATTTTGCTGGACTCCTTTCAGATAGAGGAAGGTGAAAAAAGGAGGTTGCTGGCGGAGGCGGGAAGCGCCGCGCGATTAGTGGGGAATTTCCGCTTTTTCGGAAAATCGCTGATTAAATCGTGCGGCGAAAGCGTATATAATAATATGTGCGCCTCTCTCTCAAACGACGGGTATCGGACAAGAATTTCCGAACTGTTGGAAAGGGAAAATATCAGAGCCGTGACCTGCGCGTCGGACGAATATCCCGAAGCGTTGCGGGAAAAAACGGACGCCCCGTTGGTTCTGTACGGAAAGGGAGATTTTTCCCTGCTGAAAACCCGCATGCTGACGGTCGTCGGGTCGAGGAGAACTCCTCCCGCTGCCCTGAAGCTGGCCGCGAAAATCTGCGAACAGGTATCTTCGCATCTCACGATTCTCACGGGCACGGCCGACGGAGGAGACCGCGCGGCCGCAGAAGGGGCTCTGGCGGGCAGCGGAAAAGTCATAGCGCTCGCGGCGGGAGGGCTTTCTCATCTGCCGCAGGGGAATTTTCAGCTTTTGAACCGCGTGGCGGAACGAGGACTTCTTTTATCCGCACGTTCCTTTTTTACCCCCGTCAGAACCTTTTCCTACGAAAAGAGAAACGCGCTGTTGGCCGCGCTCGGAGAAGGAGTATTCGTCATCGGCGCGGGGGAAAAGAGTGGTGCGCTCATTACCGCGGGATATGCAGAGAAATTCGGCAAAAAAATTTTTGCCTTGCCGTACGATCCCGGTACGGCCGCGGGGACGGGCTGCAATGCCCTCATAAAAAAAGGCGCTTACCTCACCGAAAATTCGTTTGACATTTTGGGGCGATTTGGTATAAACTTGTTAGAGGAAAAATCCGCTCCACCTTTGTCAGCGGACGAAGAACGGCTCCTTTCCGCTTTGAAGGAACTCGGTGAGGCGCATGTAGCAGAGATTGCAGATAAATCGCAAGTGCCCGTTTTTAAGGTCTATGCGCTGTTGTCTGCGCTGGAAGTGAAGGGGCTGGCGACGCGGCTGGGTGGAAACCGATACGCGCCTGTCGGCTGAAAGTGAAGGACGGAAGGAAAGCCATTGGATTGGCGAAAGAGTGGGGTAATCGGAAAAACAGGCAAGGTATTGGATTGGCGAAAGAATGGGAACAATCGGGAAAACAGGTAAACGTTGAGTTGAGGGGAACGGGAGTAATCATTTGGATAACGGCGTGCGGAAGAAAAGAAAAAAGTTTTAATACTTTTATCAATAAGTTAAAATTTCAAAAAAGGAAGATATATGGATTTAATCATCGTAGAATCGCCTTCCAAGGCGAAAACCATCTCGAAGTATCTGAAAGGAAAATACAAGGTGGACGCTTCGGCGGGACATATCCGCGATTTGCCCGTGCATACGCTGGGCGTGGACATCAAGAACAATTTCGAGCCGAAATACGTCAATTCCGAAGGCAAGGAGGACATCATCAAGCGCCTTACGGACGAGACGAAAAAGGCGGACAACGTCTATCTCGCAACCGACCCCGACCGCGAAGGAGAGGCTATTTCCTGGCATTTACAGACCGTTCTCGGTTTGGACGAAAACAAGGAAAACCGCATAGAATTCAACGAGGTTTCACAAAAAGCTATTCAAAAGGCACTGGAACACCCCCGCAAAATTAACTATAATCTCGTGGACGCGCAGCAGGCGCGGCGCGTCCTCGACCGTCTCGTAGGTTACAAGCTGTCTACGCTCCTCAATCACAAGATAGAAGATACTGACGGCTCTGCAAAGCGCAGCCTTTCCGGCGGCAGAGTGCAGTCGGTCGCCCTCAGGCTCATTGTCGAGCGCGAAAGGGAAATTCAGGCCTTCAAGCCCGAAGAATATTGGAATCTGACGGCCGAATTACAGGATCGGCCGAAGGCCTATTCTCCGTTTAAGGCGCTCCTCGAAAAAAAGGGAACGAAAAAATATAAGCCCTCCTCAGCCGAAGAAGCCGAAAAAGTATTGAAGGAGCTCGAAAACGGCGAATACGTCGTCTCCAAGGTCAAAAAGGCCGTCGCTAAATCCCACGCGCCCGCGCCTTTCACTACCAGCTCCATGCAGCAGGACGCCTCTAACAAGCTCGGATTCTCATCGCCCGAAACCATGAGCCTCGCGCAGCACCTCTACGAGGGCATAGAGACGGAAAACGGCGATCATCTCGCTTTCATCACCTATATGAGAACGGACTCCGTCCGCATTTCCGCGGAGGCGCAGCAGAACGCGCTCGCCCGTATCCGAGCGGTCTACGGCGAAGAGTACGCTCCCGAAAAACCCAACTATTACGCCACGAAAAAGGGAGCGCAGGACGCGCACGAGGCCGTCAGACCCATCGACCTCGAAATGACGCCCGAAAAGGCGAAAAAATTGCTCGACAGAAAGCACTTCGCCTTATATAAGCTCATTTATGAGCGCTTCCTCGCTTCGCAGATGGCGGAGGCGAAATACAACAGCACGCAGATGGAAATCGATAATTCCGGCTACGTCTTCAAGGCGAGCGGAAGAGTGCTTTTATTCGCCGGCTACACCAAAGTGTACGAGGACGTCGCCGCTCCCAAAAAAGAGGACGAAGAGGGCATCGCGGCGGCCAAGCTCCTGCCTGACCTCAAAGAGGGGGATAAGCTCGACCTCGTTTCCATGCAGAAGGAACAGAAGTTTACAAAACCTCCCCTTCGCTATACCGACGCTTCCCTCGTCAAAGCCATGGAAGAAAAGGGGATCGGCCGCCCCTCTACCTACGCGACCATTATTTCCAAACTCAATCAGAAGTACGTCAAAAAGGACGGCAAATACATGGTCCCCACGCCCGTCGCTTACGACGTCGTGGATATGCTGGTAAAATGTTTCAAGGATATTATGAACGTCGGCTTTACGGCGGGCATGGAAACCAAGCTGGATGACATCGAGGAAGGCGGCGTGGACTGGCACAGCGTCATCGGGGATTTCTATCCCGGTTTCGCGGAAAATCTGAAAAACGCGTCCTCTTACGGCGACGAGATGACCGATATTGTCTGCCAGAAGTGCGGGCATTTCATGATTCGCCGCATGGGAAAATACGGGAAATATCTGGCCTGTTCCAATTATCCCGAATGCCGCAACATCGTCAGCGAAAGCAAGGAGGAAATTTCCTCCGTCCGCTGTCCCAAGTGCGGACAGAACATGATCGTAAAGAGCGGCAAGTTCGGGAAATTCTTGGCCTGCCCCAATTATCCCGAATGCAAATCCACCATGTCCATGCCCTCGGACGAGGAACCCAAGCTGGTCGGAAAATGCCCGGAATGCGGTGCGCCCATGACGGTCAGAAAATCCAAAAAGGGAAAAATTTATTACAGCTGTTCCGGCTATCCCGACTGTAAATTCATGAGCTGGGACATTCCCACCGGCGAAAAATGCCCGAAATGCGGGCAGGCCCTCGTTCAGACCGCGCGCGGAAATATCAAATGCTCCAACAAGGAGTGCGATTATAAAATAAAGGCGGAAAAACCCGAAAAAACGCAAAAGAAAACTTCGGCCGCCGCAGCGGGAAACGAGGCTCCGCCCCTTATGGACGAGCCGCTGTACGACGGCTACGACGAGGGAGGATATCTTCCCGAAGGATTCGACGATGAAGAATGAGACGGCGGCTGGTCGTGGCGGGGCAAATTTTTCGGCAGATGAAAACTTTGCCCGAGAACGGGAGACTTTCGGCAGAACGGCCGACGGCGGGAAGATTGCTTCGGAGGAAACGGCGTTCAAAGACGCAAGAAAACGAGTTTCGGCGGAAAAAATAACCGTCAAGGTCATCGGCGGCGGACTGGCGGGAAGTGAAGCCGCTTACTATCTCGCCCGTGCGGGGATTCCCACTTTGCTCGCGGATATGAAGCCGAAAAAGCTGACTCCCGCGCACAGGGAAAGCAATTTCGGAGAGCTGGTCTGCTCTAACTCCCTTAAAAGCAACGATATTTATGCGAACGCCTGCGGGCTTCTCAAAGAAGAGATGAGAATCCTCGGTTCGCTGACCATGGAAGCCGCCGAAATTCCCGGCA
>USMU01000013.1 GCA_900555925.1 uncultured Clostridium sp. | reverse complement strand
ATTGGCTCCTCCCATTCCGTTATTATAAGCTCTGTCTATTTTTTCGGAGAGAGAAGAAACCTTGCGTGCAGTCGCGGAACGATCTTCCGTTCCCGTTACCGTCTGACCTCCTGCGGGGAAACCCGTCGCAATAATGACCACTTCCACTTCATCCGACATATTTTCGTCGATACATGCTCCGAAAATGACGTTCGCGGAAAAATCGATGACCCCCTTTACAAGGTCGGCCGCCATCCATACTTCGTCCAAAGAGAGATCTTTGCCGCCGACGACATTGAGAATGACCGAACTTGCCCCCTCGATGGTCGTATTGAGAAGAGGACTGCAAACGGCGCAACGAACCGCATCGGAAATTCTCTTTTCTCCCTTAGCAACGCCGATACCCATGTGGGCAAGCCCGCGGGCTTTGAGCGTCGTCCTCACATCCGCGAAATCAAGATTGATAAGCGAAGGATTAACAATGAGTTCTGCTATGCCGCGTATGCCTTGACGAAGAACTTCGTCCGCCACTTTGAGCGCCTCGGGAAAAGGCGTTCCCTTCGGCACCACTTCGCGGATTTTATCGTTGGGAATGATGATGATGGAATCGACCGATTTGCGGAGATCCTCCACGCCGCCCACTGCGTTGTCCATTCTGCGTTTGGCTTCAAAGGTAAAAGGCAGCGTGACGACGGCGACCGTAAGAATTTTCATGTCCTTTGCGATTTTCGCAATGACGGGCGCCGCTCCCGTACCCGTTCCTCCGCCCATTCCGGCCGTAATAAACAGGAGGTCGGTATCTTTCAATGCGTTCTGAATGGTATCTTTGCTCTCTTCGGCGGCTGCCTTTCCCACGGAAGGATCCGCGCCGGCTCCGAGTCCCTTCGTCAGTTTGATACCGATTTGTATACGATTTGTAGCTTTCGAACGCGCCAAAGCCTGATTATCCGTGTTGACGACGATATATTCCGCACTTTTCAAACCCGATTCAATCAATCTGTTCACGGCATTGTTTCCCGCGCCGCCGACACCGATGACTTTGATCTTTGCAACACCTGAAAGATTGTTCGCCACAGGTTCCTGCGAGGCCGAAGACGACTGTTCATAACCTCCGAAACCGTAGCCTGCTCCGAAATTATCGTTATCCCCGAAATTATTGATCATTTGTTTTTTCCTCCGAAAATGTTGAAAATTTTATAGAGCAATCCGCTCTTCTTTTTATCGGAAAGCGCCGTGGCCAGCAGGGCGATTCTCGACGAAAACAACGGTTTGTCGTAATAGGGAAGATCAGGACATACGATTTCCGTCATACGACTCAGGCGTTTGGAAATATGCTCCGCAGCCCCTTTGATACCGCCGATCCCCTCGCCAGTCACGGAGAGAGGATTGGCCGCAAACCCCATCGTACTCTTATCTCGATAATATTTTTCAAAAAATTTGTCCACGCTCTCGCAAAGCTCGTCCAATCCGTACTTTACGATTTCATTGATTTCTCGAACGGAATAAGCCGCACCGCTGCCGTCTGTCCACATCAAATCTTTGGAGACAGTGCCGCCCGAAACATTGGCCGAAGAAAGAATCTCCTCCGCAGTTTCATAATCTACTCCCAATCCCTGCATCAAGGCGACGAGAATATATCCGAGGCCGCAGTCGAAGGATTCCTCATGCACAACCCCGTTTCCGTACACGACCGAAATAGAGCTGGAAAGGAATCCTACATCGATTAGAAATGCATAACCTTCGCGCATTTTTTCGGGAAGCAGGTAATCCGCTTCGGACAACGTCTGAGGAATAAACTGCACATTTTCAAAGCCGAGTTCTTTCAATACCGAATCCGCCGCGCCATAAAATTCATCGGATACAAAATAATAGCATAGCGCGCCCTTCAACGAAGCAGTGGGAATCCCGTAAAGCTCCGACGCATTAAAATATTTTCGATTATCGCCCAAGGCAAAATACATATCCGAACGGCGGATATAATGTCCCGGAGCCAACAGCTCGTTAAGTCCGCTCTCATAGAGCGCGTCTATTTCCTGAGCGGAAATTTTCCGCTTAGAGGGAAAAGAAATCGTATGTCCTTTGGTATACACCTTCGTAAAAGCCGCAGGAACCCCCACGTATATTTCCTTAATCGTCCCTTCGTAGTTTTGGCTTACGGAGGTGACGGCGGAAATGACTGCATTGCGGAAAGACGCCGCATCTAAAAAACCGTCCGAAGAATACCCCTCGTATTTTTCGCTTCTGCTGCCGCGGAATACGAACGTCCCGTTGACGCCTTTCGCACCGATGAGGAAGGTAACTTCGTACGAACGTATATCCAAAACAGCGACGCTTTCGTTACTCATAATTTTCTTCTGCTCCGTAAAACGTTACTGTGAAAAAATATATTTTCTCTATTATACACTATTTATAAAGCGATGTCAACGGATTGAAGGAAAAAACGCAAAAAAACGCGGCCTTAGCCGCGCTTTACGAGGGAGCATGTACGTTTTTAATCGTTTTTCGAATAAAAGACTCGCACATTTCCGGGGTTTACGGCGTCGTCAGTCACCTCAATCCTGCCCCCCAGCCTCTCCGTATCCTCCAAAGAGAGATAAAATTCCGCAAATTTTTCCGCTTTAACGACTGTCAGGGTTCCGGGATTGCGAATATATGCCTTGACGCCCTCCCGCATTGTAAGACAAAAGCTCGTATCCTCCGCAGAGGTCGTCGGCCGCATAACCTCGACGGAAACGACGTTGCTTCTCACCCCGCCCAAAATTCCCGAGGCTGCTTCAAAAACAGTCAAAAGCAACGGAATACACTCGTCGCCGCCGATAATTTCCCCGCGTTTTCCCGAAGCGGAAAGTCCCTTGACAATGATATTATCCGCTCCGTCCGAACGATTGGAAGCATTGCCGCGAATCCCCAATATCGTTCCGTCCGCGCCGAGAATATAATATTCGCCGTCATTTTCTACGGCAAAAACCTCCGTATCTTCCGAAGCAGAAATCACCAGACGATTTGGATATGCCTTTTTGAAAGAGGTCATGCGAAAATAGGGAAATTGCGCGAAGTCCTCTTCCGCGTCATTTTCTTTGACGGAGAAAATGCTCTCGTCCTCATATCGTTTCAAAAGGAGCTTTTGAAGCTCGTCCGCCTCCGCCTTTGCCGCCTCCGAAACGAGGGAGACGTCCAAGGTGACGGCGTTCACCCGATAGACCGTGGAGACGCCGAGTACGACGGCCGCGACGAAAATTACCGCCGTCAATATAATTGCAATTATGTTTCTCTTGTGCATCTTATTTTCCTTTTTCGTCCTTTCCCCGTACGGACGGGAAAGGACTACACGCGCACCCGACGGATTCGAGCGCCGAGCTTTTTCAATTTATATTCAAAATCCGCATAGCCTCTGTCGATGTGCGATAAATCGGCTACGGAGCTTTCCCCTTCCGCTTTCAAGGCCGCAATCACCAAAGCCGCCCCGCCTCGGAGGTCGCCCGCCGTCATGCAGGCGCCGTGCAATTTTTCCACTCCTCGAATGACCGCGTTTCTCCCGCGGACGGTAATATCCGCCCCCATGCGTTTGAGCTCGCCCGCGTATTTATATCGGGTCTCAAAAAGATTTTCCACAACCAGCGTAGTACCCGCGGCCGTACAGGCGAGCGCGGAAAACTGCGCCTGCAAATCGGTGGGAAAACCGGGAAAGGGCGTCGTTTCTATCAGCTCTGCGGCGCGAAGGCGTCCATTGCTCTTCAAAGTTATTTTATCATTTTTTATATGTATTTTGCAACCGTTTTCGCGCAATTTGTGCAAAAGCGCCGCAATATTTTCCTGAGGGACTCCCTCTATCTCGATTTCTCCGCCGCAGGACGCCGCCGCAATCAAAAAAGTTCCGGCTTCTATTCTGTCCTTGATCGGAGTGTATTCCACGCCATGCAATTTTTCGACGCCTTCCACGATTACCGTACTCCCGCCGGCTCCGCTGATTTTTCCGCCCATTTTATTTAGAAAATTTTGCAAATCCACGATTTCCGGTTCCTTGGCCGCATTTCGTATGACCGTGGTTCCTTCTGCCTTGACCGCGGCGAGAATAATGTTTTCCGTCGCACCCACACTCGGAAAATCCAAAAGGATATCCGCACCCGTGAGCTTGTCGCAGCTGCATAATATGTAACCGTTGTCCTCCTCGATTTTTACGTCCAGCCTTTTGAGTCCCGATAGATGCAGGTCTATGGGTCTGAGACCTATATCGCAGCCGCCGGGATAGGAGATTTTCGCGCGATGGAAGCGGGTGAGCACGGAGCCGAGCATAAAAACGGAAGAACGCAGTTCCTTTGTCAGCCTTGCGGGGATTTCGTGGGAAACTGCGTTCGCGCTATCGATAATTACACTGTCGGTCGTTCGGCGTATCTCACAGCCGAGTTCGCTTAGTATGTGCAACATATTTTCCACGTCCGAGATGGCGGGCACATCTCGTATTATCACTTGTTCATCGGTTAAAACAGATGCGGCGAGGAGCGGCAGGACGGAATTTTTCGCAGACTGGATTTCCGCTCTGCCGTAAAGTTTTCCGCCGCCCTCTATGATAAATTTATCCATACAATATAACTCCTTATGTTCCATTGTATGAATTATCTCCGCCGTTTGTTAACCCTTTCTATTCCCTTACGGGCCATGGCATTTTTTCTCGAAATTCCGTACAAAATTCCCATGGACGCCATCGTGATGATGAGCGACGTATTTCCCGAACTTACGAGCGGAAGCGGAAGTCCCGTCGGGGGTATCGTCCCGCTGACGACGAGCGCGTTTATTACCGTCTGTATGCCGTACACGAGCGTAATTCCCGAAGCCAACAGAAAGGAGAAGAAATCGTCCGCTTCCGCCGCTGTCTTGATTCCCTTATAGATGAGTACTCCGCAGATGAGAAACAGGATGAAAATTCCCACAAAGCCGAATTCTTCTCCGATAATGGAAAGGATAAAATCGCTTTCCGCGAAAGGCAAAAAGCGGTATTTCTGCCGCGAACGGAAAAGCCCCGTACCGAACCAGCCGCCGTTTCCCAGCGCATACAGCGACTGAATGAGCTGATAGCCCTCATTTTTCGGAGACGCCCACGGATCGATAAAGGCGCTGAGCCGCAGGAGCCGATACGGTTCCATAATGATGAGAACAGGAACCGCGACGAGTGCGGGAACGAGAATGAAGAGAAAATATCTGAGCTTCATTCCGGCGAGAAAAATCATCGCCAGCATCAAAAGTCCCACACACATGGTGACCGACATATTCGGTTCGAGAATGATGAGCACACAAATAGCGCCACCCGCGGCTAAAACGGGAAGCATGCCCTTGAAGGTGCGCATGGCTTGCATATGTTCGGACATATATGCCGAAGCGAAGATGACGAATCCGTATTTTGCGAGCTCGGAAGGTTGAATGGTGACGCTTCCGAAACCGATCCAGCGCGTAGCCCCGTAATTGCTTTTTCCGATTCCCGGCACGAATACGAACGCTAAAAGCACCATGGGAACAATCAGGGCTATGTAACGGATCTTTTTCAGTTTTCTATGATCAAAAAAAGCCAGAAAGCCCATTGCAATGACGCCGAGGACGAAACCGAGAAGCTGTTTCTTCATAAAATAAAATTCGTCCCCGTATTGCGTCTTTGCCGTGTAGGAGCTGGCGGAATAGACCATGAGAACGCCGAAGGCGGAAAGGAGAATCGTGAGAACGGGAATGGTCAGATCCCCCGTTACTCTATTCGACCGTTCCTTCTTCGTCCCCGAAAGCCGTTCCGACAGCGGCTGCACCCGCACCTGCGGATGAAACGATTCCGCCGTTTCCCTCATCTGCATCTGCGGGAGAAAGTTTTCCGTTGCTCTCTCCTTGCTCCGCTTTTTCAGCCGTTTGCTCCTCTCTTTGTTTTTCTGCCTTTGCGCGAAGGGCTTCCTCTTCGAAGGCACGAACGATTGCGACAAATTTATCACCTCTCTCCTCATAACTTGCGAATTCGTCGAAACTTGCGCTTGCAGGGCTCAAAAGCACCGTCTGTCCCCTGCGGGCTATCATTTTCGCAAGCCGTACCGCGAAGTCGAAATTTTCGCAGAGCGTCATGCGCTCGAACCCGCAGCGGAGAGCGCTTTCAAAAAGCCGGAAACGATTTTCTCCGTATAATACGGTATGGACGACAGAAGAAGTCCTCAGCTTTACGAATAATTTATCGTAATCGTACCCCTTATCTTTTCCGCCGAGCAGGAGCACCGTCTCTTCCTTCATGCATCCGACCGCTTTAATCGTCGCGTCTACGTTCGTTCCCTTGGAATCGTCCACATACTTGACGCCGTCCGCTTCCCCCACGAGCTCGATGCGGTGCCGTATTCCCTTGAAGGAAGCCAGCGACCTCGCTATGCTGTCCGATCTTACACCCATGATTTTTGCCGCCGCAATCGCCGCAAGGGCATTCTGGACGTTATGCAATCCGTCCGTCAGAAGTTCCGACGCGGACATGATTTTTTCGCCGCAAAAATACAAATCCCCGTTTTCCAGATAAGCGCCGTGAACCCGTTCCCGAACGGAAAAATAAAAGAGCCGCGCCTTTGTCTTTTCCGCGAAACTCCTGACGATTCCGTCGTCGAAGTTCAAAACGGCATACTCCGATTCCGTACTGTTTTTCAGAAGTTTGCTCTTTAAGAATATGTAATTCTCCATGTTATAATGGCGGTTGAGATGATCCTCCGTGACGTTGAGGACTATTCCCACGTGGGGACAGAGAGAATTCAGAGTTTCGAGCTGAAAGCTGGAAATTTCCGCGACCGCAATTTCGTCCTCTTTCAAGGAAAGATAATTGATCATCGGGGAACCGATATTTCCGCAAGCCTCCGCACGGTAACCGCCCTCGGAAAGAATTTTTGTCAGCATGCTGACCGTCGTGGTCTTCCCGTTTGTCCCCGTCACCGCGACGACGGGACAGCGGAGATATCTCGCCGCCAGTTCCGTTTCCCCCACGACCGCCTTTCCGCTGCGCTTGAACGCCACCGCCACGGGATGGTCTATGGGAATCCCCGGACTGAGCACCAATGCGTCGCAAATTTCGTGCATGCGGGAAAGTCTGTCCTTTTCCACCCGTTCCGCACCCTTTTCCGTTAACAGTTTCGCAGCTTTTTCCACGGAGTCTCCGGGAACGTCGTCGTAGATAAATACCTTTGCTTTTCGTTCGAGTAAAAATTCCGCCGCGGCGCAACCCGAACGGGATAAGCCGAGCACCAAAAAAGTCTGTCTTGCGGGATACATACAAATCCTCCTTCCGAATTTATTCGAGCGGGAAAAAGGCACGCCTTACGCCGTTCAAAGAAGAGCTATGACGCACAGCGCGCCGAGAAGAGCGGTAACGACGGAATAGGCGTAAGCGATTTTGCTTTCCGAATAGCCCTTTTCCTGAAAATGATGGTGTACGGGGGCCATGAGGAACACTCTTTTTCCGCCCGTCGCTTTATAGTATATTACCTGAATGATGACGGTTATGCTGGAAAGGACAAACATAATTCCGACGACGGCGATATAGAGGGTGTTTCCCGTAAATACGCCGATACAGGAAGCGAAACCTCCAAGCGCCAGCGAGCCCGTATCCCCCATAAAGACCGAAGCGGGAGAAACGTTGAATATGAGGTAAGCGGCAAGAGCGCCGCAGAGGCAGAACGAAAGAGACGCGAGGGAAACGGAACCGCCCTGTAAAACCGCTATGATTCCCATGAAAAGAAAGAACGGAAGCGAAGTTCCCGCGGCAAGCCCGTCCAATCCGTCGGTCAGATTGACGCTGTTGACCGTGGCGAGAAATACGAATACCGCGAGCGGCAGCATGCCCCAACCGATATCGAAGCTCTTATGCGTAAAAGGAACATTCAGGTGAGTCAGCCCCGACCGAACGCAGAAAATCCCCGCAAACACGGCGGCAAAGGTCTGAAAGAGCGCCTTCTGCCATGCTTTCAGGCCCAAATTTTCCTTGTGCTTTTTTTTGAGAAAATCGTCGAGAAAGCCGACGAGAAGATAGGCTATTCCTACGGTGAGCGCAACGATTGTCGCGCGGTCGATTTTCTTGACGAAGATACTCGCCGTCAGGACGGCGGATAAAATAAAAGCGAGTCCGCCCATAGTGGGCGTACCGCTTTTGCCTTTGTGTTCCTTTACATAAGAGAGTATATTCTGCCCCGCTTTGAGTTTTCTGAGAACGGGAATGAGAATGAGACAGAAAACAAACGAGAGAGAAAACGCGACTGACGCCGCGGCGAGATAATTTTTCATCATGGCTCCTGCCTTCAAAGGGGCGGCTGTTTGCTCAACGCTTCTTTAATTACAGCATTGTCGTTATAGGAATATTTTATACCCATAATTTCCTGATAATCCTCTCCGCCTTTTCCCGCCACCAGCAGAATATCCCCTTTTTTCAAGAGCCCCACCGCATAGTAAATGGCTTTATCCCGTTCGGGGACTATGACATAATGCATGGAAAAACGGCGGTAGCCCCGTTCGATTTCCGAGATGATGTCCGAGGGGTCCTCATATCGGGGATTATCCGAAGTAAGCACGGAAAAATCCGCCTTTCTCGCCACGGTCTCCCCCATGACGGCGCGCTTGGAGCGGTCGCGGTTCCCTCCGCACCCGAAAAGGCAGATGAGCCTGCCCTTACAGTGCTCCTTCAACGCGGCGAGAGATTTTTCCAGCCCGTCGGGAGTATGCGCGAAATCCACGAAAATATCCGCCCCGTGGAATTTTCCCGCGGGTTCCAGCCTGCCGCGGACGGGCTTCATGGAACTGAGTCCCCCCGCTATCGCCTCCGTACGGATTCCCAGAATGTGCGCGCACGCCGACGCCGCAAGTGCATTATATACGTTATGTCTACCCGTCATCGGCAGGGATATGCGGCACAAATTATCCGACAGGTTGAGCATGAATTCCGAACTGTAAAGTTCTTCCGAAGTGAGTACCGCAAACGCTTCCGCGGGAGTTTCCAGTCCGTAATAGACGGTGTTTGTCTTTCCCGCCCTGTCCGATTCCGCGCGCATGGCTCCGATTTCCCGACCCGTTTGGTCGTCGCCGTTGAGCACCGCGATCGGACAGCGTTCGGGGGTAAAAAGCAATTTCTTGGACTGCTTATAATTTTCCATCGTGTTGAAAAAGTCGAGGTGATCCTGCGTGAAGTTCGTAAAAATACAAGCGGCAAAGGAAATTCCTTCCTCCTTCCGATAAAACAGCGCGTGAGCGGAAACTTCCGCTACCACGTATTCCACGCCGCTTTTGAGCATATCCGCAAACATTTTATGCAAAAAAATCGGGTCGGGCGTGGTGAGTTCGGGCGCGATCTGCTTTTTTCCGTAATAGATACCGAGCGTCCCCACCACCGCCACGGCTTTTCCCGCGCGGCGCAGAACGGAGGCGAGCATATACGAAGTCGTCGTCTTTCCGTTGGTTCCCGTGATGCCGATGATTTTCAGCTTATCCGCGGCGTGGCCGTAAAAAGCTGCGGCCATCAGGCTCATGGCGGAGCGAGAATCGGGAACGACGATTTGCGGAATTTTCAGTTCCAATTCCCGTTCCGTGACCGCAGCGGCGGCACCCGCGAGCTCCGCATCCCGCGCAAAGGCGTGGGAATCCGTCTTTCCGCCCGTGAGGCAAAAGAACAAATCTCCCGGAGAACAGAACCGACTGTCTGCCGTGAGACCTTTTATCTGCGTATTCTCCGACATCTGCATATTTTTCTTTCCGCATACGATCCGCGCGCCCTCCACGCAGCGGGCAAGTTCCGATAACAGCATAAGATCACCCCTTCCGACCAACGAATAACGGCCGAGCTTTCCTTCCCTATTATGTTTATTCGCTTTGGTAGGGTTGTATGTTTTTCAAGGAGATAATTCCCTCAAAAATTTCTTTGGCGCGGGGCGCGGCCACGCCGCTGCCGTAATAAGCACCCTGCGGTTCGTCCACGATGACGAGGGCGAGATACTGCGGTTTATCCGCGGGGAAAAATCCCACGAACGAAGAGACGTACTTTCCCGCGGCGATATGTCCGTCCTCGTACTTCTGCGCGGTGCCCGTCTTGCCGCCCACGCGATATCCTTCTATATACGCCTTTTTGCCGCTCCCGTCCCGCACGACTCCTTCCAGCATGGCGGCGAGCGTCGAAGAAGCCTTTTCGCTCACCGTTCTGTTTTTCAGAGATTTTTCTACCTCGCTCAAAACATATCCGTCGGAAGCGTATATACTTTTGACGAGGTGCGGAGTATAGTAATACCCTCCGTTGACGGCCGCCGCAGTCGCACAGGCAAGCTGCAAGCCCGATACCGCCACCGTCTGCCCGAACCCGATACGCGCGAGATCGCAGTCCCTGACCGCCGATTCAGGCAGGAGCATGCCGATTGCTTCGCCGCTGTAATCGATGCCCGTCGCCTTTCCGAAGCCGAATGCGGACAGATAATCGTAAAACGTTTCTTTTCCGAGCGACAGCGCAATATCCGTAAAACAGGGGTTACAGCTGTTATTCAATGCGTCCGCCAGCGTCTGATTACAGTGCTTGCCGTTCGCGTGATTGCTCCAACACTTTACCGTCGTGCCGTCCACCGTGCGGGTTCGACTGCTCGAAAAAACATAGCTCGTCGAAAAGGCGTTCGGATTCCCTTGCAGGGATTCTTCGATGTCCGCCGCCGCGGTGACCACCTTGAAGGTGGATCCGGGCTCATAGATGTCGCAAACGATACGGTTTCTGGAAAGCATATTCAAAAGCTCTGTATCGTCCCGCGGGACTTCGTTAAGATCATAACTCGGATAGTTTGCCAGTGCGAGGATTTCAAAGGTGTTCGGGTCGAGGACAATACATTCCGCAGAAACAGGGGAATAGGTTTCCGCCACCTTTTTCAGCACACTTTCGCAAATGGATTGTATCCCGTAATCGACGGTGAGCTCGATATTCATTCCGTTTTCCGCGGGAAGATAGGCAGCGACCGCCCCTTCGAGATTGATTCCGACGAGGTCTGTTTCGTATAAAAGTTCCCCATTAGTTCCGGCTAGGTATTTATCGTAATATTTTTCGATTCCCGTCGTGCCTGAATTGTCCGTGGACGTAAATCCGAGTACCTGACAGAGCGCGTCGCCTTTGGGATAAACCCGCGTATTGTCGCGGGAATAGTAGACACCGTCGGGACCGGCTTCCGCGAGCGTCTCTATCGCGCTTTTATCTACATGACGGGCGACGGTGATTTCCGAAGCCTTGACGGATTCGAGTTTATCGAGCAGTTTTTCTCCGTCCACGCCCAGACAATCCGCCAAAAGTCTCGCAGTTTCCTCTTTATCCTTGACCGCATTGGAACGGGCAAACACCGTGTACGAAGTATCGTTTTCCGCAAGAACTACGCCGTTTCTGTCCGTTATGAGTCCGCGCTCGGCTACCACGGGAATTTCTCGCATCCATTGGTCGAGCGCGCGGTAGCCGAGCTGTCCGCTCCAAACGACCTGAACATAGAAGAATCTTCCCGCCAAAAGGCAAAAAAGAAAGGTTATCGCCATAAATATGGCAAATAACCTCTTTCGTAAAACTGATACAGAGTAATCGGTTGTCGGTTTTTTGATAGTCTTACACTCCTTAGAGAAAATATTTATCGACAAAAATCGAACGTCATTTTAGATAAATTCTTCAACTCGGATCGTAAATCATTCCATTTTCTTCGACGAATTCGAGAATCTTATCGAAGGATTTCGCTTCCTCGATATTCTTTTCGAGTTCGGCGTTTTCTTGGACGAGCTCTTCCTGTCTCCGTTCCAAATTTCTGAGCTGTACGGTCTTTTTACGAATCACCTGCGTATTGATACAGATGACCGTCAGCATGACGATGACCAGCGCAGCAAACGCGGCTATCACCATTTTAGCCAAGCCGTTGAGCGCATAGCCCTCCGCGCGGGCCTCGACATTGACCGCCGTGACGGGCATTTCCACAGGAGCCGCAGGGGCATTTACGGGAACGTTTACAGTCTCCGAGACCGCCGTTTCCTCTCTCACTTCCGCTTTTTGCTCCGCGGGCGCGGCGGGCGCCATAAAGCCGTAATCTTCGCGGCGGAGTGTGCGATCGAGCGTTTCGGGCGTAAATAAGGGAGAATCCACTCTCGTATGGACATAGCCGTTTGTGCGAGGCGTTTCCTCAACCGGCGCGGACGAATAGGAAAAACTCTCGCGGGGACGTTCGGGCGCAAGCGTGGGCGCCGAAGCCTTGGGCGCGGTGTACGCGCTTCTTTCCGCCTCGGAAAAGCTCTCCGAAAGCTGAGTCGCCTCGGCATTTCTCAATTTTTCATAGCGCTCTTTGATGCGCGCGTTGTGTAAAGCCGCCTCCTCTTCGGGCGGTACAGATACGGGTGCGGGTCTGTTTTCAAAAACCGTAGCCATTTTCCTTCTCTCCTTCCGTAATCACGTAAACGTCAGCTCATAATATCCTTATCTTTTCGTAGATTGGTTTTTCTTTGGTCTGTCAGATAATCCTTTCCGCAATCCGCAGTTTCGCGCATTTGCTCCTCGAATTGGCTTCGAGCTCCTCGGCGCCGGCCGTAATCGGTTTATGCGTAATGATTTTGATTTCCTGCTTTTTCCCGCAGACACAGACGGGAAAGCTTTTGGGACAGGTACACGGCGATTCCATATACCGAAATGCTTCCTTCACCGCCCGATCCTCTAAGGAATGAAAGGTGAGTATCGCGATTCGCCCTCCCTTTTTCAATCGACGGGTAAGCGCGAGCACCAGTTCATACAATCCGTCGAGTTCCCCGTTGACCTCTATTCTGAGAGCCTGAAAGCTTTTCCTTTCGCACGGCGCTCCGAAACGGAATTTCGCGGGAATACTGTTTTGAATGATTTCCGCAAATTCGCCGCAGGTCGTCAAGGGCTTGTTCGCCCTGTATTTTACGACGTTGCGCGCAATCGTTTTTGCGAAACTCTCCTCTCCGTACGCTTTCAGAATAAACGCGAGCTTTTCTTCGGAATAGGTATTGAGTACCGTTTCCGCCGTCAGCTTTGACGTTCTGTCCATGCGCATATCGAGCGGCGCTTCCCCGAATCGATAGGAAAATCCTCTGTCGGCATCGTCTATTTGGTGGGAGGAAACCCCGAAATCCAACAGAGCTCCGTCCACCTTATCGACCCCCGCCTCGCCGAAAACCCGTTCAAAATCCTTATAATTGGATTTGTAAATCGTAAATCTTCCCTCAAAGGGCAAAAGTCGTCTCGTCGCCGCCGCAATCGCTTCGTCGTCCAGATCGGTGGCAATCAGCCGCCCCGACGGAGAAGTCCTTTTGAGAATCTCGTAAGAATGACCGCCCCCGCCTACCGTGCCGTCGAAATATATCCCGCCCGCTTTTAAGGCGAGCCCCTGCATACATTCTTCCAACATGACAGGTTTGTGCGAAAATTCCAACATACGTTAAATCCCCAATTTTTTGAATTCCTCGTCGTAATCCACGTCGTCGATATAGGCGTTGTACTTTTCCGCCGACCAGATTTCCAGCCGCTTTCCCCGTCCTATCGTGACGACGTCTTTTTTGATTCCGGCCATCGCCCGCAGCCGAGCAGGAAGCACTACGCGCCCCTGTCCGTCTTCCTCGGCGGGAAAAATCGAGCTGAAAAACAACAGCGAAGCCTTCGACGATTCGCCGAGTCTCTCCTCGGACAGCTCTTCGAGCGTCTCTTCGAGAACCGTATCGGGAAATACATAGATACAGCCGTTCATACCGCGGGCAAAGCTATACGATTCGCCCAGTCCGCTCTTGAACTTCGCGGGAATGCGCAGACGGTTTTTATCGTCCAGCTGATGTTCATAAATTCCGCGGAACAAAGTCGCCATATCTGCACCTCCCCTTTTCTCAATTTAACGTATCTCCATTATATAACCATTTTTGCCCCTTTGTCAAGTTTTTTTCGTAAAAATCTTCAAAAAAATAGCAACTTTTTGGGATTATTGCCCACACCTCTTAAAAATCCACCCCGATTTTATATGTAAACATTTGTTCGCATACCGATTTATTGACCATTTTTCCGCTTCCGAGAAAAAAAATCCCCGAAAAAGCGCCTTTTTTGCCCCAATTTTCCCGATTTTCAGGAAAATTTGGCGAACATCTGTTCGCGACATTATTCTCTTTCAAAGGATCGGTTATTTTAGAGGACCCAGGGAAAAGCCCGTTTGATAATTTTTCGGGTTCATAGAAAAAGGGATATTTGCTGCCGGGAAGTCCGAAACAGATATTTTTTTCTTTTTCGGGTACAAAAGTGGTCACAGGTGGAAAAAAGCCTCGAAAAGTGGTTTCGGGTGGTCGGGAATGCTCGCAACGGGAAAAATTTTCGGACAAAACGGTAGAAAGCCGATGTTTAATGCCCTCGTTACCGTCAAAAACAGGGCAATCGTAAAACTCTTTGATGAATTTCTTCAAAAAAACGTAATGCGTACAGCCGAGCACTACTCCGTCGGGGCTGCCGCGGGGAAGAAAAGGGGTAAAATCGAAATCTTCGGAAAAAAAATGTTTTTCCACCGCGCCTGCCAAACCTTCACACCCGAAAACGCGGATATGCGCGTCGGGATATTTCTCTACGGCGCGCAAACACAAGCGTTGAAAACGGAGACTTGCGACAGTCGCGGGCGTAGCCAAAACAAAAATTTCCCCGCACCTCTCTGCAGCGGGAAAAACGGCGGGTTCCGCTCCCACTATGGGAAAGGGATAGATTTTCCGAAAAGAATCCGCGCAAACGGCGGTGACTGTGTTGCAAGCGATGACGGCCGCACGGGCACCGAGAGCTGAAAAGGTATCAAATGCCTCCGCCGCATAATTTTTTATGATTTCGGACGACAGTCCCCCATAGGGGGCGCGAGCGTTGTCCCCATAATAATAAACGGGTAAATCTCCGCAAACACTGCGACAAGCGAAAAGGACGGTCAAACCGCCAAGACCGCTGTCAAAAAAACCGATTCCGCCGTGCGGAATATCCATAATTCCCTCCAAAGACGAAAAATTTTCCGAAAAATCGGCGATTTTCGGAATAAACACCTCAAAAACAGTTTACAAGCCGAATTATTTATGCTAAAATAATCCATGCAAATGAAATTTCCATTTAAGAAAAACAGGAAAGAATAAGGAGACCATCATGCCTAATATTAAATCCGCAAAGAAAAGAGTATTGGTTATCGAGAAGAAGACCGAAGTGAACAAAGCCGTGAAATCCGCGTTAAAGACGCAAATCAAGAAATTCCTTGCCGCCGTTGCAGCGGGAAACAAGGAGGAAGCGGCAAAATTATATCCCGAAACTGTTTCCGCAATCGATTCTGCAGCTTCCAAGGGAGTAATTCATAAGAATAACGCCGACAACAAGAAAGCTAAACTTGCGAAAAAACTGAACGCTTTGGAAGCGTAAGCTACGGACTGCAATTCGGTTCGCGCCTTTGGGTACTTATTTATGAATATGAAGGTCTGCCGTTAGGTAGACCTCTTTTTTCGTGTTTATTTTCCCCTCCCTCCCCCGAAAAAATCGATATTCCGATTTTTTCGGGGGAGGAATTATCTTTTTTCTCCCTCAAAAAAATTTTTATGAAAATATTGTAAAAACAGCCTTCAAACGTTTGACAAATTTTTCACTTTCAAATATAATAGTCCGCAGTGCTTGAGTTTATTTTAGCTAAACTTTTCGTTTATTATAAACAAACCGATTTTACAGGATTGTTTCTACAAAGAAAAAAGTTTACTATTACCAAACTCCCGTGCCGAAAAAAACAAAAGGAGAGCAACGTTGGAATTAGGCGGAAAAATCAGACAACTACGCAACCAAAAGGGATTGACGCAGGAAGAGCTCGCCGATCGCTGCGAGCTGACGAAGGGATATATCTCCCAGCTCGAAAATGATTTGAACAGCCCCTCTATCGCCACCCTCGCCGATATTTTATCCGCGCTCGGAAGCAATCTTTCGGAATTTTTCCGCGAAGAAGCGGAAGAAAAAGTGGTATTCAGCAAGGAAGAGTTTTCCGAAAAAGATTCGGACGGAGTGCTCTGGAAATGGCTGATTCCCAACGCGCAGAAAAACATGATGGAGCCGGTCCTCGTGGAGCTTTCCGAAGGCGTTTCCACATCGGGAGATATCCCCCACGAGGGCGAAGAATTCGGCTATGTGCTGGAAGGGCGTATCGCCATCGTGCTCGGCAATCAATATTATATATGCAAAAAGGGCGAGGCTTTTTATTATTCCGCGGGCAAGCCGCACAGCATCGTCAATAAAGGCAGAGGCAAAGCAAAATTCCTGTGGATATCCACGCCTCCGAACTTTTGATTACACAAAGAAAAAATACCGCGATTTCTTCGGGAGAATTACTTATGGAAAAAAATACGGCCAATATCATCGAACTCGTTGACGTCTGCAAGCAATTCGACGGCGTGAGCGTCATCGACAATATGAATCTCTATGTACGCAAAGGTGAGTTCGTCACCTTCCTCGGTCCGTCCGGCTGCGGCAAAACCACTACCCTGAGAATGATTGCGGGGTTTGAGATGCCCACCAGCGGAAAAATTCTCTTAAACGGCGAAGACATCAGCGCGCTCCCGCCCAATAAACGTCCCGTCAATACCGTATTCCAAAAATACGCCCTTTTTCCCCACCTCAACGTCTTTGAAAACGTTGCCTTCGGCCTCAAACTCAAACGGACGGAAACGATGTTCGTAGATAAAAAAGGCAAAACGAAAATCAAACAGTCAAAACTTTCCAAATCGGAAATTTCCGAAAAAGTCAAAAACGCTTTGGAGGTCGTAGACCTCGAAGGTTTTGAAAAGCGTGCCATTTCCACTCTTTCCGGCGGTCAGCAGCAGCGCATCGCCATCGCCCGCGCCATCGTCAACGAGCCGGAAATCCTCCTTCTCGACGAACCGCTCGGAGCACTCGACCTCAAAATGCGGAAAGAAATGCAATTAGAGCTCAAAGCCATGCACAAAAAGCTGGGAATCACCTTTATTTACGTCACTCACGACCAGGAAGAAGCCCTGACGATGTCGGATACCATCGTCGTGATGGCGGACGGATATATCCAGCAAATCGGAACTCCCGAAATGATTTACAATGAGCCGAAGAATACCTTCGTGGCGGACTTTATCGGGGAAAGCAACATTTTTTCGGGCGTCATGGACAGAGATTATCTCGTTCGTTTCTGCGGAAAGACCTTTGCGTGCGAGGATAAAGGCTTTGAAAAAGATGAACCCGTAGACGTCGTCGTTCGCCCTGAGGACGTGAAAATCGTTTCCGCGGGAGAGGGAACGCTGACGGGAAAAGTAACGTCCGTCATATTCAAGGGAATCCACTATCAGATTCTCGTACAGTGCGGACGGAACGAAATAGAAATTCAGAGCACAGCTGCGCCGAAAATCGGAGATTTGATCGGAATTACGATTGCGCCGGACGGAATTCACGTCATGAAAAAGTTATTCCGCGTCAATAAGTTTGCGGGAATCATCACAAAGAAAAACACCGTGGAATTCGGAGACGGAGAATTCGAATGCGACCTTACCCAGCTCTATCCCGGCAGTCATATCGATGAGGAAGGCTATCTCGTCACCGCAAAGGGAGAAAAGCTCGATTTGACGGATACGGAAGTCAACGTGGAAGTGGGCTTGAACGACATCACAATGAGCGACGATCCCGAAGCGGGCGGCGCTCGCGGGCATATCATTTCGCTCATCTACAAGAGCGAATATTACCGCTATATCGTCCGTACGGAAAACGAGGAAGATTACGTACTCGCCTGTGAGGATCTTTGGAACGAAAACGATTTTGTCAGCCTCATAATCCCTAAGGATAAAATCCGCCTGACCTTGAAGAACCCCGAGGAGGGAAAGAAATGACAACCGTAAAGCCGCATTTTTCCCGTAAGCTCCTCGCGATCCCCTACGGATTGTTTCTTCTCCTGTTTGTCGTTATTCCCCTCCTTATCATCATCTATTACGCCTTTACGGACGCCGACGGGAGTTTTACCCTCGAAAATCTAAAAAACTTTTTCAGCGGAAGCGGCGGAAAGAGCTTCTTTCAATCCGCTACGTTCAAAACCATTATGCTGAGCCTGTTTATCTCGGTGTCCAGCACGCTGATTTGCCTTTGCATCGCCTATCCCGTCGCCTATATCATTGCGTCGAGCCGATTGAAAAATAAATTCCTTCTGTTATTGATTTTCATCGTGCCGATGTGGGTGAATTTCGTGCTCCGCATCAACGCCCTGAAAGAGCTTCTCGATTGGATAGGGCTGTATATGAAGTCGGACGGCTGGAATATTTTCAATACCATTCTCGGCATGGTCTATGATTTCCTGCCCTTTATGATTCTTCCCATTTATACCACGATAATTAAAATCGACAAAAGCTATTTAGAAGCCGCGAAGGATTTGGGCGCCACGGGAGCAAGAGCCTTCCTGAAAGTCACCCTTCCCCTTTCCAAAGCGGGAATTATCAGCGGGATTTCCATGGTTTTTCTTCCTTCCATGACCAATTACGTCGTTTCCAACTGGCTGACTTACAGCAACGTCACCATTATCGGCACGTTTATCGAAAACGCCTTCAAAAACAGTTTGTGGAACAACGGCTCTGTAACGGCTTTGATTTTATTGCTTCTCATGTTTGTCATTACCTGGCTCACGGGCGGATTTAATACCGAATCGGAATCCGGCACAAGGGGGACTTCGTTATGGTAAAACTTAAAAGCTGCTTAAAATGGCTGTTTGTAGGGCTTATCGTCCTCTTTATTTACGCTCCTATTCTTCTGCTGACCGTTTACAGTTTTAACGAAACGGAAAGAATTACCAGCTGGAAAGGGTTCAGTCTCGAACATTACAAATACTTTTTCAGCTTTGACCATGAGCCTCTCCCCATTGTCCTGCAAACGCTTTTGCTCGCGGGAATCGTGGCGACGCTGTCCACGTTGTTCGGAACCATCGGCGCCATCGGAATCTTTTATTCCAAAAAACGAATACGCTCGACATTGTCTGCCGTCAATCAGATTCCTATTATCAACGCGGAAGTCGTCACGGCTATGTCCTTTCTCCTCCTCGTCGTCGCTTTGCACATCGATAAAAGCACCTTTATTCCCCTCGTTTTGGGACAAATGGTTCTGTGTACTCCCTTTGTCGTTTTGTCCGTAATGCCCAAGCTGAAACAAATGGATAACAATTTATACGAAGCGGCTCTCGACCTCGGAGCTACGCCGACGAAAGCACTCTTTTCCGTCGTCATTCCGCAAATTCTTCCGGGAATCATTTCAGGTTTCCTTCTCGCGGTCACGCTTTCTTTGGACGATTACGTCATCGCCGCTTACACAAAACCCAACACTTTTGAAACCATCAGCACGCATATTTACGGATTGACCAAAGGCCAAAACGTAAACAAAATTAAATCTTCTTACTGGGCTTTTACAGCTATCGTATTCGCCATTATTCTCATCGCAGTAATATCTGCCAATATCGTAACTTATAAAAAATCAAGGAGTAAAAAACAATGAAAAAAATGATTTCCGCCGTGCTTGCGGCAACCCTTCTCTCCTCGTCCTTCGTTGCATTGACCGCTTGCGATAACCGCCCCGTCCTCAAAGTCGCCAATTGGGCAGATTATATCGACGAGGGCGGCGACGGCAGTATCGATGAAAACAATCAAGCACTGTATGAAGATTTTGAAGAATGGTACAAAGAGACCACGGGCAAGGAAATCCGCGTGGAATACATTCGTGTACAGGACAACGAGACTTTATACAATCAAATGGAAACGGGCGACAAATTCGACCTTATCTGCCCTTCGGAATATATGATTATGAAGCTCGCTGCGGAAGATAAATTGGAAGAACTGCCCGACAGCTTTTACGATACCTCCGTCGAGACCAATTATTATGCGAAAAACGTCTCCCCTTTTATCAAGGATACCTTCGACTCCAACGAAATCAACGGTAAGGCATGGTCAAAATATGCCGCGGGTTACATGTGGGGAACGACGGGCTTCGTGTTCAATCCCGAGCTGGTGGACGAAAACGATGTCAAAACCTGGAACGTTTTTACTAATCAGAAATATAATAAAAAAATTACGGCAAAAGACAATGTAAGAGACAGTTATTTTGCAGGGCTCGGAATGTATTACGAAAACGACATCAAAGCCTTGAAAACGAAACTCGATAACGGCGAAATTGACTTGACCGAATATCAAAAACAGTTGTCCGAACGCATGAACGATACCTCCGAAACAACGATGACTGCCGTTCAGGAACTTTTGATTCAAATGAAAAAAAATATTCTGGGCTTTGAGACGGACAGCGGAAAAGACGACATGATTTCCGGCAGAATCACCATCAATTATCAATGGAGCGGCGACGCGGTCTATGCGATTAATGAAGCCGAAGACGAAAGCGGCGTGCTTCTCGGTTACTGTATTCCCGACACCGTTTCCAACCTTTGGTTTGACGGTTGGGTAATGCCGAAAGGCGCCAACGTAGAAGTTGCCACCGCATTTATCAACTTTCTTTCCATGCCGAAAAACGCCGTCAGAAACATGTATTGTATCGGCTATACCAGCTGTATCGGCGGAAAAGAGGTATTCGATTATCTCAAAGACACCTATGAAGCGGAAGAAGGCGATACGACAGCCGTCATCTATGATCTGAGCTATTTCTTCGGAGATACCGTGGACGGTGAAGCGGTGATTTCTGCTCCTAAGGAACAGCTGAGCCGTCAGTTATTCGCTCAATATCCCGATGCAGAGACCATGAAACGTTGTGTCGCCATGAAATATTTCGAAGCTGACGCAAACAGCCGTGCAAATAAAATGTGGCAGGAGGTTTTGGCGAGCTGAACCTTTCCCGAAATCCAATCAAAACAGGCTTTCCCCTTTTGGAGGAAAGCCTGTTTTTTGATATGTAAATAACTTTTTAACTTTGTCCTGCAAACGCTTTCAATTATCCTCTTTTATTTTTATATGCGCAAGTTCCTTTACTTTCAGCATATCGATTTTTTATATACCCCTTTTATTTCCGATAAACCAACTGCTCTCGATAGTCATACGCTTTATAAAATCAGGAGCATTACGGGCATGGTAATAATGCACATCATTGTTCCTAAAAGCACCATATTTGCGCCTTCCTCCTGTCCCTCGCCCAACAGCTCGGCAAAATTCAAAACGACGCTGGCGACGGGACAGCAGGCCAAAATAAAAATCGTCTGACGGACATATTCTTCGAACGGAAAGATATAGGACGCTCCGAGGGCGATAAGCGGAAAAATCATCTGTTTGACCAAAACGATAAGATACTGCATTTTCCCCGAAAAAATCGCCTTAAACCGCATGCTGCCGAGCCTTACGCCGAGGATAATCATACACAAAGGCGTAGTCATCTTCCCGACAATAGATACCGCATTATATAACTCGGAAGGCATTTTGATATCCAAAATAAATAAGGGCAGAGCTACCGCCATAATCAAGACGGCGGGATTGAACGCAATCTTTTTTATCGACATATATTTCCTGTCATGCGCAATCACGGCAGAAGCGACCGTCCAGCCCAAAAGGCTCATGGAAGCGAAATACATATTCGTAAACACAACGGCATCGGTATCCGGCAACACCGCCTGCAAAATAGGAACTCCGAAAAAGGCACAATTTCCGAAGGTACTCGCTATCGTGTAAATCCTATATCGGACATCTTCCTGCTTTTTTCGGAAAATCAAATAAAAAATCCCGATGGATATGAGCTGGACTACCGTAATCGCTAAAAAGAACCATAAAAGCTGTCCGAACAGATGCGAAGTATAATGCGCGTCGTTAAACGTATACAGCGTAAGACAGGGTTGGCATACGTACATTAATACTTTTGAAAAAGCAGGCAACGAATCTGTTTTGACCGCTTTCGCCTTGGATAAAATAAATCCGGGTACCGCATATAACAACAATATACCGACCGAAGTTAATGTTAACAGAAAATCCATTTTCCGTTTGCCCTCTCTTTTTACATAACGTTTCTATTTTAATATATCCTCCCTTTCTTTGTCAACAAATTATATAACCTATTTTATATTATGTCAGACATAATTATTACGTCTATCATCGTACTATATCACACGTAATTGCTATTTCAGACATAATTTTAAGGTCAAATCCCCCATTTTTCGGGCTGTTATGTCAGACATAATTATTATGCGTGACATAATAGATGGATTTTCGCCGCGTTCGCGCAATCTCTTTGTCTTCATGAAAAAAACGCCTCGGAAAGCGAGCTTTTGAGACGTTTTAGAGCGATTTTGCGGGAATAATTAGTTTTCGGAAGTAATTTCTTCACGGATGCGGCTGAGACGTTCCAATTCGCAGAATTTTCCGCCTTTTTTCATGAGTTCATCGTAGTTTCCGATTTCGACGGCGCATCCGTCCTCCATTACAACAATTCTGTCAGCATTTCGAATCGTCGAAAGTCTGTGAGCGACGATAAACGTCGTACGGGCCTTTACCAATCGATTTACAGCCTTTTGAACGTGATATTCGGCGACATTATCGAGCGCGGAAGTCGCTTCGTCCATAATGAGGATACGCGGATTTCGGATCAAAGCGCGGGCTATACAGATTCGCTGTTTCTGTCCGCCGGAGAGTTTGTCGCCGTGTTCGCCGACCTGTGTCTCCAATCCGTCGGGCAGCGAAGGAAGAAATTCGGGAATGTCCGCATCTTCTACGGCTTTATTCAATTCCTCCTCGGTATAAGAAGAAAGACCATAAGTGATATTTTCACGGATACTCCCCGAAAACAAAATACTGTTTTGCGGAACGACGGAAATAAAATGTCGATAGGTCGGTCTGGACATTTCGTTTAACGGAATCCCGTCAATAAGAATATCCCCTTCCGTCGGTTCTAATAATCCGATGAGCAGATTGATGATCGTACTTTTTCCCGAGCCCGAAGAGCCTACAATGGCGATACATTCCCCCGGCGAAACGTGCAAATCAAAATCTTTTACGACTTTTTTATCACCGTCGGGATAATGATAGGATACGTTATCGAAATCCACACGCCCTTCGATTGCGGGCAATACTTTATTGCCGCCCGTTCCTTCCATATCCTCCGCACGCATAAGCTCGGAAAGAGAAGAAACGGCTTCTTTTCCCGACATCAGAGCAGGATAAGCATTGATAAGCGTCAAGACGGAACCGTTTATGGAGCCGAACAAAGACTGGAACAGAACCACTTCCCCCGGAGAAATGATGTTTTTGATTGCAAGAAAAACGCAGAAAAACAGACATACACCGCTCAACAGATTACTGATAACCCAAGTAATCGAACCAAAATAAGCATTGGTTTTATCCAATTTCAGCCCCGCGCGTTTTACGGAATCGATACGGTGCTGCATTTCTACAGTTTCCACGGTTTCGAGTCCGTGCGCTTTAGTAAGCGTCAACATCTGCAACATCGTCGTAAGTTTTGCAGACATTTTTTCGTTTTCCAAACGAAAAGCGGAATTGGTGACGCGCATCTTTTTGCGGAATACCATGGCATTCAGAACATTCAAGGGAATAATCGCGACGAAAAACAACGTGACGACAGGACTTTTTCCCAAGGATATTCCCACTGAAACCACCGCGCCGATAAGATTCGGAATGACGACCTGAACGACGTTCCGGTAATACATGTCCACGCTGTCGATATCCCTTAAGAATTTCGACTGAATTTTACCGCTTTCCATTTCTTTATGGTAAGTAATGGAAAGACGCTGCAATTTACGCACCACACTGTCTTTTACTCCCGCCGTGGTATTTCGCAGCATCTTGTTAGTAATAGATGAATACCACATGTGGGTGGGAACGTTCTGAATCAGCATGACGGCAAAAATTACCGCATCGATAAGAATTCTCGTGAGGAATCCTTCCGGCTTAACGGTAATGAGGTCGATAACGTCGCTGGTAACAAGCGGCATTATCCATAGCGGCGAGGCTTTGAGTATGTAGACGAGGGAAGAATAAAGTAAACGACCTCTGTCGCGCCGGAAAATCTTTTTCAGAAATCCGTCGCCGTGTTTCTTTCCTCCGCCCTCCTCCCGGAACAAAGCCTCGTAATCGGGAATCTTATTGATTTTTTTCAATCGTTCCCGTTCCGCGCGTTCTGTCTCCTTCTCTGCCCCTCGTGGCTTTTCCGCGGGAGGCTCCTTTTCTTTTTTCTGCATAATGAAAAACCTCTTTATATTTATTTTTCAACGGGTATACCCCGCTAAAATCTTTTTAATGAGAGACTCCTTATTTTCCCTGATAAGATTTCTTTATTTTTTCATTATATATTTTTTTGATTATATAGTTTCCTTATCCTTCTTTTGTTCCGGTAAAACCTTTATCCCGAATCCCAGCCTCTTATACAGCTCTATACGTTCCTCCTCAGGATACCTCCAAACCGAATACAGAACAAAAATACCTACGCTTATCCCTACAACCGCCATTAAAATTACTGTCGGGGTATCAAATATCGCTCCGCTGCCTAATTTCGGCAACATGAGTCCGCAAAAATCATACAATCCATGCACGAACGCAGGAAAAAGGATATTTTTTGTCTTCATGAGCGCAAATGCACATAATCCCCCGATGAGCGTAGAATAACCCGCCTGCAACAAAGTAGGGCCAATCCCCGCACCTGCAAAAATATTAAAAAGGTGCATACCTCCGAAAATGACGGAAGAAATAAAAAACGTTTTTATAAGCCCCTTTTTGTCGGAAGAAAAACAGCCGGCCAACAACGGAAATACAATCCCGCGGAAAACACATTCTTCAAAAACGCCGACAAAAATACAGAACCCCGCAAACCAAAGCCATTTATCGACGTCCGTGTACAATAACTGAGATTTGCCTGCAAAATAAGAGGGAAAAGGGAAATT
Source organism: uncultured Clostridium sp. (assembly GCA_900555925.1). GTDB lineage: Bacteria > Bacillota > Clostridia > Christensenellales > Borkfalkiaceae > Scatosoma. Next base: position 5,554 of record USMU01000013.1, on the reverse strand, counting down.
ATCCACGGCAACGAGAAGGCAAGGAATCAGAAACCAAAGTTTCGTCGGTCTGCCGAACAGTCCCGTCTTTCCACGAATCATAAGCCATATAACCGCCACCGTACCGATAATTAAAGGCACGGTATCCGAAATCAGTCCGTTTTTCACTTCGTCGGACGTATATTTTATAGGCAAAAAATCTAACACCGCCATGATCGCACACAATACGATAATGACAATAATTTCAATAATATCCCTACGTTTTTTCTTTTCTTCGGACACAACAATTTCCCCTTTTTTCGACTTGCCGTTATTATACAAAATCCGTCTCCGTTTGTCAACTATCGAACGAAAGTTTTCAAAAATTTTTTCACACTTTTTATCCCCACAAAAAATGTGCAGACAAATCCTTTCAGTCTCCTTTTCGTCCCAGCGTCCGCACATTCGAATATTAATGTTAAAATATAAAATTTATTTTTCAAAAATTCAACATATTGAAATATTCTTCTCAAAAAAAGGATTATACTATTATATCCTCTATTCGGGAGAACACTGTTATATGGAACTCAATCAAGCCGTAGCGCGCAGGATTCGGCGCTTATTGAAAGAACATCATTTTACACAATATAGTTTATTCAAAAAGAGCGCCGTCCCTTGTTCGACCATTTCCATGATATGTACCTGTAAAGTCAAAGATATCCGTTTAGGGACTCTTTTGAATCTCTGTCGTGGCTTCGATATTACTTTACAGGAATTTTTTAGCGACGAATTATTTGCAGTAGAAAATCTTTCCGATAACGTCGTTTAATCATTCTCTGGCCACGCCCGTATCCCTAGCAGCCTGCGCAACGGCTTTGGCCACAGCCTCATGAGCCTTCGGATCGTAGGCATAAGGCAAAATATAATCGGGATTGAGTTGCGTCTCGGAAACGCAAGAAGCAATTCCCTGCGCGGCAGCCATCATCATTTCCATATTAATATCTTTTGCGCGAACGTCCAATGCACCACGGAAAAGTCCGGGGAATACCAATACGTTATTAATTTGATTGGGATATTCGGAAGACCCCGTTCCCACGACAGCCGCTCCGGCGGCGAGCGCCTTTTCTCTCGATATTTCCGGAGTAGGATTCGCACAGGCGAATACGATAGCCTTTTCCGCCATAGAACGCACCATTTCTTCGCTTACGCAGTTTGCGACGGACACTCCGACAAATACATCGGCCCCCTTCATCGCCGCCGCCAACGAGCCTACAACGCGCCGTTTATTAGACATTTCGGCAACTTCCTGTTTTGCACCGTTCAACCGCGAATCGCCCTTACAGAGAATTCCTTTACTGTCGCATACAATAACATCCTTTACGCCGAAACGAAGGAGAAACTTCGCAATCGCAAGCCCCGCGGCTCCGGCTCCGTTTATGACTACGTTGATGTCCTCAATCTTCTTTCCGACAATTTTCAAGGCATTTAACAAAGCGGCAGCCGTGACGACCGCAGTTCCATGCTGATCGTCATGGAATACAGGGATATCCAAATCCTTTTTCAGACGCTTTTCGATTTCAAAACAGCGTGGCGCGGAAATATCTTCGAGATTAATCCCCCCGAAAGAGCCCGCCAAAAGTTCTATCGTACGAACGATTTCGTCCGTATCCTTGGAACGGATACACAGAGGTATGGCGTCCACTCCGCCGAAGGCCTTGAACAGGGCACATTTTCCTTCCATGACGGGCAATCCGGCTTCGGGACCGATGTCCCCGAGTCCTAAAACGGCGGTGCCGTCCGTGATGACGGGAACGATGTTCCAGCGGCGGGTGAGCATAAAACTTTTATCCGTATCCGCATGGATAGCCATACAGGGTTCTGCAACGCCGGGCGTATAGGCCAAAGACAGATGTTCTCTCGTATCGACGGGAACGCGGGGCGTCACTTCAATTTTCCCGCGCCATTCTTCATGCAGCTTCAACGATTCTTTTCTATAATCCATAACATACTCCTTTTGATAATATTCTTTCCCTTTCTCATAAACTTTTTACCTTTTCTTCAAACATTTTCGGGAAGATTTTTGTGCTTTTCATTTTGCTCACACAATGTTTTTTCTTCTGTAAAAGGAAGGAGGCGCCCTTTGCGTTTCCTTCCTTTTCATCATTCTTTTAAGTTGTGAGGAAACCGCTTGACTTTTCTTTCACGGCAAATTATAATGCTTGTATGAATACGCGCAATAATAATCTTTGGCTTTCAATATTCAAAAATACAGCGATGACCGTTTTGGTCTTTTGTCTCGGAACGGGCTTCTGTTTTTTGCTGGATTATTTCAAAATTAACGATCTCAATTTTTTAATCATCTATATTCTCGGAATTTTGCTCGTTGCAGTATTTACAAGGGGCTATGCCTATTCCGCGGTTTTGTCCGTTGTGAGCGTGCTCGGTTATAATTTCTTTTTTACAGACCCGCGTTGGACCTTAAAAATCGACGACAGCAAATATCTTGTTACCTTCTTTTTGATGATCGCCGTCGGACTCGGAATAAGCGCCTTGACCTTCCAATTAAAAAAGAAGATGGCCCAGATCAATTCCCTTAACGTCGAAAAGATGAAATTGAAAAACGACGCCGAGAAAGAGCAGTTGAAAGCAACACTTCTCAGGAGTATTTCCCACGATTTGAGAACTCCTCTGACGACCATTAAAAACGGTGCCGAAGTATTGCTGGAAAATCCCGAAATAGAAAATGCGGACAGGAGTGAAATCCTCGGAGACATTATATCCAAAGCCGACTGGACAATTCGGCTCGTAGAAAATTTGCTTTCCCTGACGAGAATCGACAGCAAAAAGCTGACCGTTAAAAAGACGCCCGAAGCGTTGGAAGAGGTGATCCCTCAGGCGGTCCGAAACGTGAGCGGAATTTTAGGAAAACGCCATATTCACTACGATATGCCCGAAGAAATGCTGGTTGTCCCCATGGACGCCACACTGATCATGCAGGTAATCGGCAACATTTTGAGCAATGCCGTTAAACACACAAGCGAGGATGGAAATATCTGGATAAAGGTTTGGGATACGGGAAAGAATGCCGTCTTTCGAATCGGAAACGACGGAGCGAGCATACGGGAAGAAGACCTTCCGCATATCTTTGAAATGTACTACACGGGGGGAAGTGACAGAAACAGCGAAGGCGTAGGACTGGGGCTGTCTATCTGTAAATTGATCGTAACGGCGCACGGCGGACAGATTTCCGCTCGAAACGGAGAAAACGGCGGCGTCATATTTGAATTTAATCTGCCCATGGAGGACAAAAATGGCTAATATACTCATCGTCGAAGACGATAAAGCGATACAAAATCTTTTGAAAGTCGCGCTCAAACAGGAAAATCATACAATAAACGCGGTCGGTACAGCGAGAGAAGGAATTGACTTCGTCGTAAAAAACATCGTAGATTTAATCATTCTCGATTTGGGCCTGCCGGATATGGACGGAATCAACGTTGTCGAAACGGTCCGCAGCTTTTCTGAAAATCTTCCTATTATCGTCGTGAGCGCCCGCGACGACGAAAGCGAAAAAATCAAATGTTTGGACGCGGGAATTAACGACTATGTGCAAAAGCCCTTTTCCACCGCCGAACTAATGGCGAGAATTCGTGCCACTTTGCGCCATAGCAGCGCGGCGGAGCAACAAAGCGGCACTTTTATCAACGGAAAATTAAAAATCGATTATGTAGCGCACAGCGTATATCTCGACGGCGAAGAAGTACATCTGACCAATTACGAATATAAAATCCTTTGCGTTCTTGCTCAAAACGTCGGAAAGACGCTCACGCACAATTTTATTATTACCAAAGTATGGGGACCGGGCGGAAACGATGCCAACGGACTTCGAGTATTTATGGCGGGAATCCGGCGCAAGATAGAAAAAGACCTCTATTCTCAGGAGCTGATCCGCACCGATGTGGGCGTAGGATATCGCATGAATAAAATATGAGTTTTTACCCTGCATGGGATTCTTATTTTTCCAAACGAGTAAATATTTTCCACTTTTCGGCGGGCTTGCCTATCGGCAGGTCCGCTTTTTTTCTGTCCGTTAATATATCTTAATATAAAATTAATGTTCGAAGAAGAAGATTAAACGCTCTTTTAATGTAAAAACGTTTATAATTTCACTTGAAAAAAGAAGGGAGGTACGACTATATGATGACAGGTATAAAATTCCTCAAAAACGGAGCCGATATATCCCGTAAAACGGGACCGGAAACGTTCTACAGCCGCGAAAACGAATCCCAGGCGGAAGAGAATCGGGAAGAAGCTCTTCTTCAAGACGCTGCGGAGGCGATCCGCGCGGGAGAAAATTTCCGTGCCCGCTGTATTCTCCGGAAAGCCGTATCGGAAAACATGGAAAATCCCGAAGCCTATAACTTGCTCGGCATTTCTTATGAAAAGGAAGGCGACAGGATAAAGGCTTCGAAATTTTACAGAGTCGCCTACTATATGGACCAGACCTTCAAAGCCGCTTCGGATAATCTCGACCGAGTTTGCGGTTTTTGGTATAAAGGCGCGGGAAATATAGCGTGGGGCCTGAAATCGGAGGAGGTAAAAAAGAGATGACTGTCGTGACAATCGTCGCCGGCATATTGGCAGTAGGCCTTTTAGGCTATCTGTTTTATGCTCTTTTCAACGGTGACAAGACGTAAACACACAAGAGGAGATTAACATGTCGGAACTTATCAATGAACTAAAAAGAAAACACGTGCGTATCGCGTTTCTTTCCGGAGCTTATCAGAACGGAGGAGTAGCCGCCGCGAATTATGTCGTCATCGACGGCATGGACGGCTTTCTGAAACTGAAAGACGACCGGGACCGAACGGTTTTTTATCGGCTTGATCTGATCAAACAAATTACCGTTCTTCCGGAATGCGATACGGATATCCAAATCGAAAAAGGAGGTAATTTATGACGGAAATCCTTTTTACCGTCTTGCAGGATATTCTGTTTTTCGTGCTCCTCATCGGAGGCGGCTGGTTCTTCGGCAGAGCCTTTTACAAAATCTATAAAGGCGAACCCGTATTTGCCAAAAAAGTTTTTACGGCCACGGAAAACGGAATCTATAAAATCATGGGTGTTGACCCGAAAGAAGAAATGACAGCGAAGAAGTATGCATTGGGCATACTTTTGTTTAGTGTATTCAGCCTGATTTTCTTTATTGCCGTCGTCATGCTTCAGGCATTTCTGACGATGAACCCCGAACATATCGAGGGAATGAGCTGGCACCTCGCCTTCAATACGGCCGCGAGCTTCGTGACCAACACGAACTGGCAGGCCTATTCGGGTGAAACGGGCCTTTCTTATCTCTCGCAGATGATCTGCCTCACGGTGCAGAACTTCGTCTCCGGCGCGGTAGGTATCGCGGTACTCTTTGCACTTATCCGCGGCTTCGTCGGCAGACAGAAGAAAACCATCGGTAACTGCTGGGCGGATATTACGAGAGTCACCCTCTTCATGATTCCCGTATGCTTTGTCGGAGCTTTTATCCTCGTTTCTCAGGGCGTTCCCCAGACGATGAGCGGTTCCGTCTCTTACACGGCTTTGAACG
>USMU01000012.1 GCA_900555925.1 uncultured Clostridium sp. | reverse complement strand
CCCCCCGTCGATTATAAAAATGCCGTTTCTGTTCATTTCCTTTACATTTCTGTCCTTATCGAGCTTTCTCATATTTCAAATTTATATATCTGTATGTTTTCTTGTATTCGCTGAAATTCCTCTTAGGGAGACTCATTAACGAATGCCTCGGGAAGATATATCCATGAATAAAGTAAATATCCCCCAAATCGGGGACTTTCGTGAATATCGGCAGATTGTAGCACCACACAAGACCGACTATCGCATACAAGCAAGCCTTTTATTTCCTTTTCGAGTTATCTTTCTTGTTCCAATTTGATTTCGGCCATTTCTCAAACGGATCATAGCATTTTTGGGCTAAAATCAAAACTTCTGTCTCTTGATTTTCAATATATTTTTGTACGGCTTGCTTGTCTCCGCCCACCGTATTTATATAATATTTCTTGTGCCAAAATCCGTGGTTTCGGTATACAAATTTCATATCCCATATTAATTTGAAAGGTCGGAAAAGATTTCTCTTCCCCGACCGTGAATTTGCTGTTCTGATATATTTTAATCTCTTTTTTTATCCCCAAGGATATTTACCTTGGGCTAAACTATTTGTGTCAGTCATTGACAAATCCTCCTGTGTTCTTTATTGTGGTTGGCACCCTCACTTATTATAACACAGGAGAATTATTCTTGCTAAAACTTTTTTTATACCCCCACTTCAAGTGGTGGCTAATTTCCCCTTAAAACTATAAAGTAATACGGTTTATCACATGTTTAGCGATAAACCGTATGTTTTGATATGGTCGATAAAAAGTGAACCTAGCTCTCTACCGTTATATTCCTTTTCCCTTGAGGCAAAGAAGCGTATATTTAGGGACGAGAAAAATCATCCAAGCAATTTTTTCGTTATTGCTCCCATCAGACGGTATGCGCCTTCCGTCCCGATTCGTGCGTCCCGAAGGGGAACCTGCAAATCGTATGAAATTCCCGTATATTCGACGGGTATCCCGCACCGAACCTGCCTGCATACACTGTCGCAGGAAAGGACAATATCGTTGCTGTCATGAAATTTTTCAATCACCTCGTCCAAAGCCAAATACGGAAAATCCCCGTTTTTATGCGTGCAATAACACTGCGGATTTAACCCGACAGTTTCCAAAAAATCTTTTAATCCCTGCGCTCTGTCCGTATCTGTATAACATATGACGCCCCTTTCCTCCGCGCAGAGAATATTTGAAAACTGTAAAACGGCAAAATCATATATTTCGTCCCTTTCGCTATGAAACGTTCGTCCTAAAATATCGGATATTTCCCTTAAAGCGCTATCCTGCGCGGCTTTTCCGAGTGGATATATATATACATACGGCGTACCGAATTTTTCTTTCAGGTATTCCGCCGTACGTACGGCATATCGGGAGGTAACGATATTGATTTTTGCATTTCCGATATGTTTCCATGCCTCCACTCGTTCGTTTCGGGTGCTGTCGATATTTAATTTCAGGCCGAAAGAACTCTCTATCAGCTCGGAGAGATATATATGGTCGCACTGCGCCTGATAAGTCGCGTCTCCCCCCAGCAAATTGAAGGCGGATTCGGCAAAGGACTTTTCTTTTCCGACAAAACGGACCATGGAAAACAGAAAGGCTTCGCGCCCGCTGTAAAAATCGTCCGAGAGTTTTAACGGGAGCGTGAACATATTTACCCCCGATACGCGGGATATATCTTCGGCGTACGCTTTGAAATCGAAACCGAGCACGCTGCCGATAGAGGACGGCAAAAGCAGGATATTTTTATATCCGTCCCGAGCGGCTTCCTCCGCGGCAGTATACAAGCGGGAAAAATTGCCGAGCGCTATATCGACTTCCGTTAAAGGTACGGAATAAAACGCCGACTGTGCCCTTCCCGGAGCCAAACGCATAAGATGCCCGTAATTATAAACGCCGTGTCCATTCGTGGAAAAATCAATAATCGCAAGGTCACGATACCGCGAAGCGAGATAAAACGCCTCCATTCGGGCGGAAGGAAATGCGGCATATTTGTTTAACGGCATAACGGAAGCGTCCTCCTCAATAAATAAAGCAATCGGTGAAATCCGTACAGACCGGAAATCTCCTCCCCGCAATCGGATAAGTCGAGTACAGCCTCACTCTCCCGCAAAATCCGCGAGTCGTGATACAGCACTATTTCCGTATCCTCTTTCAGCGCCTTACAGCGAGCATAGGCGTCCCCGCAAAATCCGTCGAATAAGATACGGCGCACGCGTACCCCGTATTTTTGTAAAAATAAAGCATATTCATACGCAAACGGAGCATATATGTCCAGCCGCGAAAGCCCCTTCAATTTCTTTGTAATATCTTCCGCTTCTTCTATTTCCCGCTCTGTAATCCCCAAAAGATTACCGCGCGCGCGGTAAAAATCAAAATCGTGAAAATGTACGTCGTCAATCGTTTCCAAAGAATATCGCGCGGACAGATGCGAAAGAAGTCTCAAGAATTTCTCGGATTGAACGATATGCGTTTTCGCATTCAGTTTTTCTCTGATGTCCGCAAAACTGCGCTCCTCCCCTCCGCCTCTCCATACCTGTACTTTTTCAATCGGATTGGGCTTTATATCCTTCAACAGAACATAGTACAAATCCGACAGACAATCATAGGAAGATATTCCCGCGTAATCGGGAGCGGAAATACAAACGACGTTTTCAAACCTCGTCCCGATAAAGCTCTCTATATCGAGGTTCATGAGGCACGGAATACAGGTAAGAATACATACGATTCGATTTTCGGTGCGGGACATTTCTTCCAGAGCGCGTTCTATCCCGCTCAAATCGCCAAGGACGATTTCGGTATCCGTCAGCTGATAAGCCCAATTTTTTCTGCCTGCGGGAAATTCTATCTTTCGGGAATAAAAACAACATTCCCCTACTCCGATTACCAAAACGTCTAACCCGCCGATGCCGACGATTTCCTCTAAAAGCACATCCATCGCACAATGTTCCGCGCAGGCAACCGAAGCCGAAGAAAAATAAGGCGTTTTTTTGAGTGTACGAGCGGTAACAGGTTCATTCATCGGCTATCTTCTCCGCAAAACGTAAATACAGGCGCGCCATTTCGCTTTCGGGAAATGCTTCCACGACCGTCTTGCGGCTCGCTTCCGCCTCCTGAACAATTTTATCGCGCGGAAAGACAAAAGCGACCTGCGTTTCCATTTCCTGCGCGGCTTTTGCTACGGTCTCGTCCTCTTTCTCTACGTTCTTTTTGTTCAGAATGAGTCCCTTTACGCGGGCATACCCCAAGCGTCCCTGATTCTTCACGGCGCGCACGATATTGTCCGCCGCATATAAAGACATCATCTCTCCCGAAGTTACCACGTAAAGCTCGTCGGCATAACCGTTTCGGATAGGCATAGCGAAGCCTCCGCACACTACGTCGCCCAAGACGTCGTACAAAACGAAATCGGGGCGATACTTCTCATAAACGGACAGGGAATCGAGCTGCTCGAATGCGGCAATGATTCCCCGCCCCGCGCAGCCCGTGCCGGGAACGGGACCACCCGCTTCCACTAAAAATACTCCGTCGCTCCCTTCTTTGACGAACTCCTTTTCGCTTTGTCCGCCGCCGCGGCGCATCACGTCAAGTACCGTTTCGATGCGCTCTCCGCCGTTATGCAGGATAGTGGAATCCGATTTAGGGTCGCACCCTATCTGAAAAACGCGATATCCGAGCCGCGCGAGCGCCGCCGCGACATTGGAAACGGTCGTCGATTTTCCGATTCCCCCTTTTCCGTAAAAAGCAATTTTTTTCATCTTTGACCTACCTTCGGTTTCCGAAACATACGTCCGGCGCCATGGCGCCGAACGTATGTCGGATTTTTTTATTTGAGTTATACGGAAAGCAATTTCTCTATATCTGCGTTTTGCGTAGAACCGACATGAGAAATAACTATATAATCGGGCTTTTGATAAGCATTGACTCCGCCCACTAGAATACACAGCTCACCGGAGCCGTTTACGCTCAGATAAAGCTCCCCTTTGACTCCCAGCGCAAGGGCAAGTTTTTGCTCGTTTTCCTCGGAAAGTTTATAATAGCTGGTTGAGTCTTTCGTCTCTGCCAATGTAAGCTCTTCCGCCGTCAGCTCTTTGAGAAATGCGAGAGAAGGTACAAGCTGTTCGAGAGTCGTCGCGGGAGCGCCGTCTACATACACCGTTCCGCCGATTTCGATACTGCCCTCCACGAGCCAGATTTCCTTGACGACGCCGTCAATCAGGATATAACCGCTTTCGCCGTCGAAATAATATTTTTCCGTTCTGATAAAGCCCGATTCGTCTCCAAACGCCGTCGAGGTATAATTATCGCCCATGCCTGCGAATATGTCCGTAATATCCTCCGCAGAAACGCGCCCCTTTGAAACGCTTTCGAGCCACTTTTCCACATCTGCGGCAGAAGACTCCCCTACCTTTTCGATTGTCGCCGACCAAAGTTTTTCCGTCCTCAAAAGGCTGACTTTTTCACCTTCTGTGGCGCCGTCAAACGCAGGAATCGAAAGGGAAGATTTTCCCCAAACCGTAAAGGTAAGCACGTTGCCTTCCAGCGCCATGCCAAAGCCGAAATCGGAAATCAGTTCCTGATATTCGGGAATAAAGAGAGCAAAGTTGACGTCCGTACTGAACCATTCATTCGTATTTCCGATACGCGCCGCCCAGTCCTCCGTAAGGAGATATGAATCTCCGATTGAGTCCAAAAGCTGTGTGATATAAGGGATTGTTCCGCCGTTTTTCATCACCATATCGCCAAGCACGAAACCGTTTTCGCCTATCGTGAACGTATGGGGAAAACCTTCAAACCAAATATATCCGCTCTTGTTCTCCTCATCGTAAAAATACTTATCGGAAAACACATATTCGCGCGTAACTCCGTTTTCCGTGACTTTCAGCGTGAAATTGCTCGCCCCCGAAATCTTATTCGAGTCGATAAACTTGGTTATATCCGAGAACTTTATATAACCGGAGGAAGATTCTGCGTTTTCCAGCTCCTCATACCGCCCTTGTAAAAGGATAAGAAGCTCGGCGCAATCCGCTTCGGATAATTGTTCGTCTTTCAAAGTCTCGGCTGTATAGGAACGAACCGCGTCAAACGCTTTGTAGCTGCTTGCCGTATATTTTCCGTCGTCGTTTTTAATATCCTTGATTTGTTCATACAGCTCTGTCAGTTCATTTTTATTCTCAGCAAGAGGTTCAAGCCCCTCGATTGCCTTTTCCAGCGTTTCGAGAATCGTTTTTGCTTCCCCTGCGGTAAGCTCCTGATTTTCAATGCCCGACTCCGCCGCGGCGAGCGCGGTTTCCAAAGCCGTTGTGCTTTCCTTCGTCATGCCTTCGGTAGAAATTTTCTTTGCTTCGGCAATCGCTTCCTCCAAAGCGGTTTTATCTGCGAGCTCGACAAGCCCTCTTATCGCCTTTTCGATTGCCGTGACAGCCGCCGTTCCGTCCTCGGTCGTAAATTCCGCTTTGAGAAGTTCCTCCGCTTCCTTTATAGCCGAATCCAGAGCCGCATAGCTGTCCCTCGTATAATTTGCCGCCGTATACAGCTTACCGCGCGCAACGGCCGCTTTGAGCTCTCCGTTCGTCTGAGGGTCTGCCGGCGTTTTGAGACCGCTGATGGCATTTTCCAATGCCGTCCGCGCCGCTTCGACCTCCTCCGCCGTCCTGCCCTCGTCGGCAACTACCGCTTTTGCCTGCGAAATTGCCTCTTGCAATACGGCGAGACTGCTCTCCGTGTAATTTCCCTTCGCGTATTCCTCCGCTTCGGCAAGTTTATCGTTCAGAGCTTCGAGAGAGGACAAAGAATCGATAAAGCTCTCTATTTCCTCCGTCTTTGCGCTGCTTGAATTGTTCAGCACGGCACGGAGCATAAGCCCTTCGCGGTTTTGGTGCGTGGCATCCGAATAATCGCTCCAAAGGGACAAGACCAGCTTTTTTTCGTCGCTCTTGCTGATAGATACGGATTTTATATTGCCGCTAACGCCGAAAACGCGGGACATAAAGCCTTTGACCTCGCCGTTTTCGTTCAAATCGATATAGTATTCCTCCGTTCCTTCAAGGTTGACGAAATCCGAATATAAACCAATCAGATAAGTATAGAAATTATAATCCTCAATGGTATAATCTTCAACCGCATCTCCGAGAGAAGCCTTCCCGTCCTTGACCTCCACGCTGTATAATCCGTCCGACATAGGAATCACTCCGTTCCCGCGGGAGGAATACCAATATTTATAATCGCCGTATTCCTCATATACCCCCGTAACCGAGTAATCGGGAGTCTCTCCCGCAAGCCCCGCCGAGGAGGTGAACACATCGAATTGCAGGCGGTAGCCGCTGTCAATCAGGTAGTTAGTATCCAAATCGCTCAGAATCCCTTTCGGATTATAAGAAGTTTTATACTCCGGATTTTCCGTCTTGTAGTCGGCTACGGCGTCAAGCTCTGTCTTTTCGATATTCGTAACCTTATAACTGAAAATTTTATCTTCCTGCGTTTCTCCGTAGAAAGAAAATTCGATTACGTCCCCTTCCAGGACTTCGAGAGATACGCCCCCAATTGCTTGGTCTAATTCTCCCTCCCATAAATACCCCGACAAAATCGGGTCGGAAAGCCTTTCGTAATATACGTCGTTGGAACAGGTATAAAGATTCGTCCCCGCCACGTTGCGGAAATCCGCGGGACCGTTTGCCCAAAACTCGTATTCTTCGAGGTCGGCAAGGCTGGTATTTACCCGCCAAAGCTCATCGTCGAACAGATAGACAATGGGAGAAGCGTCCTGCTTCATATACACTCTGCCCATGGCGACGTCGCCCGTTTCTTTGTCGAAACTGAAAGAGTGCACATATCCGTCATAGGGAGTTACCCCGTAGTTCATATTTTCGTTATATCGGGTACCGTCCGAGGTATAGTATACCTTATAGGAAAGAGGCTTTTCCTGCGTAGCGCCTTCGCTGTAATAGTCGGTCACTTCCAGCGTGTAATTCGAGCCGATTTCAGCTATCATCACCGCGATTTCATCGATGGTATAATTCGGCTGGAATTGCGTGACGAGTGCATTCATTGCTTCCGTCAACTTTTTCTCCGCCGCGTCTATCTCCTCCTGCGTCGAATTTTCGTCCTGTAAAACCGCCTGCGCTTCCGCAAGCGCGTCCGTCAGAGCCTTAAAAGACTCCTCGGTATACAGTCCGTCGTCATTGTCCTCATAATTGTTGAGGACATATTCGATGCGCCTTTCCAAAGCAAGGGTATCCGTTTCGTCGTCGGAGGCGTCTTCCTTACATGCAGCAAACGCAAACGATGACGAAAGCAGAAACAGGCCCATCAGTAAAGTCAAAACACTTTTCTTTTTGGTCATACCAAACTCCTTAAAAAATTTTTTGTATACCATCGCTCAATACTTTGCAGCCGTAAGGATACACCCGTACAACTGCGCGTCGAGCGGTCGGTTCTGTATCAGGCGAATATCGTAATTTGCGAAATCTTCGCTGAGCTTATCGAGAATATCGCCGTCTGCGGAAAATCCGTTTTCGGCGCGGAATTCAAATTGTATGCTCCCCTCCGCTTCCAAAGAGAGGACAGCCTCTGCAAGCTCGCTCAATTCGGAATAATCGGAAACCGTCAAATCGAGCGTTTTTCCGTTCGGGAATGAGAACTCCTGAGCCCAATAATCGAACGCTTCGGTTTCGATTACCTCGGCAATTTCGGGATACATACCCGAATCATATCCCCAGCCCTCGTCGCCGTATGGCGTCTCGTAAGTGGTGAGAAACATGTTATAAGAGGAAACGAGCATAATATCGGGCTGTTCCTCGCTGCCGAAATTCAGCTCGTTCGAACCGAAAGTCGTGCAGGACAAATACCATTTTTCTTCGAGCTGCACATAATTATAGGCATGCCCGCTGAAATCCTCGCGGTCGGCGGTCGCCCTTAAGACAGGAATACCCTCCATCGCCGCAAGGAGGCAATAAGCCTTTGCTTTTCCGTCGCAGACGGCGAGCCGATTGAGAAATACACCTTCGAGATAGTAGCATTGCGCGCTTATCAGATCCTGCGCGCCGGAATTAGCCGTGGCGCGGTCATAGCGTATCTCACAGCAAAGATAATTATAGATAGCCTTTAATTTTTCGAGGTCGGTCATATCGTCGGAAATAATGCGGCGAAGTACGTTTTTTGCCTCGGAAAATATTTCGTCCGCAACGCTCCCTTCTTTGGGGACGGGTAAATATCCCCTGTTTGCGGCATACCAAAGCTGTTCGGAATTTTCGACCGCCACTTCCCCTTTATTTTCCCGCACGAGCGGAAAATCCTCAAAATTTTCCCCGCGCCCGTTTAAGTACGCCGTATAATCGAACGGATAAACGACCGTGACGGAATCGGGCAGGACGGTCGGCGCGTCGTCCGCAAAATCGCGGATACGGAAATCCACGGACAGAATACGATACTTTGCATAATATTCATCGGATAAAAATATCGGATAGAAATCGGATAATTGAGAAATTTCGCATACGAGACTAAATTCCTGATATGCGTTATAGAAAGTAGACGCATACTCCTCGCTGATTTCAAAGGATACTTCCTCATTTATGCGGTAAAAAGAAAGATAGTCGAGCGCATCTATAAATTCCTCGCGGCTGCCGATTTCCCGCTCGGGGCGCGGCAAATCCGTTTCAGGCATTTCGTCGATAAAGGTCAGGGATTCTGCAATTTGTTCGTAGGTCTTTTCGTGATTGGCGCTTTCACTGCTTCCACTCTCCGTACAGCCCGCAAAAGCTGCCGCCGCGAAGCAAAACGCGATAATAAGTACTGCGGACCTCTTAATCTTTTTCATGCCGCACCTCCGCCAAATACGAACGCATATAACTTTTCTCCGCCGAAGGAACCGTTATTCAGCTTCATTACGTCGTATTTTTCCTCTATCTCCTCAAACGCTTCCGCGGCAATATCGTACGAACAGTTGAGTTCAATCTGCATAATCAGGCCGCTCTCCTCGGCGTTTTCGCCCACCGTTTCCAATACGGCGACGGCCTCCTCCGTCGTTTCGGGAGATAAATCGTATTTTTTGCCGTCCACTTCGACAAAAGCATTATCCCAATAATCATATTTCTCCGTCTGTTTTACCTGCTCACCGATTTCGGGAAGTTGCCCCGATGCGAAATCCCACGAAGGCGACGACGTATAAAAATCGGTGAGGAAATAGGAATACGTATGATAATGGAACCGCTTGCCTTCCCAAGAGCTGACGGACGAACCGTTCGTCGGACAACAAAGATAATAGCTGCCGTCCACTTTGATATAGTTGTAAGCGTGCCCTCCTGCAGAGCTTACCGCGCCGATATGGTAGGCCTCTATGCCTTCCAAACGGCAAAGGAGCGTCATGGCTTTTGCCAACCCGTCGCAGACGGCATTCTTGCTGTCGAATACGCCCTCCAAAAAATAAGCGGTATAATCGGTATGCTCGCTGTCTTTATATAAAAAGGATTCGTAATCGTAGGTATTTTCACAAATGAGATAGGAATAGATACGGCGGACTTTTTCCGTTTCGTTCATATCCTCCTCCAATATGCGATTGAGAATTCCCAGCGCGCGGGACAACATACTTTCCGCCGAGCTTCCCCTGACGGGAACCGGCATATACCCTTTTGCCGCGGCATAAAAGAGCTGCTCGCTGTTTTCGACGGAAACGAACCCTTTGTTATTGCGATATAGCGCAAAGTCCTCCGCCGCGTAATTTCTGTTTTTTTCCTCTTTCAGAACCTCTTGATAGTATTCATAATTGACGACCTTAACATTATCCTCCTTCAACTCGTAGCTCTTGAACGCATACGGGACGAACCCCGCCATGATTCCAAACATATTTTCGTCGAGCCTCCCGTCGGCATAACCGATAGCAAAATTATGAGAAAGATTTCCGTACTGCCCCGCCCAACGGTATTGATAAAAGGGGTCCTCGCGGACGACCGCCGCATATTCGTCCGTCAGAGTTGCATACTGTATTTCCTCTTGACTCCCGTAAAATACACAGTAATCCATAAAATCGCTCAAATCCTGCATACTGTTCAATTCCTGCGGACAATCGAGCAAAACCGTTTGTACGCCCGAAAAATCGAGCGGAACCGCCTCGTACTCAATGCCCCACTCCTTGACTCCTCCTTCTTTTCCGCCGGTGCAGGAGGAAAAAGACAAACATAAAACAAGCGCGATAAAAACCGCCCCGAACCTTCTCTTTTTCATATATTATCCTCTGTCGTCCTTCGTGGGAGCAACGTCGAAGCGGTTATCTATCAAATCGAAAGAAAGACACATGGGTTTACCGCTCCTGCTGTCTGTCACAATATCTCCGTCTATCCGAAAACAATGCGCGAGCATTTCTTTCGTCATCACGTCCTTCGGCTCTCCGTAACGGTCTATTTTTCCGTCGCACATGGCAAGCAGATAATCGGAGTACCTCGAAGCGAGATTCAAATCATGCAGTACCATGACAATTGTCGTATTCTATCGTATACTGCCCCGTGCGATCCGGTACGAATTTTCCGTTCTTTATGGTAACTTCTTTCCGAGCGGAAGAATTATAATCGTAAAACACCTTTACCGAAGTCGATTTGACCTCCGTAAAATAGTCGTATGCCGTAAAATCGAAAACGGGATATTCCTCGCCTTTGAATGCTTCCGGTAAATTATTTTCCTCGTATTCCCCGAAATCCACTGTTATTTCCGGTCCCTCTTTATCTTCCGTTCCTTTGAGCTCTGCCCCGCCTATTTCCGTAAATATCATTCTGTACGGAATTTTGTTTGTGCGGTATTCCCGCGCGGTTACGGAGAGTCTCACTTCTCCCGTCGTGAAGCCCTTCCACTTCGTATTCATATACTCCGCGTCCAAATCCACGACTACGTTGCTTTTGCCTTCGCTGCTCGTCGACGTGACGGTTTTTTCGTTCAAATCGAAACCGAGCTCCAAATACTCTTTCCCGACGTTCTCCTGTTTGTTTTTATAACCGTAGGGAGAAACGGGCGCAAGGAACCCAAAAAGATTTGCCTGATGCACCGTATACAGAGTTCCGTCCGTATTCCTCCATTCGATACCCGTCGGCACCTGACCATTGGCTCCGCCCAGCAGATACGTAGTATTGAATTTCGTTACGTTGGTCTCATTCTCAGGCTCCGCCACCTGCATCGCGGAAGCATAAACGTCCACATAATTATCAGGATCGTATATATCCGTAAAACGGAATTTTAATGTCCTGGCGTTATAATATCCCAAAGTTTCGGGAATTACATACATCTTAAAGATGCTTTCCCCTGCCGCAAAATCATTCAGGTCTATCACCTGATTGAAATTCATCGTTTCATTCGCGTACAATTCCACGTTCAACCCGGTAAGTCCCGTATCGTAAACCGATTCGTCCTTTCCGTATACGCTGCTCGATTTTATCAGCCCTTCTCCGTCGAACTCTATCAAATCTTTATCGACCGTGAAGGTATATTCTTCCGCTTGCCCCGTCTGTGTACACGTATATTCCAACGTGTACCGGCCTTCCGTTTTGAGCGTTACCGAATCCGCCGCAGTAACCGTTCCGTCGGGATTATAGAGCGTGGTCACCGCTTCATAGTTTTTTCCGTCCACGGTAAACGTACCTTTGGGAAGATTCAGACGTTCTCCCACATCGTAGCTTTCTTCCAGCTCCCCGTCCAAAGAGAACGTTCCCTCTCCTTCCGCGCCCGCATTGGTCTGAATTACCGAAGCCAGCGAAAAACACAGCGCCGAAGACAAGCCGAGCGCCAATAAGATATTCGCTCTTTTCTTCATACGACTCTTCAAAAAATTTTCCTCCTTTATTTTATTCCTTCAAACCGCCCATCGAAATGTTGCCCATCAATTTATTCCTGAAACACAGGAAGATGATGAACATCGGTAAACTGACGATCAAAGCCCCTGCAAGTTTCATCGGAATATTCGATACGTCCGCCTTATAAGAGTTGGAATAGTTGATTAATCCGACTGCTAAAACGGGATGGCTCGGCAAAAACAGCGTCGGGCCTTCGTATTCGTTCCATTTCCCTACAAATACCAAAAGTGCTATCGTCAGGAACATTTTACTTGCCATGGGCAAAGCGATGCGAAAATATACCGAGTAGTTGTTCGCTCCGTCCACCTTCGCCGCGTCCATATAGTCCTGCGGCATCGTAGAGAAGGTAGCAAAAAATACAAGATAGTACATACTGACTATATTTGCCGTCATCAACACATATAATCCGAGATTGTCATAATATCCGAACCACCTTGCGAACAACAGCTGAGAAGGTCCGTTTCCTATAATCGGCAGTACCATGGCCGTCATGATTGCAACATAGATTACCTTGCTGGACTTATATTTATAGCGCGCGGTAGCATATCCTGCGGTGCATTGTAAAAAAGTTCCCCACAATGCACCCAGCAGGGCATAGACGACCGAGTTCAAGAACATTCTCCAAAATCCCAGCGTAATGTTTCCCGTCGGGCTTTGCACCTGTACGTTTCCGATTTCATAAAATGCCGTAGCATAGTTTTCCCACAGCCATTTTTTCGGGAAACCCCAAGGATCGATTTCAAAAGACAAGGGACTTTTTACAGAGTTATATATCGCCCAGAAAAACATTCCGAAAAACGAGAAAGTATACAAAATCAAAAAGACAATGAGACAAATCTTAAATACGGAAAATCTCTGTCCGTCTTTTATTCTGTTTTCCTTCTTGACTATCTGTTTTCGGCTCAGTTCCGTTTCCTTTCGGAACAGTCTCTTTATCCGTTCCGTAACACCTGATAATTTCATCGTCCGTCCTCCTTTCTCATTCCGTCGAAGGCCCGAATTTTGTCATGAGCCAACGCACCAAAAATGTCAAGGGGATGACGATAGCGGTGAAAAACAAGCCCATAGCCGATAATTGCGTGTAATTGTCATAGCCTGCATTCAACACGGAAACGAACAGATAATAGCCGACGTTCATCAAAGAGCTGTCCGCTTCTAAGCCATAGAACAGATACAGGCTCATGTTATTCGAGAAAAATCCTGCTACGCCGACCGTTACGAACGTGACGAACGTCGGATATATGGAAGGCAAGGTAATACAGAAAAATTCACGCATGAAGCCCACGCCCTCCAATTTTGCGGATTCAATTACCGATTCATTGATTTGCTCCATCGAGCCCAAATATAACAGCATGTTTCCGCCCAATCCGAACCAAATATTATAGATCAGAATCGTCAGAAACGCCGAATCGGGATTGGTCAAAAGCCCGACTACGTATTTTCCCGTAATCACTTCCGCAAGGGCGGGAAAGCCTACATCGGCAATCTGCTTGAAAATGGCAATCATGACCGTACCGGAAATTACGCACGGAGCAAAAAGCATAACCTTGAAAAAGCCCGAACCGGCGCACTTTTTGTATATGTAATACGCGACTATCAGTCCGAGGAACAGCCCCACCGTCAGCGAAAAGCCCCATATAAAAAAGGAATTTACGAACATATCGACAAACATCGGCTCACTGATTAATTTCCCGAACATTAAATCGATCGTCTTCAAACCGTTCCATACGTAGCCCTGCGTCATATCGTAACGCTCGAATGCCAAAGCGAAAGAATTTATATTCATTGCGAAGTAAAAAATTACAAATTGCAAAACGGGCCAAGCTATCAGCGTAAGATAGCACACCATATCCTGCACCTTTTCACTGCGCAATTTTTTATTTTTTCTTTCCTTGATTGTTATTGTCATACGCCTCCCCCGTCATTGCTTATCGAAAGGGCCCGCCGAAGAAGTCCAACGTTCCTGCGTGTAATATTTCGTAAATCCCTCAAAATATTCCTTTGCCGACAGCTTGGAATTGCCGTAAAACGCCCTCGACGGATACCCCTGCGTCGAACCGTCTACAAACTGCGCCGTCCAATATTTGCCCATGGAAATCCCCGTGCGCTTATAATTGGGAGAAGTGGAGAAGTCGGGAACGAATACGGCATGTTGGGCAATATCGTACAGAGATTGTCCATAGTTGGACATCTTTGACTTTTCTTCGTCCGTCATCGTGTACGTATACGGTTTCATGGAATTCGTTATCTGAGAAAACTCTACCAAGGATTCCTGCGTATGGCAGAATTGAAGAAATTCCAACGCAAGCGGTATCTTAAATTCGGCTATATTCGCATTTACAAAACACGCTGCGCTCTGCTCCTGTATGGTATAGGGTTCCCCCACCTGCTCCTCCGTCGCTTTCGGCAGCGGCATCATCGCAAATCTTCTGTTTTCCTTCGCCGCAGGAGCCCCGTACATCTCCTCCATTTCCTCGAACGTAGGATTTGCTTCGTTCTCCCACCAGCTTCCGTCGATAATCATCGCCGTATCCTTTATCGAGCCTTCAAATTTACTGAGCAGAAAGGTTCTCTGTGCGCTCAAATGGTCATAGGCAGTCGAAAAACAGCGCGATTCGTCATAATAGTTTTTATTTGCAATAATATCGTGTAAAAAGTTAAGTGCGTAATATCTTCCCGCAGAACTCGTCAACAGTTTATACACGGTTTCAGGCACCAAATCTTCTTCGTACAGTTCCAAGCTCCCGTCCGCGTTAATGCTCTTTACCAATTTATCCGCATGCCCTTCAAAATCGCGGAAAATTTTTGACTGCGCCGCTCCGTCCAAATTCACCTGCATGTTTTCAAGGAAAGAAAGCAGGTATTCGTGAACGCTTCCCGACCAGATAAACGGAGTAATTCCGCTGCGTACCATTTTGTCGCACAACTTGAAAAAATCGTCAAACGTCGCGGGCAATCCGTTGTCGTATGCCGTGTCGGGATCGCCGTCCGGACCGGGGGAACGAGGATCGTCGGGACCGCGCACAAAGCCGTCCGAATCACCGTAGCCTTCCGCCGCAAAATAGAAATTTTCCTCCTCAAACATATCCACATCGTAACCACGTCGTCGTTCTGCGAATTGTCGTTTAGAAGAGAAATAAGTTCTCCATTGACGTAACTTTTCTTCACTTTTACCGTCACGCCGAGAGCAGAAGAAAATTCCTCGGCCATTTCGTCCAGCCACTTTGTTCCGAAGCCTGCTTCGTAACAAATGACACTGATAGAACCGGAAGGCTTACCGCCTGCACTGTTGTTTCCTCCGCTGTTTCTATTTCCCACTCCACAGGAAGCGGCGGAAGCGGTGCACGCAAAACAAAGCAAAAAGCAACCTAATTTTTTTAATATACCCGTTTGTTTCATACGATCTCCTTATTTGTTTTTTTATCTACGTGGCTTTAAGCGACGGGAATCATAAACACGCCTTCGCCCACTCCGAGTTCAAGCTCAAACCGATTGTCGAGGACCTGATAATCATAAGCTATGCCTTTTTTGTATACTCTTACCTTAGAAGCGTCCTTAAATTCAAGGCTTACGGTATTTTTGAGTCCGTATGCCGGATCCGTGAAATTCACAACAACGAGTCCGTCATAGCCGGCCTTATCCTTAAATTGTCCGATAAGCGCGTCCTGAGTCGCTTGTGCTCCTTTCAACGCATCTATCGAAGAAAGAGGATTATTGAGGCCGTCGAAATTCATATTGTAATCTTGTTCGCTTTGCGTACCAAGAATAGGCATTGTGCCGTTCCAATCGAAGTTGAGATAAACGTGGTCAAAATTCAACATTTCGCGATTGACCGTTTTTGCATAATCGTAGACGGGATAGGTTTTTCCCGATTCCTCCGCGTCCACGCAGGAATTAGAGAAATCTTCGAGTATCGACGTCCTATATGTAAAGTATGTAAATGCCTTAACTCCGAAAGCCATATAAACATAAAACTGCCAACGGAGATCCTCTTCATTCACAGCTCGATAAGTATAGTGTTCCGTGGCTTGAAGAAAGAAATGTGGAATTGCGTTGACTCTTTTCGCCTGCGTTGCAACGGTCTCTATACAGTTGAGCCAATTCGACCGAAGCGCACTTCCGCCGTCCTTTCCCTTATCCAACGGATAAATATCTGCTGACAGGTATCGATGCCCGTCCTCCACCTTTGTAAGAACTTTATCCACGTATTCCGCGACATATTCATTATAGGTATGTCCCTCGAAAGTGCTCGTCGCGGAATTGGGATAGAGATTTGCAAAAACATCTATTTTGGAGCCATATTTTTCGACATGCTCTTCCGCGAGCTCAGCTATCCTTTCAATATTGGAAAAATAGGGTTCATCCCAATAATTGATTGCCGTAACGGCGGGGAATTTAGAATAATCCGTCTTGTCTGCTGCCCAAGATTCAGCCGCATATTCCATCGTAGCGGCATTTCCCAAAGTGAGAATCGTTTTTAATCCCACCTGTTCGCAATACCCGAGTACGTCGGCATAACCCTGAGTTCCCCGCTTGACAAACAAATCGTCCAAGAACATAAATGTCAGCCCCATATCCTTGGCTAATTGATAATCCTCCAAGGTAGGAAGCGGTGCGTCCCACCCGCCTATCAGCATTTCTTTGTCGTCTGTATAAACGGGGAAAGGCTTACTACCGGAGTCGCCGCAGCCCGCGGCGCCCAAAGCGCTAAATGCAATCGTACCAGTGAGCAACATACAGATTAATTTTCTCCTCATCAAGAATCTCCTTTTATTTTTTATCCTTTTAATCCGCCCGAAAGCGAAATATCCATAATAGAATTTTGAAAAATGGCAAATAGAACGACAATGGGTATCATACTCATCAATATTCCCGCGAATAAAACGGGCATATCCAAATTCCGTGTATTGATGATTTGATACATATACAGTCCGGACGAAAGAGTGGGGAAATTTTTCAAAAACAACAACGGAGTAGTATAATCGTTCCAGAAATTAATAGAAGAGACAATTGCAAGTGCTGAAACCACGGGAATCGCCTGCGGAAGCATAATTTTCAGAAAACAGGTGAAATGTCCAGCCCCGTCGATAAACCCCGCTTCGATATAGCTCGAAGGCAAAGATTTGAAAAAGGAATACAAAACCATAAAGTTGAATCCGAATCCCCCCGCAAATGCGAGCAAAAGCAACGGAGATTCGATAATTCCGAGCGCCGTATAGACTTTGAACTGTGCAGGCATAGCCCCTACGATCGGAATCATCATGGTGACGAGGGCAATCCAATAAATCGTTTGTCCCCCGGGGAATTTATATTTTGCAACGACATATGCTACCATAGTAGACACGGCCATCCCCAAAAATACGCCGCCTACCGTATACCATATAGAATTAAAAAGCATGTCAAACATGTTGTTCCCTTCTATATCCAACGCCTTAAACGCCTTTATATAATTTCCAAATTCCCACGTTTCGGGCAAAGCCACCTTGCTGGTCAGCATATATTCCGTCGAAGTTTTTAAGGAGGATAAAAAGGCCCAAACCAAAGGGTACAATAGGCTAATGGCATATATGAGAAAAAAAACGAAAATTATGACCGAAAGTGCATTTTTACCGATATGCTTCTTTTTAGACATCAATATTCTACCTCCGGGTCAAGACGTTTGAAAATAGCTCTGACGGCGATAACGATAGGAATACTTACTGCCGTAAAGAAAATTCCGATTGCCGCAGGATACTCCAAGGCAGCTCCCGTTTGCGTCTTTTGAAAGATAAAAAAGGCAATCGTAGTGGTGTCGTTTCCCCCGGCCACCGTTCCCGCTTCGCTGAACAGTAAAATCGGGCCACTGCTATTAAACAGACCTGTAAAGGCTAAAATGATTGTCATGGAAACGGTCGGCCAAACCATGGGCGTAATAATATAAAATAGTTCATGAAATTTGTTCCCGCCGTCGATTTGACATGCTTCGAGGACCTCCGTCGGAATCCTTTTCATAGCTCCCTGATATAAAATCATATTGATTCCGAGCCCCGTCCATATTGTATAGATAATAATCGTCGGGGTAGCAGTCCTCGAATCCCCTAAAAGCGGAGGCATCTGATATCCGAAAACTTTATCCAAAAGCATATATAAGGGCCCGAATGTCGAAATTAGGTTTTTGAAAACCGTAACGTAAACGACAGCAGATATAATGGAAGGGAGAAAAAATACGACTCTGAATACTCCGTAACCACGAATTTGCTTAAATAACAGGTAAGAGACAAAATAAGAAACCGGAATCATTAAAAAAATATTCGTCGCAAAATATTTCAGAGTATTCCTCACCGCTATTCCTACGGTAGAATTCGGAAGCGCAAATTCTTTGAACATGCTCTTGAAATTTCCCAACGACCAAACATACTGTTCGACGTAGTTTTCATCATATCCGATAAATTCTTGAAAGGCGAGTAAAATTGAATTGAGATTGACCGCCACATAAAAGACGATAAAATTGACAATCGCCAAAGAAACCATTAAATATACAAAGATATATTTACTCTTTCTAAATGCCTTCGGCATATCGTCAAATTGTTTCATATAATTTTGAAAAAATTTACTCTTCATTTGGCTCTCCTTAAACTATCGTTTTTTAATATTGAGTATATACATTTTTTATTTACCTTCTTTTCCCAAACTATTTTCATTATATCATAAATTTTTTAGGTGTCAATATGAAAAAGGCTTCGGTTTTCTTACTTTTTGAATGTCATTTATTACAATAATATTGAAATACTTATTTTGAGAATAACGTTTAATGTAAATTTTATTATACATAAATGAGTTGTCGAGAAAAATTTTAACATTTTTTCTATTTACTTGAAAAAAATAAAATTTTATGTTATAATATTTTTGGAAATTTGGCTTAAAAAAGTTAGGTGAATTATGGACAAACAAATGGAAGCTGAAAATATTCTCAATTATAGGTTATCAGACCCGACAGACGAAAGGGATATTTGTCGTTTGGGAAGAGCTTTATCCGTACCCGAACGACTTAAAATCTTGCGTGTTTTACAAGAAAAGCCTTATAGTATCGTCGAGATTGCCTCCCTCCTCGACCTGCCTGTTTCCTCTGTCTCTTTTCATGTCAATGTATTGGAAGAGGCCAAACTAATCCGAATAGAATATAAACCTGCACAGAAAGGACACATGAAACTTTGCAGTCTCGGAACCATTCTCTCCACCGTATTTTTTACAAAAGTCAAAGAGACCGTAGAAGACGAAATCAAAGTTGAAGTTCCCGTTGGCTGTTATTCCAGATGCGAAGTTTCCAAAGCATATTTGGCTGACGGAAACGGCTTTATTTTTAGAGAGAATTCTTCCTCATATATGCTATTTTCGCCCGAAAGAATTAAAGGCCAGCTCTTTTCCTTCCAATCGGGTTTCGTCACCTATAATTTTCCCAATTTGTTTATACTTGATCGTAATCGCCGTAGGCTATCCTTTTCATTTGAATGTTGTTCAGAAGCACCTTATTATCGCGAAAATTGGCCCAGCGATATTACTGTATGGATAAACGACGTAGAAATAGCGACCTATTGTTCCCCAGGCGATTTTGGAGGAAAGCGCGGAATTTATACTCCGAGCTATTGGCAAATTAACAGCACTCAATTCGGTCTTTTGAAGAAATTTTCAATAGATGACGAGGGGTGTTATATCGATGATATTACAGATAATAAAAATCATCGCTTTGATGATCTACATTTAGATACAGCAAAATGTATCGAATTAAAAATCGGAATTAAAGAGGATGCCAAACATATGGGCGGTATCAATATTTTCGGAAAAGAATTTGGTAATTTTCATCAAGATATTCTCATGACACTATCTCGAAGTTAATAACAACTGATTTGATTATTTATCGATAAAACTTTAATAAAATCCCCCACTAGTGGGGGATTTAGAATTCGACTTAAAGGCGCAAATACCGACGGAGTACTTAAATCTACTTCCAATTTCTTTTTTTCGCATAGTTCCTCCAATATTTTCCCTATTTCTGCGCACAACACCTCGTAGATTATTGTTCCAGAATATTTTTAGGTAAATATAGGTATTGCCCCTTCCATATCGTGTAAACTAAACTATTTGTGCCATTATTTTGATTTTTCAATTCCATGTTCTCTTTGTGCTATTCTCATGTATGATTGGCGGCCTTACATATATAACACAAAGGGGCTTTTTGTATATTTTACACAGCTTGAAGTTAAAACCTTTTTTTGACGACCAGCATAGCCCGTTTTTAACAAAACTCCGGTTCTCGGCGTTCTTGTTCTGTTATAAAAAACAGCGGACAAGATTGTCCGCTGTTTTTTGGTCTTATTTTTCAATTCTATTTAATTCTATTTTATGGCCTTTTCGACCATTTTTCCCATTTCGCCGAACTGTTTTTCCATTTCTCCCGCGAGCGCCAACTGTGTACGGCAACGGACGAGATTATGTTCGGGATATTTGATCGCGAAATACGTATCGCCCGAAAGATAATCAGTCAAAAAACGCATGCCGCATTCCACCGTCATGAGATACGCACCATAGGGAAATAATTCCTTCTCTTTTTCGGTAATACTGTCTTTCACCGCACCGCAGTAACCCTTGGCATAAGCCTCGAAAAGCCCGATATCGAAATGCACCTTTTCAAGATCCTTTTCGTCCTCTGCCGCGGTAGATGCCCCGAAACGAATGGAATCGCCGAAATCGTAAAGCATGGAGCCCGGCATAATCGTATCGAGATCGATGACCGCGCGCGCTTCGTTCGTCTTTTCGTCCATGAGTATATTGTTCAGCTTCGTATCGTTATGCGTGACCCGAAGAGGCAAACTCCCGTCCGCAAGCCCCTCTGTAACGTTCGCATACGTGTCCTTGTGTGACAGCAAAAAGTCTATTTCCCGCTTGCATTCTTTTGCACGTCCGCATTTATCCGATTCCAGCGCCGCGAGAAAATCGCGGAACCGTTTGGGAGTATCGTGGAAATGCGGGATTGTCTCCGTCAACAGGGAAGCATCGAATTCCGCAAGATAATTCTGAAATTCGCCGAACGCTTTACCCGAATTGAAAAACACTCTCTTATCCGTGACCTGCTGATACGTGACCGTATTTTCAATAAACGCATATACGCGGTAACATTCTTCCCCTTTGAGAAACGCTTTACCGTCTTTTGTGGGAATGACGTCCAGCGTCTCCACGCCGCGTTTTTTCAAATGTTCCGTCACGCGGCAAATATTGCGCATGAGATTATCGGGATCGGGAAATACGCGCGTATTCATCTTTTGCATGATATAGCGCTTTTCCGTCGTCGTCACGAGTAAAGTCAAATTGATATGTCCCTCTCCGTAAGGACGAATATCCGTCACTTCTCCTTCGAGAGAAAAGTTTTCCGCCGCAGGCTTATAAGTCTTTATACATTCCGTCATGGATATACCCTCCGATCGCGTCCTTTACCTCTTGCAAATCTTCCCGATAGGTAATGCCGTACCACTTATCCGTATTTTTGAATACCCTCACGCTCGCCCGTCCCGTATCTACCGCTTTGGAAATGACGCTGGGAATAAAAAATTCGTCTTTTGCGAGATTTGCCGTCGAAAGGAATTTTTTATATTCCTCTTTCAAAATATCGAAAATGTCCGTCGTCAGCCCCCAAAGATTCATGGATACGGGAGTATCGCCGGGAAGGACTACTTTCTTTCCGCCCAGTTCGCAGCTCCCGTCGGGTGCGATCTTCGTGACCTCCGTCACTTTTTTGAGATAGTCGTTTTCCGTCTCACACACGCCGCGGGAAACCGTACCGTTTTTGCTGAGCGTATTTTCGAGAAGATACGCCGTCATCGCGTATTCCCCCGCCCGTGCGGACGCAAGGTGCCTCCGGATTTCGAAAAATGCGTTATGCCCGTAATAATCGTCCGCATTGATGATCGCAAACGGTTCCTTTACAGTATCCGCACAGCATAAAATCGCGTGGGCGGTGCCGAAGGGCTTGGTCCGACCTTCGGGCAAATCCTTCATATCCTGCAAAACATATTCGACGTCTATCGTCTTTGCAATGCGATTTCCGACGAGATTTTTGAAATCCGCCTCCATATCCGCGCGAACGATAAACACCGCCTTTTCAAATCCCGCCGCCTTCGCGTCGTGAACGGAAAAGTCAAGTATCCCTTTTCCGTCTGCCGTTATCGGTTCCGCTTGCTTCAAGCCTCCGAAACGACTGCCCATTCCGGCCGCCATAACCACCAACGTCGTCTTCATAAATTTATCACCTCGTATTGACTTTTCCCTTTCGGTCTGTTATAATTATACTATATCGAATACTGTAAATCTATACATTTTTTTATCACATATCTATAAAATCCGATAATTTTTTGAGGCAAATTATGGAAAGTCCCGCTTATCGCGAATGTCCCGTTAAAAATGTACTCGCTCTGGAATCTCTATTCACTTTTTCAAAAAGAAAATTTCCCCACAATTACGCTTTCAAAGGAGAAAGCCACGATTTTACCGAGGTAGTCTGCGTCACCGACGGCAAAGTCGGCATTACCGCCGAAAAAAACGTCTATATCCTCTCCGCCGGACAAATGATCATACACCTTCCCGGCGAATTTCACGCAATTTGGTCCGACTGCGGCACAGAACCGGAAATCGTGATTTTTTCTTTCCGTTCAAACGCTTTTCCCGAAATCTCCCGGCGAGTATTTGCACTCTCCCCCGATAACGTATCGGAGATAAAATCCGTTTTTCGAGCCGCACAAAAGGCCTTTCAGCTCGAAAATACCGACGTCAGAAAAATTCGGGAAGGTGCAGAGGCTGACGCCTCTGCCGTCATCAAACGATTGGAGCTCTTCCTTTTATCCGCCCTATCCTCCGACAATGCTGCCGCTTCTGAATACAAGGGACGAAGCGCAGAAAATTATTTTCGTATCCTTTCCGTTATGGAAGAGCGGATTTCTGACGCGCTCGATGCGGCTACCCTCGCAAAACTATGCAATATGAGTATTCCCGCACTCGAAAAAACCGTATTCCGATACTCCGGCTGCGGAGCAATGACGTATTATAACGTCCTGCGCATGCAAAAGGCTGCCGAGCTCCTTTCAGCGGGTGCAAGCGTAAAAGAAACCGCGTTGTCGCTCGGTTTTTCCAATCAGAATTATTTCAGCGCCAGTTTCAAAAAATGGTCGGGTTCCGCACCGTCGCAATATGCGGGACGAACATTTCAACATGCCGAACGCATGTAAGGCGTCCGATATGACTCATATTCTGCAATGTTTGTATTTCCATACTTTTCCATATAAAAATCGCCCCGCCGCTAACGAACGCGGCAGGGCGATTTCCCGATTTTTATATCCGTATGCGTTCCAATAAAATTTTCTCAAAACGTCTGAGCCCTTCGCAGGGTTCTTCCGAAAGGAGACGCTCCGCCCGTTCCTTCAAAATTTTTGCCTTTTCGCCATCTCCGCAAAACGCGGCATACGCGGCCAAAATTCTGGACGCCGAAGGCGTCTCTTCCCGCAAATAACGCTCGGCAAGTTTTCCGCTTTCTTCCGCCCGTGCCTTATCCCCGACGAGACTGTGCATATATACGAGCTCCGCCGCCGTCTGAGAAAACTCTTCCTCCGAAAGGTACGAAGAGGCGGAAGCCAAACGGTTGAGACTGTCCGCCGCCCGCTCCGTCTCTCCCTTCTCGATATGATACCGATAGCACAAATCAAGCATCACCGCATACATGGGCTCGTCCTCGGCAAGCTGAGGAAAATCGTAATACAGTCCCCGTTCGATTTCAGAAAAGCTCTTGCCTTCATACAGTTTCCCATAGATTTCCATGGCACAGAGCATCGCTTTTTCTGCGGGCAATTCTCTTTTTATACCGCAAAAAATCAGCATATCCGTCTTTCCGCCCGAATAGGCAAAAGGTACGGCATTGAGCAGAAACAGATAGGCGGCATAGGGAAATCCGCCCCAAAAAAAACAAGCTATATTTTTCCCTTGCAAAAGCAGGGCGAACAGCAAGAGAATAAAGGCGTAAATTCCACCGAAAACAAGGCCGCCGATCGTATAAAGCTCCGCGCGCTTTTTCATATTCCCGCTCCGAAGAGGAATCGCCTGCGTCTGGTCGGTCCGAAAGGGCGACGCAAGCGAAAAGCGGAGTTTCCCCTCCCTTTCCAAAAAGCGGAAAAAAGAAAATTTCGTAATTTTTATCTTCATTCCCTGAGATCTGGCAAAGAGAATATGCCCGCATTCATGGAGCGTCGGCGCTAAAATACAGGCAGCTAAAAATCCGCATATCGTCCATACGAGTGCGGAAAGGCCGCTCTGCCGCCATGCATAGAAAAACGCGACAAAAATTTCCCCCGCGGCCATAAGTATTAAAAGAAACCACGAATAAACAGAGGCAAAAATTCGTTTCATAATTCCTCCGCCTTTACATCAGGCCGCGTTTTTTCGCATATCCTTCCAAATTGTCGCTGTCGCTGACAATAATTTCGGGAAAGTTCAGCTTGTCCATAATCACTGAAAACAGGACGGCTCCGCCGCCCAAAACATCCGCCCGTTTCGGCTGCACGCCCGGAAGGCGCGCGATTTCCGCCGCCGTCATTCCCGTCAGTCTGTCCGCGAGCGCCCGCATCTGTTCGCGGCCGATAACCGTACCCGTAATTTTTGACGGGGTGTAGTCCCGCATATCGAGCATAAGCGCCGCGAGCGTCGTGGCAGTCCCGCCGATGGCGTACATAGAAGTCCCATTGGGAACTTTTCCGTATTCCTTTACCGCGTCCTCCGCGGCGGCTTTCAATCGGTCTTTTTCCGCACCGCACAGATCTTTTAAGCGAACGACGCCGATGTTGACGCTCTTTTTATAAATTATCGTGCCGCCCGCGCGAATAATGATTTCCGTACTCGCGCCGCCCACATCGATAATGCCGCCATCCTTTTCGCCGAGGGCGCCCAAAATCCCGATTTCCGCTTCCTCTTCGCCCGAAATAATTTCCACGTCCAATTCGCAAAGCTCTTTGACGCGGTCGATAAAGGCCGAGCCGTTTTCAGCCGAACGAACTGCCGCAGTAGCGAAAGCATAGACGTCCACGGCCCCCTCTCTCTTCGCGCGCGAAAAGAAGTCAGCCACAGCCGAAGCAGTCCGAGAAATCGCTTCGTCTTTCAAGAAGGGAGATGAAGCAATACCCTCTCCTAAACGGGTAGTATTGAGTGTCTTATATAAAACTTTTCCGTCCGCCATCATCATGAGGCGAACGGAATTGGAACCGATATCGATTACGGCTGTCTTATTCATTAATTTCCTACCTTATCGTCCTTGTTAATCCACCCGTATTTATGGGCTTCCTGTTCCAAATAGTAATCGCTGAGATAATATTCAAGATCGCTCTTGCTGTTATCCCGCTGTTCTTCGAGCCGAGATATTTCAGCTTCGCTGTCTGCAATCTTATTATTCAGCACGACAATCTTTATAACTTGGTACAAAATCACGGCGAGCAGGCAGACGACGACTAACGTCCCCGCTACCGCAGCGGCGGTAACTACTCGTTTTAATTTTTCCTGTGTCATATTGAATGCACCTCTTTTTTCTTTGAGTTTTTCGTGCTTTTTCGTCTTTTTAGTACCTTTCTGGCTTTATTATAGCACAGTTTCCACAAAAAAGCAACTATTAAATGGATACTTTTCAAATATAATATCAATCCCAAAGCGTTTCCGAGATACATATATACCCGAAAATTCGGAAACGCAAACAGCACGGAAGCAAAAATACTCATGCCCGCAAACACTAAAAAAAACGCAACGTCGAACGCTATCGAGAAGGCCGAAGGAAAAAGTTTTCTCAAAATATAGAAAACTTCATAGACGACGCCGCTCGCCACGCCCGTGAGAACGCAGACGAGAAAAACAAAGATTTGATTCGCCGCGTCCATTCTCCGCCCCCGTCATTTGAACAGCTTCGCGCGGAGGTTCTTCCCGCCGTAACGAACGCCGGAAACATTGCCCGTCGCAGTAAATGTCCCGCTCGTCTTGGAAAAGCCCGTAATCTTTAACCCCGAACCGGTCACATATAGTTTCGTATTATTCCCCAAAAGACAAAGGACAATTTGACTTTCCGAAAAGGCTGCAACGCTCTCTATACCCGTGACCGTAATACTTTTCTGTTGTTCGATTGTCAATGAATGTAAAATTTCCTGCATACCTTATGATATGCAGGAAACTTCTTTCTTTATACCCCTTTTGATTTTTTATTTGAGATTCTTTTCGCGGAATCTCGCTTTTGCGCGAAGCTCGCTGTCCAAAATCCGCTTGCGGATACGCAGCGATTTCGGGGTCACCTCCAAAAGCTCGTCATCGGCAATAAATTCGAGACATTCTTCGAGGCTCATTCTGCTGACGGGAATCAGCGTGAGCGCGTCGTCGCTCGACGACGAACGAGTATTGGTGAGGTGCTTGGTCTTACACACATTGATATTGATATCGTCCGCCAAATTGGTATATCCCACGACCATACCTTCATACACGGGCGTACCCGGCGTAATGAAAAGCGTCCCGCGCCCCTGCGCGTTGAACAGCCCGTAGGTTACCGCCTCGCCCGTCTCAAAGGCTACCAAGGAGCCAGTATTTCGACGCTGCATATCGCCTTTATACGGCTCGTATTCAAAGAAAATGGAGTTCATGATTCCCTGCCCCTTGGTATCCGTGAGAAATTCGCTCTTATAGCCGAAAAGCCCGCGGGAGGGAACAGTAAATTCGAGGCGCATGCGGCTGCCGACCGCGCTCATGTGCACGAGCGTACCCTTGCGGTTGCCCATTCCCGAAAATACCGGTCCCGTCATATCTTCGGGTACGTCTACGACGAGGCGCTCGATCGGCTCGTACAGCTCGCCGTCGATTTCCTTATAAAGGACTTTGGGCGTGGAGACTTGAAACTCGTATCCCTCGCGGCGCATCGTCTCGATAAGAATAGAAAGATGCATTTCACCGCGCCCGCAGACGCGGAAGGAATCAGCGGTATCCGTATCGTTTACGCGCAGGGAAACGTCGCGGAGCAATTCCTTATACAGGCGTTCGCGGAGTTGACGGGTCGTGACAAACTTGCCTTCCTTGCCCGCAAACGGACTGTCGTTGACGGAAAAAGTCATCTCCACGGTGGGTTCCTCTATCTTGACGAACTGCACCGGTTCTACCTTGGTCGGTTCGCATACCGTATCCCCGATATTCAGCCCGTCGATTCCCGAAAACACCACGATATCCCCCGCTTTCGCCGTCGGGACGGAAACTCGTTCCAATCCCTCGATTTGATAGAGATTGGCGATTTTACAATTCGTGCGCACTTTATTGTCGTTATAATTGCAAATACTTACGGGCTCGTTGGCTCGGACGGTACCGCGCTCGATACGGCCGATTCCGATACGGCCGACAAATTCGTTATAATCGATACAGGAAACCAACAGCTGCGCGGGGCCTTCCGTATCCATTTCCATAGGCGGAATATGGGAAAGTATTGTATCAAAAAGCGGATTGAGGTTATCCTCCTGTTTATCGGGCGTGAGGGAGGATGTCCCCGAACGTCCGCAGCAGTATACGATGGGACTTTCCAACTGTTCGTCCGTGGCGTCCAAATCCATCATCAACTCTAAAACTTCGTCCACGACCTCGGAAATCCGTGCGTCGGGGCGGTCTACCTTATTGATGACGATAATGAGTTTGAGTTGGAGTTCCAGCGCTTTCTGCATGACAAAGCGCGTCTGCGGAAGCGGCCCTTCCGCCGCGTCCACGAGTATCAGAGCTCCGTTCACCATTTTGAGAACGCGCTCCACTTCGCCCGAAAAGTCGGCGTGGCCCGGCGTATCTACTATATTTATCTTCACGCCTTTATAATGCGCAGAAGTGTTCTTCGCTAAAATAGTGATTCCGCGTTCCCGTTCGAGATCGTTGGAGTCCATGACCCGATCCTGCACCTGTTCGTTGGCGCGGAACATTCCGCCCTGCATCAGCATCTGATTGACCAACGTCGTCTTGCCGTGGTCGACGTGGGCGATGATTGCGATATTCCTCAAATCGTCTCTAATCATATGTCATTCCTTCTTTTTCAGTCTTTTTAACTTTACTATTTTAATACTTTTTTTCGGATATGACAACAAATTCTGCGGTCTATTCCGAAAAAACATAAAAATATTTCCGCAAAAGTGATTTTGCGGAAACATCTCAAAGCTCGCATACTTCTGTATTCCTGTATTTCATAAAACGTATCGTATACCCGTTATCTTCTATTGGCTCACTCTCTTCGACGGCAACAAATTGCTTCTTTCGATCAAGATTCGGGAAGAATGTTTCTGCTCCTCCTTCCGCGTCCACCTTCGTCACGAGCACTTCCTCGCAATAAGGTAACAGAGCCTCATATACCGACGCTCCGCCGATGACATAAATATCCTCGGCTTTCCGTTTTTTCATTTCCGATTTCAAAGCGTCCAAATCGGACACAACGATACAGTCGTCCCTGCTCTGCCCTCGCGAAAGAACAATATTCGTACGATTTTTCAACGGCTTTCCGCCAGGAAACGAACGCAGGGTATTTCCGCCCATTACCACAGTCTTCCCGCTCGTCGTCTCGCGGAAAAATTTCATGTCCTTGGGCAGGGAAAACATCAGGGAATTGTTCCGACCGATTCCCCAATTTCGGTCGGCATGTAAAATCGCGCGAATCATATCGCCACCGGGATTTTCGTATCCAGCTTTTCAAACTCATAGTTTTCGAGCTTAAAGCTATCCACCGTAAAATCATAGAAATTTTTAATATCCGGATCCACAATGAGCTTGGGAGCGCGATGCTGCGGCTTTTCCAAAATCTCCTTGACGATCGGAATATGCCGGTCATAAATATGCGCATCGGCGATGACATGTACGAGTTCACCGACCTTTAACCCCGAAACTTGCGCGAACATGATAAGTAAGACGGCATATTGT
Source organism: uncultured Clostridium sp. (assembly GCA_900555925.1). GTDB lineage: Bacteria > Bacillota > Clostridia > Christensenellales > Borkfalkiaceae > Scatosoma. The sequence continues at coordinate 1,703 of USMU01000012.1, read as the reverse complement.
AACACATTCCAATTATTTGCCGTCAGCATGTCGTTGGAACGCTGATTGAGAATCCCGTTGAGAGTATCTCCCGAAACATTAAACGTCATCGAGTAAGCGCAGGGATAGAGATTCATTTCGTGAAGGTCTGCAAAATTATAGATATTGGTCATAATGCGGCGGCTGGAAGGATTGTTTTTCAGATCGTAAAGCACGCGATCCACTTGATCGAACTCCCCCTCCTTATACTTCGCCTTCTGTGCAAGCTGATAGCCGTATGCCTTCCCGATAGAGCCGTTTTCATCCGCCCAGCTATCCCAGATATGAGAGTGCAGGTCATGGATATTATTGCTCTTTTTCTGCCATATCCACAATAATTCGTCAATACAGGATTTGAATGCGGTGCGACGAATGGTAAGAATGGGCAATTCTTCCCGAAGCTCGTAACGATTGACGATACCGAATTTCTTTACCGTATGTGCGGGAGTCCCGTCTTCCCATCTGGGACGGACATCCAATTCCGTATCCCAAAATCCGTTTTCCATAATATCCGTCATATTCTCTATAAAAATCCGATCTGCTCTGCTCATGTATTCCTTCCTTCGTTCGCATGATTATTCAAGATATCGCCCATTTAACAAAAGCCATATTTTTTTTATTATAACACGTTTTTACCCTTTAAGTCAAGAAGTAGAGCGCCTCTGTCAAAAATCGATTGCCTCTGCGCGGAGAAATATTCCGTCCTGAAAAAATTTCGTTTTAAGTTCTATTATTTACGGATAAAGGCTTCATCTTCATTTGAAATTTCTGTTTCTTCAGAAATGAATCTTTCTACCCGCATGTGAAGATCATATTTTTCCCGAAGAGCCAGAATCTTTTCCATCATGGGCGAAGCATGATGACTATCGAGAGCTTTCCGATCTTTCCAACGATCAATTAAAAGGAGCGTTTCCGGATTTTTTACGGAAAGGAAATATTCGTATCCCTCATTTCCCGATTCTTCGAGAATCTCTTTCACAATTCCGCGCGAAATCATCTCCTCCGCAAATTTCCGTGCGGCACCGTTCTTTCCCGTATAATAAATATTGACAATAATACTCACAATAGTGCCCTCTGACCTTAATTTCTACATTAAAAATCGCTCTTTCCTAAAAGATAATCGCAAGAACAGTCAAAGGCATAAGAAAGCGCAAGAATCGAACTCGCCGTAGGTTCACACTCTTCTTTTTCCCAACGCACCACCATAGATTGACTACACCCGACTTTCTTCGCCAACTCATATTGCGTCATGCCGCAATCTCTTCTCAATTCTTTGATTCTCTGTGCAATAATCATAAAAAAATTATAACAATTTATGAGTATTCTCATTGACAATATGAGTATTCTCATATATAATATACATGAGGAAAGAATATTCGAGAAGAAAAATCAAGGAGATAAAAGATGAAAAAAAGAAATATTGTATTGGCTGTTGTATTTACGATTATCACATTGGGAATTTACGGAATTTATCGGTTTGTGTGTCTGACGAACGACAGCAATCAAATGTCTGTCGAGGAAGCTACGGCCTCGGGAGGAATAGCGATTCTCTTTATTGTCATTACTTTGGGGATATATGGTTTTTACTGGGCGTATAAGCTCGGAAAGAAAGTAGGCGATCCGGGTGTTGTCTACTTACTGCTCCAACTTTTTGGTTTGGGACTCGTCAATTATGCATTAGCTCA
>USMU01000011.1 GCA_900555925.1 uncultured Clostridium sp. | reverse complement strand
CGCCCGTCGGATTTTCCGACGGGCGGGAAGCGTTTTTTCAAAATTATTTTCAATGCTTATTTTTTACCGTGCCAGCAATACGTGCAGAATTTACAGGAAGGGAGTCCCGTGGATTCGAGCATATCGTCGAGGCGATGGTATTTAAGCGTCGTAAATTTAAGCTCTTTTCGTATCGCTTCGACCATGGCCGCATATTGATCGGAATCGGGATCAAGGTAGGGCGCGAGCTTCTCTTCCGAATCACTGCCTTCTATCTCTGCAATTTTGCGTCGTGCGATCAGCTCCATGGAAGAATTGGAACGGGAAAAATTCAGATAAGGACAGCCGTAAAGAATCGGGGGACACGCGAGACGAATATGCAGCTCTTTCGCTCCGTTCCGGTAAAGAAAATCCGTAGTTCCGTGCATTTGCGTCCCCCTGACGAGAGAATCGTCTATCAAAACTAATTTTTTACCACGGATCATGGAATCGATGGGAATCAGCTTCATGTGGGCGATCAGATCTCTCCGTTTTTGGCTCTGCGGCATGAACGAACGCGGCCAAGTGGGGGTATATTTTACGAAGGGACGGGAAAGGGGAATTTTGGAACGATTCGCGTATCCTACTGCGTGAGCGGTTCCCGAATCGGGAAGCCCCGCTACGCTGTCGGCGGAAACGTCGTCCCTTCTGGCGAGCATATCGCCGCAGTTATAGCGCATTTTTTCAACATTCAGCCCCTCATAAGAGGAGGCGGGATAACCGTAATAGACCCAAAGGAAAGAACATATTTTTGTCGTATCCGAGGGCGGAAGAATGACCTCCGCTCCCTCCGCCGTGATAAAATCAATTTCTCCCGGTCCGAGTTCTTTATAATCCTCATAGCCGAGATTGAGGTAGGAAAACGATTCAAAGGCGATGCAATAGGCGTCTTTTTTTCTTCCGAGTACGACGGGGGTACGCCCCATGCTGTCGCGTGCGGCGTAAATTCCGTTTTGCGTGAGAATGAGGATAGACATGGAACCGTCTATCACACTCTGTGCATACCGAATTCCTTCGGGAATGGTATTGCCGCGATTGATAAGTGCCGCCGTGAGTTCCGTAGCATTGATGCTGCCGCCGCTCATTTCGAGAAAATGGGAGGTTCCCGCCGCGAAAGCCGCTTTGACGAGCTCGTCGGTATTATTGATTCTTCCTACCGTCGCAATGGCAAAATTGCCGAAGTGAGAACGGACTAACAGCGGCTGCGGTTCGCTGTCCGAAATACAGCCGATTCCGATATTCCCTTTCATTTCTTCAAAATCGCGTTCAAATTTTGTGCGGAAAGGGGAATTTTCGATATTATGAATTGCACGGTTAAAGCCGCTTTCTCCGTAAACGGCCATGCCGCCCCGTCTCGTGCCGAGATGAGAATGATAGTCCGTGCCGAAAAATAAATCGAAAACACAGTCTTTCTTTGAAGCCACTCCGAAAAATCCGCTCAATATTTTTACCTCCGTAATTCCGATGTAGACGAGACGATCTTCATGAGAAGGAGCGTCTCTTTTTTTCTTTTGTACTGAAATAGTATATCATAAAAACAAAAGAAAGTCAGCCGTTCAAAGGGGGATTACGGAAAAATTTTTATGAAAGAAAATAAATTTTATCCTCGGTAATAAAAGCGAGCATTAAAAAGTTGACAGGTTATGGATAACTTTTTTTGCTATAATAGAATCGCTGAGAAAAATCCGATGAGATGAAAAGGAGAAAATATGTCAGAAAAAATATTAACGGTCGATTATCCTACGGCATTTCCTACTTTGAGAAAACGAGGAATGTGTGTGGAATACAACTTGGCAAAATTATTTGCATATTACGGAAAAGATTTTTCTCTCCCATTGAGCGGTGCTTATCCGGGAGTTCGATATATAGAAGCGCCAAAACAAAAGATATCGGAAAAGTTGTGCGACATAAAAAGTTTGCCGGAATTATACCAATCTTATGGAGTTTTTATAAAAGAAAAAAACGTAACGAATTGGGAAGAATATCGAGCGTATCTTGAAAACGAAATTGAAGAAGGAAGACCTGTTATCGTCCATTTAGATTGTTATTATGTTTCTTGGGACCCTTATTATAAACATTTACATAACAATCATACAGTATTAATTATGGGCAATAGAGCTGAGGCATTTTTCCTCGTAGATCCTTATTTTGACCGAGCGGAATGGTTAAGGACGAAGAGAAAAGTAAAAAGAAAATAAAGAATGGTTGGCTATATACGGGTGATATGGCATACAAGGATGAAGAGGGTTATTACTATATAGAAGGCAGAAAAGACGATATGTTGATACGGGCGGGAATAAATATTTTTCCGGAAGAAATAGAGGAAGAAGTAAAAAATTGCACGGGTGTAGAAGATTGTATTGTATATGGTAAGAGCGGAGAAAACGGAGTGACGGAAATTTGTTTGAAATATATGGGAACATCTGAGCCGTGGGCATTGAGGAAACAGCTTGCGGGAAGGTTAAACGCACATTTTATGCCGAATAGAATAGAACAAGTGACCGAGATAGAACGGACAGCGAGCGGAAAGAAGGTAAGGCGATGAGAGAAAAAGTTTGCGAGTTTATAAAGAAACATTGTGCATTGGAAGAAGAAGTGACGGAAGAAAGCAAATTAAGAGAATTGAGCTTGGACAGTCTGTCGTTTGTGCAGGTCGTAGTAGATATAGAGGCAGAAATGGGAATAGAATTTGAAATAGAGGAATTAAATATAGATAATTGGGAGAAAGTAGGTGATATTATAAAAGTATTAGAAACAAAAAATATCTGTTGAGATGAGCAAAGGACATTTTTTGAAAAGCAATTTGTAGAGCCAGAGCGGAAAATTATCTATATGGAGACGGTCATGAGAAATAGAGAGACAGCCGCAAAAATCAGGTAAAGCGTATTTTTGGGTTATGCTATTTACTCAAAGAAATAAGTAAGAAAAGTCAATTTTTTGTCCATAATAGTAAGATGAATAAAATCCGAACATTTATCCTTTGGGCAAAAGGGAAGTATGAAGTTCTTGCAGAAAAAAAATACACGACGATAGCGGGAATGTTAGTATACTTTTTAATTATGTCGATTACCCCTTTTGCGTTCTGGTTGACGCTGTTATTTGGCAAATTAGAAATTGATACCGAAAGCGTTCTTTCTCTACCGGTTTTTGAATCCGTGCAGGATATCCTTTTATATATTCGTTCAGAGGCAATGAACGCAACGGCAGGCGCTTCGATTTTTTTGATCGCCACGACTTTGTATTCCGCCACAAATCTCTTTTATCACATGCGTCGGAGCGGAGAGCTCATTTATTCATATAAGAGAAAAAAACACGGTCTGTTGGTTCGTTTAGGCGCTTTGCTGTTAATGTTCGCGGTTATGTTTCTCACTGTTATTTCAGGCGCGGTTTTAGGTGGAGGAGCTTTTATTTTTTCTCGGTTATTTCCGCGTTGGCTGGAACTTACGTTGGATTATATTCTCATTCTTGCGGTTTCTTTTTTTCTCGCTTTGATACTCAATCTCTATGTATGCCCATATAAAGTAAAACTCAAGGAATTGTTGCCCGGGACATCGATTACGGTAGCGGCATGGTCGATTGCACTTATCGGGTTTACGATTTATTTGAAAATAGGAAATATGGGGAAATTATATGGGGCACTCAGTGCAATTATTGTCTTTATGCTTTGGCTGTATGTATTGATGATTTGCTTTGTCGTCGGGGTAATTTTCAACAGCGAAAAAATTTCGGCACGAGAAAGTAAAACCCTTTGATTTCATGCGGTACCCCCTCCCTATGTGCGTTTAAGTAAGCAATTTGAAAAGCTCGACTTTTAGAAGGTCGAGCTTTCTTTTATGAAGGACGAGGCGGGGATAGATTGATGCGGCCGCATTGTAAAAGCCACCGGCTGTGCCGGTGGCGGAAAGCTTTATTTTCAGTTATTCGTGTGCTATACAAAAAGCTCCTTTGTGCTAAACTATATGTAAGGCTTTGGGCCGTACATAAACAAAGTACAAAGAAGAGGATATTAGATGAAAAATCAAAATAACGACACATATTAGTTAGTACATATTAGAATAGAAAACAAATTTTGGAAAATGAATCTTGACAAAAAGAAAAAAATGTGTTATATTGAAGCCAAGTAAAACTATACGGCGGAAAAGAAATGGCAAAACGAGAATTTGATTTGAAAATAGACGACGAAGACAGACTCGGTGAGCTCATACAGGCGTTAGACGCCACCGTTCGCAGGCGTATCATGTGCATGCTGCGTTCTTCATGTTATTCTATAGCCGAACTTGCAAAGCGGCTGAAACTTCCTATTTCGACGGTTTCTTTTCATATCAATATCTTGCGAAAAGCAGGATTAATCAATGTTACGATAAAACGCAATACCCGGGGGAATGCCAAACTGATTTCCCGTCAGATAGACCGCTTTTCCCTAGATTTTACTACGGATACACATTCCAATAAAAGTTTTCAGTTTTCTCAGGAGATTCCTTTGGGGAGTTTTACCGATGCCTGCGTCGAGGCCGGCTGCGGCATGGCGAGCGAACACGGCATCATAGTTGCCGACGACATGCCGGGAGCCTTTTTCAGTCCTTTGCGTTATGAGGCTCAAATGATTTGGTTCAGTAAAGGATATTTGGAATATCGGGTTCCCAACTATATGTTGAAGGATAAACACATCAACGCCGTCATATTCAGTATGGAGATTTGCAGTGAAGCGCCTAATTATCGTAACGATTGGGAGAGCGATATTACATTCTGGATAAACGGAACAGAGGTGGCGACATATCTATCTCCCGGCGATTTCGGAGGACGGAGAGGACGCCTCAATCCCGATTGGTGGTCGGATTATTCTACTCAATACGGAATTATCAAAACTTTGAGAATCACTCCGAGTTGCGTTTACTTGGACGAAATGGCCATCAGCACACATACGATCGAAACGCTCGGCTTGCAGGATGGAAACTATATCACTTTCCGTATAGGAGTAAAGGAAAAAGCCCGCCATCAGGGCGGAGTCAATCTTTTCGGAGAAAAATTCGGAGACTTTGCACAAGGTCTCGTTTATATGGTCGATTACAACTGAAATAAAAGGGCGCCGGAAACTTCCGGCGCCCTTTTATTTCAACAAGTTTCATATAACTAAAACAAGAATTTTTGCAATTTTTCAAAAACCTATTGACAGGAAAAAAAAGATGCTATAAAATAAGGGCGAACAGAAATATTCGGGGAAATTGTGAAGTAATTCGAGCGAAAAATCGTAAATAGAAACAGGGACGTCCCTGTTTTCGTAATACAGACGTATTACGAAAACAAATTTTTACCCGGTAAAAACGCCGGACACAGCGGCGAGAAATAATATTGTTCCAGGAGGAAAAGAAAATGAAAAGATTGGCTGTTTTATTACTAGTCGGCGCAATGACGTTTGGAATGAGTTCCTGCGGCAACAGGACCGACGATGACGACAGCGGAACCGATGGCGGAAATGTTACCATTGAATTTTTCGGCTGGGGAGACGCTGCGGAGCAGGAAAACTATCAAACGCTTGTCAATCTCTTTATGGAAGACAACCCTGATATTACCGTAGTTTACAAGGCGGAGAGTGCTTCCACCTATATGACTACATTGACAAACCGTGCAAACAAATTGCCCGAATTATTCTATATGCCGGATTATGATTTTCTTCAATGGGTGGCGAACGGAAAATTGAAGGATATTTCGTCCTATATTACGGAAGAGGAGCTTTCTCAGCTTTGGCCGCAGGCGGTGGACGAGTATTATTTCAATCCCGATACGATGACGCTCGGGAAGTCGGAGGGGGCGTCTCTTTATGGGCTTCCGAAAGACCTTGGTCCCTTTACGCTCGTATATAATAAAACCTTATTGGACCAACAGATTAAGAAATATAATCTGAACAGCGAAGAAATTTATGCGAAGCTCAGTCCGACGGAGCCTATGACATGGTCGGAATTCCGCGCTCTGCTCAAACAGATCGACCCCAACGGCGGAGCGGATAATATTTACGGTATTTCTCATTATGAAATCGAAGCGGCGGTCTATTCTAACAATGCTGCTTTCTTCAACGAGGACGCAAGCGAGGAGCGTATTTCCGATCCCCGTTTTTATGAATCGATTCAATTTATCGCCGACCTTACGCTGGTCGATAACGTAATGCCGACGGCCTCGGACCAGGTCTCCACCAACGGTTATCAGCGTTTCAAGGGACAAGGCTGCGTATTCAGTTTTATGGGACCTTGGGATTGCGCGGAATTTTGGAAGACGGCAAATTTTGAGTATGATATTCTTCCCGTTCCCTATAACGGAGATAATCCCGAGGCACAAAGCACTGCCTGGGTCGGCTCTATGGGATATTGCATCAGTGCCGACGCAAATAATGCAAAGACGCAGGCCGCGCTGAAACTTGCCAAATATCTTTGCTATAACGAGCAGGCACAGCGCAAGTTCTATGAATTGGGACAACAGGTGCCTAATCTTACCGAAATGGCGAACGACGAATATATCAACGATACGCAGGGGCTTTTGGAAAATAAAAATCCGCCCTCGCGTTCGGTTTGGGTAGATACGATTAACGGCACGAGCGATACGGATAAAATCGGCGGAAAAGTCCGTTCGCGTTATTATACGTATTCTTCCGATTGGTTTGATTCCTTTACGGAATATCTCACTTCGGTGAAGATGTGGGACGGAAACGTGACGGCGGAAACAGCCTGCAAGAATTATGCTTCCACTTTCCAGGCGGCGCTCGATGAAATGCGTGCTAATTTGGGGTGAGCCATGACGAGACAAAAGGCCAGTAAACTTACGCGACGGGAAAATATTATTGCCTTTTTGTTCATTCTCCCGCCAATTATCGGATTTTGTATTTTTACTATCGGCGCCATGGCGTTTTCGTTCATATACAGCTTTCAAAAATATAATATCCTCACGGGCGAATCGACTTGGCTGGGCTGGCAGAATTATAAGGATTTATTTACGCACATTTTATACTCCAAGAGTTTTTATACTTCCATCGTCAATACCCTAGTCCTTCTTCTCAGTATCCCTCTGAGTATGATTTTGGGTTTGTGCCTTGCGGGACTGCTGCGAATGGGGGATATAAAGGGCGCAAAAGTTTTTCAGGTGCTCTATTATCTTCCTGCGGTATCCAGCGCCGTGGCGATGAATATTGTTTGGAGATATATATTCAATAACGAATTTGGTATTATCAATTTAATTATCGGAAAGAAAATTCCCTGGCTGAGCGACGACACGTTGATTAAGGTGGCGATTATCATAAAAAATTCCCTCAACGGAATGGGAACGGCTATGATTTTGTATCTCGCGGGTATGCTGAGCGTCCCCAAGGATTACTATGAAGCCTCCGAGCTGGACGGCGCGGGAAAGGTCAAGCAATTTTTCTCTATCACTTTACCCTTGATTACTCCCATTACCTTTTATCTTTTGATTACGGGTCTGATCGGCGGTTTGCAATCGTACGCGGATTCGCAGATTTTCGGTGCGGGGGTACAGGGCTCTCAAACAATCGTCTACTTTATTTGGGCGAGGGGAATTAATCAGAGCCGTTACGGTCTGGCGTCCGCTGCTTCCGTATTATTGGCGGTGGTAATTATGATTGTTACTCTGATTCAATTCAAACTTTCGGATAAATGGGTTTACGAGGAGTGACGGTCATGGAAAATGTAAAACAAATCAATACAGATGCAGCGCGTAAGGGTTTACATATCGCCTCGAGGGTGCTCATTTATCTGTTGCTCGTTTTAGGCGCGTTCGTTCTCATGTTTCCCTATATCTGGATGTTATTGACCTCCTTCAAGGACGATTATGAGGCAATGAGTCTCACCCTCGTGCTCTTTCCGAAACACTGGATTTTCAGCAATTACAAAGAAATATGGACGGTAGTCCCGCTGCTCAGAGGCGTGGGCAACACTTTAATCGTGGAAGTTTCCGTCATCGCGGTGGGGACATTCGTCTCCTCCATGGCGGCGTTTAGCTTTGCTAAACTGAAATTGCCCCATAAAAATTTTTGGCTGCTCTTTTTGATGAGCGGTATGATGGTGCCGTATGCGGCGCTCATGATGCCGCAATTCAGGGCCTTTATGGCGCTCAATATGTTTGATACGCTGTGGCCGCTGATTTTGCCGGGCTTATTCGGAAACATCTCGATGATGTTCTTTTTAATTCAGTATATGCGCGGGATTTCCAATGCCTTTTTTGAAGCGGCGAAGATAGACGGCGCGGGCTATATGCGCATGTTCGTTTCCGTGATGATTCCTATGGTCAAGACGGCGCTCGCCGCCCAGATTATCTTTTGGTTTATCGGTATCTGGAACGATTATTTTGCGCCCGCAATTTATTTGAAAAGCTATGAAACCATGACTTTGCAACCCATGATGGCGCGCATTAACTCGGATAATTCCGGCGGAACAAACCTGCCGCTCATCATGGCCGGAGCAGTACTTTCGAGCATTCCCATGTTCGTCATCTATATTACATGTCAGAAATATTTTATCGAATCTTTGGCGATTTCCGGAGTAAAAGGCTGATTCGACGGAACGCCGTAAAAAATAAAGGATACAGGAGGCAAAAAATGAGAAAAAAGTGGATTCGTACGGTTGCAGTGCTGACGACGGCGTTTTCTCTGCTGGCCGCGGCTTGCGGCGAAAGCGGCGGGATCGGCGGCGGAAACGGAGACTCTTATCAGGATTATAACCCCGATAAGGAGTCGGGCGGCGGACAGTTCGATTTCGACGGGAATTATGCGGCTCCCGAGCTCGTCATCGACGGTAAAGGCGACGACGAGGCTTGGAAAAACACGGAAGTTTTGGCTACTTTCGGCCACGGCGGAGCGGCTACCGTAAAGGCATATCGCGGCGAGGAAGCGCTGTTCTTCTTTTTCGAGGTGGAAGATACGATTCTTCTTACCGAGGGCAACGCCAACGATGATTCCGTCACGCGCAGCGACAGCATAGAATTTTATCTCGATACCTTGGCGGACGGCGGCTTAAAGCCTCAAAACGACGATTATCAAATCAATCTCGGAATCCACGGCAAGACCAGAATCATGCAGGGTTCCGGCAGCGGTTGGGGAAATTGGAACGGACTCATCGACTATGAGGTTGCACTTGACGGAACTCTCAACGACGGCACGGAGGCAAACGACAGGGGATATAGCGTAGAAGTCATGGTTCCGTATTCGCAAATCGGCATAGAGAAGGACGATACGGTAGCCGTATCTTTCGGTCAGGTAGATAAATTCGGTTCAGGCAGTGCTTCGGGTACCGATTGGGATTGGTACGGCTGGGAGTTTGAAGGTAAACTCTGCGAGCCGCAGACGCCCGATAATTATATTTTGCTCGATAAAGACAATAACCTTCTTTCTCGCGACAGCGAAGAAAAACCCGACGCTGATATGGCGGGTTACGTTTTAGACAGCGTTACGGAAGAACCCGTGGAAGGCGCCGCCGTCACGGTTACCGTGGACGGAGAGCTGCTCTCCTATACGAGCGATTCGCAGGGATATTTCATCATCGAAAAGGTTGACTCCGATTATGACTATGTCGTAACGGTGACGAAAGACGGGTATATCGGCAACTCCGTGACGTATCTTCGCAGCGAACTCCGCGCGAGTGACGGGGGCAGGGTATTGAAGAACATATATATCAAGAACGAAGAATCCATTAAAAAGACCGCGTTGACGGGAACGGTGAAAAACATCGTCAACGGAGCGGTTTCCGGCGCAACGGTGCGCGTGGACGGTACGCTCCTTCAAGCGGAGACGGCGGCGGACGGTTCTTTCCGCATCGAGGGCGTTCCCGCGGAAGACGACGTCGTTTTAACTGTGAGCAAATCCGGTTACGGGGACAGTGAAACGCGGATTTCCAAAGATGACCTCGTGACGGACGGGGACGCGGTTTCCGCCTTGGGAGAGGTCAACCTCAACCTCCCTTACGGAGAAACTGGTTCATTCGGCAATAAATCGGAAAAATTTGCGGACAGCTCCATGAAGATTTCCCGCGCTTTGAACGGTATAGAAATGAATCTTGTCGGCACGAGAGAGCTTTCCGGGCATCTTGAAATTTATTTGGATACGAAAGAATGTGCAGACCATAGAGATAACGACGCAACCTGCTGGCGTTTCGATTTGAACGCCGACGGAACTATCGGAGGCACCCATTTCGCGGGCGGTGCGTTCGTGACGGCGGGGCTGGAATACGATTTGTATTCTAACGGAACAAACGGATATGAGGCGCGTTTCTTTATTCCTTATGAATATCTCGACATCACGCCTCTCGAAGTATTCGGCATCTCTTTGGGACAATGGTCCGATTCGGCCAGCGATTGGGACGGCTGGGGCTTTGCAGGGCAATTCGTGGCGCCCGAAACGCCGAAGACCTTCATTCGTCTCAGCGCGATAAACGAATTGTACCGTCAGGAAAACAACACTTCCATGGTCAATTTATCCGGCAATGCGGGAATGGGCGGCGTCCGCGTTGCGGTGGGCGAATATTCCACGACGACGGGCACGAACGGCGCATGGTCTATGAAAGTTCCCGCGGGCTCGGATAAGATGGAAGTCGTCTATTCCCGCCAAGGGTATCTCACAAAGACGACGGAAATCCCCGCAGGCTATTTCGATACGCATTATTCCTGGTTTGAGAACGTCACACTCGAATCGGAAACGGTGCTCCTTTCGGGAAAGGTGACGGACAGCGTTACGGGAACTGCGATAAAAGGCGTTACCGTCTCCGTCAATGGAACCGATTTGACGACCGTGACGGACGCAGAGGGGAAATATACGCTTTCCGGCGTCTCTACGGCAGAAGATATCGTCATTCGTTTTGAAAAGGAAGGCTATGCGGCAAGCGAAGTGACAAAGACCGCTGAAGAGCTTTCGGGCGCTTCCTCACATGAGATAGACGTCAAACTCATTTCCGATTCCTCCATTCATTACGTAACGGCGACGGGTACGGTAACCAACGTAAACGGCCCCGTGTCGGGCGCTTTGGTGACGGTGTCGGGCAACAGCGAGCTGACGGCGACGACGGACGCGGAAGGGAAATTTGTTATTGAAAATTTCCCCGCGGTAGATTGTACGGTTCTCGTTGAAAAGGACGGCTATATTTCTGTCGAATTCACCTTCAAGGCGGGAGACGTCGAAAGTACGGAAACGGATTTTGATTTCGGTACTGTGGATATGATGCTCGACTATGCGAAGATGAGCGGACTAATTGCGGATAAGAGCGACGATTTCTCCCATTTCACCGGTTATGTGACTCGTTCTGCGACGGGTTTCGAATTCAAATTTATCGGGGAAAAGGCATTTACGGGCAGAATCGAATTGTTCGTAGATACGAAGGCGAGTGCCGGGGACAATGCGCGGGATACGAGCGATTATCTTTTTAATCTCAATGCGGACGGCACTTTTACGATCGTCAATTGGGGCGAGGGCACGAAGAACGAAACGGCTCCCGCAGATATGAAATTGACCGTTTTCAATAAAGATACAAAGCCGGAAGTTTACTTTACCCTGCCGTATGCCTTCTTTGGCCAGAGAAACGCCGAGGAGGGGATAACGCCCACGGAAGTCATCGGAATTTCTTTGGGGCAGTGGTCCACGAGCGCGAATAACGGCGCCGGCGATTGGGACGGCTGGGATAATTTTGCGCTTCCCGGCGCGAACGGAGAGGCGTTCGTCAAGCCCGAAATGCCGCAGGACTATGTGCGTATCGGCGCTTATAACGAGATGTACGCAAAAGCGGATAACACCGCGCTGGATTTACACTCCTATGAAATTCATTTCGCCACGGGCGAAAATACAGATACGGCGGCGGGCAGTCGTCCCGTAAATGAAGCGGACGATTTTTACGCAGGAGTATCGAAACGTGACGGAGAAGGCGTAACGTTTGAATTTATCACGACGGGCGATTTCTCGAAAGAGGGAACCGAAAATGAAATGGTGCTCATCTATTTCGATACGGGAGCGACCGAGGATAAATCGGATTGGAACGGCGTGGATTATTTAATTAAAATTTCGTCGGACGGAACGGTATACGGAAAGGCGGGGAGACCGTGGTGGAGCGCGACCGAAGCAGATAAAATCGGTTCAATCGAGATTTCGAGAGAGGGCGGCGTCACGACGTTCAGCCTGACGGTAGAGTATTCGACTCTCGGTATCGGCGCAGAGGACGTGTTCGGGGTAGCCATGAGGGAAGCGTCGCACAATGCCGGCGATCATCATCTGTACGACCCTTATTACGATTGCTATTTTGGCGGTGAAAGGATAGACGCCGCGATGCCTACGCAGTATGTGCGCGTTGCCGCGGACGGAACTTTGTACAAGGCAGAAAATAATAACAAGGCCTGACGGCGGGAGGAAAAAATCGATGAAAATATTCAAAAAAGTATCGCTTCTGGCGTTATCGGCCGCGTTGCTTCTTAGCGGTGCGGCTTGCGGAAAAAGCGGTTCGACAAGTTCCGGCGGCGGTTCTTCCGACGGGAACTATACCGACCCGAATACGCTGTTCTCCACTTACGATAATAAGGATTATAACGAATATCTGATGGGAGATAAAGCGACCATCGCCAATCAATGGGAAGGCTACGGCATCGGCGACCCCTTTGTCATGAGATATAACGGCGTTTATTATCTCTATTGTTCCACGCTGGATTCCGAGCTCGGCGTGCGTGCGTATAAATCCGCCGACCTCATCCATTGGACGCCCATAACGGGAGAGGGACTTCGCGAGGGCTATGTTTCCCAAGATCCCGTTACGAAGGCGGCTTATGCCCCCGAGGTATATTACTGGAACGGAACGTTCTATATGTATACCTCTCCCGCGGGCAGCGGACACTATATTCTCACCTCGGATAAACCGGAAGGCCCCTTTGTCAAAGCGACGAATAATTTCGGCATGTCCATTGACGGATCCGTCTTAATCGACGACGATGAATCGATGTACTTTACCTATGCCTCCGACGGTGGAATCCGCATGGCGAAAATGGATTCCATGCTCAGCGTGAACGCTTCCTCCACCCCTCAACTCAACAATACCTCTATCGGCGGCTGGACGGAAGGCTCGTATATTCTCAAACGGGACGGAATCTATTATCTCACTTACACGGGCAACCACGTGGCGTCAGACGGTTATCGTATCGCCTATTCCACGGCGGATTCCCTCACCACCTCTTCGGGCGGTATCGACAGGAATGCCTTCACGCGGGCGGCGAATAATCCCATGATTCTGGAAACGGAAGGCGCTTTGAAAGGCATCGGGCATTCTTCCACGGTAATGGGGCCGGATATGGATTCTTATTATCTCGTGTACCATATGCTCAATTCCTCCGGCGGCCCCAACAGGAGTCTGGGAATAGACCGCTTGTTGTTCAACGGTACTCAGATGACCGCTTCGGCAAACTTGGAGGGCAGCATAGCGCCCACGCTTTCCGAATTTTACGCGACGGGAACAGGTACGGAAAAGTTCGATACGCAAGGGGACTTTATTCTCAGCAATACGGCTGCGGAAGCGAATTTTACCGTGGAATATAACCTCTCGGGCGCATCTTCTTCGGAGTATGTGTTCTCTTGGCGGGACGCCGATAATTATGCGAGCGTTACCGTCGATTTGAATGCAAAGACAATCGTCCTTTCCGAATGTAAATCGGGTACGCTTTCGACGGTGGCGACGGGTACGCTCGTCAACGATTTCGACGCTTCCAAGCTGCATACCGTCCGCGTATCTTCGCGCGACGGGAAAGTAGACGTCGTTTTCGATAACATGACGAAAATCGACGACGCCTCGCTGAATACGTCTGCCGGAAAGATCGGCTATAAGGGACTTTCGGAATCCGCGGCGGTGGGATATACCGCTTACAGCAACGTCGCCATGGGCATGAGCGATCAAAGAGAAGCGAAGCAGGCACTGGGTACGATAGGCGCTTCCGACTATCTCTATGAAAATACCTATAACGTCCCCGTAAAACTGGGAGACGAAAGCGGCATTTCCACGATAGAGGACGGCGGTTCTCTCAACGGCGTCAAATCCCTGACGTTAGGCGCGCAAAACGATTATGCTTCCTATCTCGTGAACTTCAAAGAGTCGGGGAGATACGGACTGGAACTCGTCTATCGTGCGGAGGACGGCGGCAAAAAAATCGGCATAAAGCTCGATGACGGGACGGTTATCCGTTGTACGCTTCCCGAGATACAGACGGACGAAACGTACGTTAAAGCGCTCGTCGGAGAGATTGAGGCGGAGAAGGGCATTCGGGTTTTGCGTCTGGAAAACACGGGAAAGGAAGCGATCAATTTTGCTTGTTTCCGCTTTGTGGAAACGAGCGACGTGACTCCTTCCTATGAACAGTCCCTTTCCGAATATGCGGAAAAAGGCGCCGACTATAAAACGATTTGGAAACTGAAAGACGGCGGGCATTACGCCAAGGCAGGTACGCGTCAATTGGTATATTTCGGGGACAATACGATTACCGATTTCACTTTGGAGGTGGAAATCAAGCTGGAAGGCAAGACGGGCACCTCGACGGCGGGAATCATATTCCATGCCAAAAATTACGCGGCCTCCTCGTATGATAATTATATGAGCTTGCAGGGCTATTATCTGGCGGTCAATAATAATCAAATCATTCTCGAAAGCCTCAATTATTCGGACGGCTCCCAGACGATAGGGACGATGGTTCAGAATAATCCGTTTGCGACGAGCGACGAATTTATTCCCCTGAAAATACAGGTTCGAGGCAACCATATCGTCGTATGGTCGGGAGAGACAAAGCTCATCGACGTAACCGACTCATGGGCGTTTGTCAATGGCAAAATAGGCCTTTATACCAACGGGGCGGCGGCCGTGTTCCGCAATCTGAAAGTTTCCGCCTGACGGAGGAAAGGTTCGGGATAAAGGAAACCGCGCGGAAGTGATTCGGCGCGGTTTTCCGAAAAACGGAGAAAAATTATGAAAAGGAGAGACATTGTTTTGGCGATACTTGCCGCGGCGCTGATGACGGGTACAGGCTGTTCGGACGGAAAGACGGACAGAGGAGAAGAAATCGAATATCTTCCCGTCGAAACGGAGCGCTATGAAAACCATATAGAGATAGAAGGTCAGTGGGGTTCTTCCGCCGCAACGGGACCGGAGGGCGAATACGGAATCGGAGATCCTTTCGTCATGCGGTATAACGGGAAATACTACCTTTATCCTTCTACCTCCGACCCTTGCGACGGAATCAAAGTTTTTGAATCGGAAGACCTCATCCATTGGACGTACAAAGGACTGGCGGTAGCGGAGACGGAGGCGACTTCCCACGGAGCCTACGCTCCCGAAGTAATTTACTATAACGGTTGGTTTTATATGTGTCAGTCCCGCGGCGGAAAGGGGCATTATATCTATCGCTCCGAAAGTCCGACGGAAGGCTTTAAGCTGTTCAGCAAATCGGATAACGGAGATCCCGGGGATATCGATTACGGCAATCTCGGAATGGGAATAGACGGATCGTTTTATGTGTCGGACGAGGGGAAATTGTATCTTTTGCATACTTCTACGCCCGCAGGATTAAAATACAACGAGATTACGGATTCGGAGAATATCAGTCCCTCCACGCTGGGAAAGACGGGAGTTCTCGGGGACGCCAATCTCAGGCATTGGATAGAGGGTCCCGGAATTTTTCGGCGCGGCGATTACAGCTATCTTACGTATACGGGCAATCATGTCATTTCCAAGGGATACAGGGTTGCATATTCCTATGCGGAAAATCTGACGGATTTGTCGGGATTTATACAGTCCGTCGAGAATGTTACGCTCATCGATACCAACGACGAACATTACGGCTTGGGGCATAGCAGCAACGTAGTCGGCCCTGACCTCGATTCCGTGTATACGGCGTATCACAGTCTGGTAGGGAACGGCCCTGCCCGCAGATATAATGTGGACAGGTATTTGTCGAGCGGAAGCGTCCTCACATCAAACGGTACGACGCACCGTCCCGTGATGGTTCCCGCTTCCCCTACGGCGGAAGCGAGAGACGGAAACAGTTTGAAAAATGAAGACGGCAGATATGTCCTCGGGGAGACGGGCGAATATTTTACCGCAGAATATAACTTCTTTCCCTCGGAAGGACAGGAATTGTATTTCGGCGCGGCAGACAAAGAATATATTATCCGACTCACGGATTCGGGAATCATTCTTTCAAGGAAATCCGACGGAGCGGAGAGCGTTATCGCGGAAAAAGAGGTCTCTTATCCGAAGTCGAGATTAAACACGGTGCGCGTCGAAAACGGAGACGGAGTCGGATACGTGTACCTTAACGGCATGCGAATCATTTCCTATGCCGCCGAAGCGTCGGCGGGCGCGGTAGGATATAAAACGCAAACGGGCGTGGAGTATACCGCTTTTACAAACGATGTATTCGGAACGTCGGACTTTGAAGCCGTCAAAAACTTTCCGACAAAATTCCCCGCGACGGCATATTTGAAAGGCGAGAACAGGGGCTTTTCCATTGCGGGGGCGGAGAGGGAATCCGGCGGACTTCGCGTCGGAGAAAAACAGAAAATCCGAAAGATAGATTCGGAAGACGCCTATGCGGTCGTCCTCGGAAAAGAGGATTGGGTCAAATACGGAGTCGACGTTCCCTCCGACGGAAAATATTCCGTTGCGGCGCGCGTGAGTACGGAAAGCGGCGGTGCAAAATTAAAAATTACCGTCGGGGATTCCGAGCTTTTGTGTACAATTCCTGATACAGCCTCTAACGGGAGCGAGACGGTCAAAGTTTCCCTGGGCAGACTGGATCTGAAAAAAGGCGTACAGGCCATGCGGGTAGAGGTGATTTCTGGAAAAGCGGAGTTAGTGACGTTTGAAGTCTATGAACACGCGGAAAATAATGTCGAAGAGAACGTAGATTTATCCGAGTTTGAAAAAGTCCGCGGCAACGTGGAATACGACGGAAGCGCTCTCGCGGTGACGGGAGAGGATACGCATAGCGTGGCACTGTGGGGAAATTCCGGGATTTCGGATTTCGAGGCGGAAATTTCTTTCCGCTGTGAGCTTTCGAGCAATTCCGATTTGGGAATCATGCTTCGTGCAGAGAACTATTCTTATCATTCCCAGCAGCCCGTTCAATCATGGCAGGGGTATTATTTGCAACTGAGCAGGCAGCTCATCACGCTCAATCGTTACGATTACGGAGAGGAGACGTTGCAGGCGGCAAGAATTGGGGATATTTCCGACGGGGCTTCGCATACGCTTTCCGTTCGCGCCGAGAGCAACCGTTTTGTTGTCGTTTTGGACGATAAATATCGTATAGAAGCCTCGGACGACTGCGCTTTCATGAGCGGTCAGCTCGGCATATTCTCGACGTCGGGAAGGATAGAAATTCTGACGCTCCGCTATCGGGCATTATGATTTGAATAAATATTACAGTAATACAGTAAAGGAACGAAAAGAAAAGCTATGAATCATACGAAATGTTATATTGCAGGATATCCCCGCCCTCAGCTTGTTCGCAGGGATTGGAAGGACTTAAACGGCGAATGGAAATTCGGGTTTGGCGAAGAGACGAATGTGGAAGCGGCGCTGGCCGGCAATCTTCCGAGGAAAATACTCGTCCCGTTTTCCTACGAATGTAAGGCAAGCGGAATAGGCGAACATCAGCCGCATTCCGTCGTTTGGTATTCCAGGCGGATAGAGGGAAAAGGGGACAAGAGAGCAATACTTTATTTTGAAGGAGCGGATTACGATACAGAGGTATATATCGACGGACGCCTGATCGGAAAACATCGCGGAGCGTACACCCGTTTTTCCTTTGACGTTACGGAGTATCTTTCCGAGTCCGGAAATATTCTTACCGTGCGCTGCGAGGATAAAAACTTGCCGATACAGGTACGCGGTAAACAGCGCTGGGAAGAGAAAAGTTTCGGCTGTTGGTATGTTCAGACGACGGGTATTTATAAAAGCGTATGGATGGAGTACGTCGGAGAAACATACCTTACGGCATTGAAAATAACGCCTTCGTTGAAGGATAACACCGTACGGTTCGATGCGAGCGTTTCTCAGCCCGGTGAGGATGTAGAAGTGCGGTTTGATATTTCTTTTCGAGGCAAACATGTACAGGCGGTCGGAATATCCGCCGCAGACGTTGAAAACAGCGTCTCCGTAAGGCTGGACAGCCACAGCCTCACTTATCAGGTAGAGCAATGGAGCGTAGAAAATCCGGTGCTTTACGATGTGGATATTACTGTCTATAAAAACGGTCGGGAAACAGACCGCGCGGGAAGTTATTTCGGACTCAGAGAATTTGTGGCAAAGGACGGAAAATTGCTTTTGAACAACGTTCCTTTCTATGCCCGCATGATTCTCGACCAGGGCTATTGGCCGGATACGGGAATCACGCCGCCCGACGAGGCGGCTCTTGTCAAGGACATCGAGCTTGCAAAATCCATGGGCTTCAACGGATTCAGAAAACACCAGAAGGTAGAGGACGAGCGCGCTCTTTATTATGCGGACATTATGGGCTTTGTCGTTTGGTGCGAACTTCCCTCCAATCATTGGAGCTCGGATATTGCTTCCGTACAGATTGCGGCGGAATGGCTGGAAATCGTGCGCCAGAACTATAACCATCCCTCTTTGGTTGCGTGGGTTATATTCAACGAGAGCTGGGGAGTGCGTAACATCTATACGAACGAAAGACAAAGCAATTTGGCGACGGGGCTCTATTATCTCACTAAAAGCATAGATTCCATGCGCCCCGTTGTATCCAATGACGGCTGGATGCATGCTGAAAGCGATATTTTAACTCTGCATCATTACGAACAAGACGGAAAAAAGCTGTATTCCTTTTATGATAATTTTGAAAAGCTGGTTAAAGGGGCTTCGGGGAATCCACAATATCAGCCTTTTGCGCAGGGATATACTTATAGGGGACAGCCGATTATCATGAGCGAATTCGGCGGTACTGCCTATGTTCGAGACGAGGGGTCGGGCTGGGGGTATGGAAACGGCGTAAAGAGCGACGAGGAATTTCTGGAACGCTTTGGCGGACTCATCGAAGCGGTGCAAAAAATGAGCATAAGCGGCTATTGTTATACTCAATTGACGGATGTGGAGCAGGAGGTCAATGGACTTCTTCGAGCGGATAGGACGGCCAAAATTGTACCCGAAAAAATCGCGGAGCATAATCGTTGAGGAAGAGATTTTTTGAAAATCATATGAAGTGGAAAGAAAGAACTTTTTAATGGCTTTTCTTTTTTTTGAAAGAGTCGGAGCAATACCAAACAATCAATAAAAATCCGTGTGAGGAAACTCATACGGATTTTTATTGTATAGGCCCCCTTGCGTTAGACGCGGGGGCAAAAAATGTTAAACATATAATTTTGAAAAAGAAAGCCCCTTTTGATAAAATAAAATTGAGGTCAACAAATCCAATAAAAAATACAGGAGCTTAGTCAATGACTGGCACAAATAGCTTAACACAAGGTAAATAACCTTGGGGATAAAAAAGAAATTAAAATATATCAGAAAAGCAAATTCGTAGTCGGAGAAGAAAAATTTTTTTCGTTTTTTTTGAAGTTTGTATAGTGAAAGCGAAAATTTTGCCGCAAAGAATATTTCGTAAATTACATGTTGTTTTTAAAACTAATCTTTAGAATTTTTGATTGCAATTATTTTTCGAAGGAAAAAATAAAAACGTTAGAATAAGTGTTTTGACTTGAAGGGACGGTGGCATTATCCGAGAATGATTATTTTTGCAGTTACAGATAAGGATTTCAATGAGTTGTGCAAAATTCAAAAATCATTTGAAAACCGCGCTTCTACACCATTATAAAACTTTACAAAAATAAATTTTTACATTTGTATCAAATAAATAACGAATTTATTACAGTTTTGTTACAAAAAAATGCGGACTTTTTTACAACTATGCGTTATAGTATAGGCACAAAGTTCAAAGGAGACAAAGAGTTTTATGAAATCGAAAAAATTTATGGCAGTTGCTCTTGCGGCGATTACAATGGGTACGATGACGGCGTTTGCTTCCTGTGGAAGCGACGGGGACAGCACGGGGAGCACCGGCGGTTCGGGAACATCGGGAACAGCCGAAAAAGTTACACTCAGTTTCGCTGGTTCCACTTCTGTTCAGCCTTTGATGGGCGCGCTTGCAGACGCGTATATGGAAAAGAATAAAAATGTGGAAATCGAAGTCCAGGGCGGTGGGTCCGCGGTCGGTATTTCTAACGCACAGGAAGGGAAGGGAGATTTCGGAATGGCTTCCAAGCACGTCGACGAAGAGGGCGTCACCTCTGTAAAGATTGCGGATGACGGAATTGTCGTGATCGTCAATAAAGCGAGTGAGTTGACTAACGTTACGGGAGCACAGCTTTACGATTTGTATACAACGGGCACGGCAATTGGAAGCGCGACATTGCCCGTGGCGAGGGAGGAAGGCTCGGGAACGAGAGATGCTTTCGAGGACCTTGTAAAAAGTTCTTCCGGTGAAAAGCTGAAGGATACCGAGACACGTTATGGAAAGACGGAAAGTTTTAACAGTACAGGAGCCGCGATGACAAAGGTTGCAACGACTAAGGCGGCGCTCGGATATATTTCCCTCGGCTCGTTGAACGATACGGTCAAAGCGCTTACGTTCGAAGGCGTGGCGGCGACGGTCGAAAATGTAAAAAATAAGAGCTATACGATGTCCCGTCCTTTTGAACTCTGCTACAATACCGAAAAAGGACTCAGTGAAGAGGCGCAAGCATTCTTAGACTTTATCCTGTCGGAAGAAGGGCAGGAAATCGTCGCAGACGAAGGATATATCACCATTCTTTAATCAAATCGAGAGGATACCGACTCCATGATAAAAACTGAAAGTAAAAGCGAAAAGACTGCAAAGATCATCTTTATGGTCTCTGCTTTCTTTTCCGTTATAGCGGTCGTCGCCATTGTTCTGTATATATTGGTTTCGGCGGTTCCGGCGTTTGCGGAAATTGGTTTTTTCAAATTCCTGTTCGGAACGACTTGGTTTCCGAATAAGGACATGTACGGGATTCTGCCCATGATCGTTTCCACCTTTGCGGTAACGGTCGGGTCGCTTCTCGTCGGAGGAATCATAGGGATTTTTACGGCGATATTCCTCGTCTATTTTTGTCCGAAAAAGCTGAAAGGGTTCTTTAATCAGGTCATCGTGCTATTGGCGGGAATACCGTCGATTATCTACGGCTTTTTCGGAATGATTGTGCTCGTTCCCTTGCTTGCGGAAATCTTTCATCAGGACAGCGGCAGCGGACTGTTGGCGAGCTCTCTTATTCTCGGCTTAATGATTCTTCCCACCGTCACTTCTTTGACCAAAAATGCTTTGGAAAGCGTCCCCGAAAGCTATACCGAAGGCAGCCTTGCCATGGGTGCCACGAAGGAACAGACGATTTTCAAGGTGATTCTTCCCGCAGCAAAGACGGGGATTCTCTCCGCGCTGACTTTGGGGGCGGGGCGCGCGATAGGGGAGACGATGGCGGTACTCATGGTCTGCGGAAGTACCCCCAACTTTCCGAGCGAATTATTTCTTCCGATTCGCACCTTGACCGTCAATATCGTCAGTCAAATGGGCTATGCGCAGGATTTGCATAGGGAAGCGTTATTTGCCACGGGATTTGTCTTGTTGGTATTCATACTCATTTTGAACGGCGTCCTCGCTTTTATCAAACGCACGAGAAAGGTGAAGGGCGGCGCGGATAAACGGGTAAGAGTACTTCGGCAAAATTCGAGCGGCGAAGTGAGATATAAGGTTTGCGGGCTCGTCCCGAAAATTTTGTCTGTCGTTTGCAAGGTCATTGCTGCGCTTGTCGTATCCGTTCTGGTTATCCTGATAGGGTATATTCTCGCCAAAGGCTTGCCGCATCTCTCTTTCGACTTCCTGTTCGGGGAGTCCACTTACAGTAAAGTTACCTTGCAGGGCGCGTTTATATCCACGGGCTGGATTATCCTCATATCCCTGCTCGTTGCAGTCCCGATCGGGACTGCAACGGCGATTTTCCTCGTGGAATATACCAAACCCGGCTCCAAAATCGTAAAGGTCCTGCGCGTCTTTATAGATACGTTATCGGGGATTCCGTCCATTGTATTCGGATTGTTCGGCATGATCATATTTTGCGTGAACGGGGTTTCCCTGTGGGCGGGTGCACTTACGTTGGCTTTAATGATTTTGCCCACGATTATCCGTTCGGTGGAGGAAAGCCTTTTGGCCGTCCCGAGTTCCATGCGAGAGGGGTCTCTGGCGCTCGGCGCTTCTAAGGTAAGGACGATTTTCAAGGTCATTCTTCCTTCTGCGTTGTCAGGCGTCGTCACGGCGATAATTTTATCCATAGGGCGTATCGTCAGCGAGAGTGCGGCGCTCATTTTCACGTCGGGCTCGGTGCCCATGACGCCCGATTCCCCGTTACAGGGCGGGGCGACGTTCGCAGTTTTAATGTATTATTTTACACAAGAAAAAATCGATTTCGACGCGGCGTACGGTACTGCTGCAGTGCTTCTCATTCTCGTGTTCGTCCTTAACCTTCTCGTCATTCTCTGCGAGAAGAAATTAAAGAAAAACAGATAAGACGACGGGAGGAAAACAAATTATGAAAGAATTGGAAAAATTTCATTTTGAAGGCGGAAATGCTGTCGAGGTTCGGAAAATGGACCTTTTCTACGGCGATTTTCAGGCCTTGAAAAACATCAATATGACAATGCCGGAAAAACAAATTACGGCCATGATCGGTCCTTCGGGCTGCGGAAAATCTACGCTTTTGAAATCGCTCAATCGCATGAACGATCTTGTGGAAGGCTGTCGTATCGAAGGTGCGATTCAAATCGGAGGCGTGAATATTTATGAACGGAGCATGAATCTCGCCATGTTGAGAAAAAATGTCGGCATGGTCTTTCAGCGCCCCAATCCCTTCGCCATGAGCGTTTACGACAATATCGCTTACGGCCCTCGTACGTTCGGGATTCGGAAAAAGTCCGATCTCGACGCCATTGTGGAGCGTTCCCTCAAAGGTGCCGCAATGTGGGAAGAACTCAAAGACAGATTGAATAAATCCGCGCTCGGACTTTCGGGCGGCCAGCAGCAAAGGTTGTGTATTGCCCGCGCACTGGCCGTGGAGCCGCAGATTTTGCTTATGGACGAACCGACCTCCGCACTCGATCCTATTTCTACGGGGAAAATCGAGGAATTGTGTTCGGAACTTAAAAAGAACATTACGATCATCATGGTAACGCATAACATGCAGCAAGCAGCTCGTATTTCGGATAAAACTGCGTTTTTCCTTTTGGGTGAAATGGTCGAAATGGGCGAAACGGAACAAATTTTCTCCGTTCCGAAAGATAAGAGGACGGAAGATTACATTACGGGGAGATTCGGTTAATATTATGATGCGTACATCTTTTTTGAGCGAATTGAAGGAATTGAAAACGGATATGCTCCAAATGGGAGCTTACATCGAAGAAGCAATCAAGAATACCATGGTAGCGTTGAAACGGGACGATCTCATCATGGCTCAGGAAGTTATCAATAAGGATTGCATCATCGACGATGCCGAGAAAACGATAGAAAATCTGTGTTTGAAACTGCTTTTGACTCAACAGCCGGTAGCGACCGATATGCGCATGATCTCTTCGGCGTTGAAAATGATTACCGACATGGAAAGAATCGGCGACTTTGCAGCAGATATCGCGGAAATTATCACCAAGGGCGGTCGTACGGGTACTTCTTACAATATCGATTTTGTGGAAAAAATGGGCGAAGCGGTCATTCGTATGGTCGACAGCGCGATCCTTTCCTTCACAAATTCCGATTTGGAGCTGGCCAAAAAGGTCTGCAAATTGGACGATGAGGTCGACAGCCTCTTTAACGGCGCGAAAAACATGCTTCTCGACTGTATCCGCAAGGACGAGAGCCTCGCCGAGCGTGCACTCGACCTCATGCTCGTTTCTAAATATCTGGAACGTATCGGCGACCACGCCACCAATATCGCCGAATGGGTCATTTTCTCTATTACCGGTGTTCACGTCAATACGGAAAATTAAAAACGATATATTTTTATCGATAAAAATCAAAAAAAATTGCTAATTTCAAAAATTTTTCAAAAATTATTGCGACTTTGAGGTGACATTCGCCGCGAGGTATTATATAATGGATAGGGTAGTAAAAGTAAGTTATATAATTACGGGAATGTTCTTACAAGGGAGTAATAAATGGACGTATTTTATGCGGTGATAAAAATCCTTGCCGGTTGCGGTGCCTTTTTGCTGGGCTTCAAACTGTTGAGCGACAATATGGAAAAAATCGCCGGGAACCGTCTTAAAGCGCTTTTCAATAAGACGTCGGAGAAGAAGCTGGTGGGAGTGGGCATGGGTGCGGTCACGACGGCCGTCGTGCAGAGCTCTTCCATTACTACGGTCATGGTCGTCGGGTTCGTAAATGCGGGAATCATGACGCTGAATCAGGCGACGGCCGTCATCATGGGTGCAAATATCGGCACCACGATTACGGCGCAAATCGTCGCGCTGCAATCTTTCGACGTCGAAACGCTGTTCATGTCTCTGATTTTTATCGGCGTCTTCATGGAGATGTTCTCTAAAAGCGATAAGATAAAGAGCTGCGGTCTCGCGTTTGCGGGATTGGGGCTGGTGTTTATGGGACTGAGCGTTATGTCAGATACAATGAAAGTGTATACGGACGCGAATCCCTCCATTCACGCCATGCTTGAAAAGGTAACCAATCCGTTTCTGCTCCTCGGCATCGGTATCGGACTGACGGCGCTCGTGCAATCGTCCAGCGCGGTGACGACTATCGTCATTACAATGGCGGCGCAGGGCCTGATTATTGGCGGAGGAGGAAATTCGGCGCTCTATATTATTCTCGGTTCGAATATCGGCACCTGCGTGACGGCGCTTATCTCCTCGGTGGGGGCGAACGCCAATGCGCGGCGAGCGAGTCTCATTCACTTGATGTTCAACGTATTCGGTGCCGTTATTTTTATGATTTTATTGCTTTGCTGGCCGACCTTCCAGCAGAATACGTTTGAAAAATGGTTTCCGTACCCGAGTACGCAGCTGGCGATGTTCCATACGTTGTTTAATTGCGTGTGTACGATTTTATTCCTGCCCTTCACCAAGGTGCTGGTGAAAGTCGCCACAATTCTTATTCCCGATAAGAAAAAGAAGACCGAGGGAGAGGCGACTTTCATGGACAAGCGCTTTCTTTCCACGCCGGCGCTGGCCATCAATCAGTTGACGAAGGAGACCTTCCGCATGGCGGATATGGCTATGGAAACGTTGCAGACGGCCTTTAACGGTTTTATAGAGAGAGATATCACCGCGGTGGAAAAGGTCGTTTCCGAAAACGAAGAGATTTCTCGTTTGAGCGAACAAATCAGCGACTATCTCGTACAGGTTTCGGCGAGCGGAATTTCTCTGAGCGACGAAAAGTTAGTCAGCGCACTGCATAACGACGTAGGGGACATTGTTCGTATCGCGGAGCTTGCGGATAATCTTACGAAGTATACGCGCAAGGAAGTTTCGGACAATTTGGTATTCTCTGCCGGGGTAGGGGAGAATATTTCGTCGATGTACGACCTTTTGCGCAAGCAATATGAACTGGTCAAAAAGATTGCTCTCGAAAAGGATTATTCTTTAATGAGCGAATCGGATAAGCTGGAAGACGATGTGGATAACATGCGCCGCGATCTCATAGCCGATCATATCGCAAGAATGAGCCGCGGGGAATGTCGTCCTGAAAACAATACCGTATTTATTAATTTAGTATCTAATTTGGAACGTATCGGCGACCATTTGAGCTATATAGCGCACAGTACCGATAATATTTGAGCCATATAGCGCGCATACCGCCGATAATATAATGACGGAAAATTGATTTCCGAGGTAATCGAATGAAAGGGATCGTGTATGTTCTGGAAGATGACGCAAGCATCGGCGGGCTCGTCAAATTTTCGTTGGAAAGAGAACAACTGACTTGTCGCACGTTCGGCAGCATACGGGAATTTGAGGCTGCTCTTCGGGAAAAAGTACCCGATATCGCTTTGCTGGACATTATGCTTCCGGACGGAAATGGGTTGGAAGTTCTGCAATCGGTCAAGGACCGGTATCCCAGTGTATGCTGTATCATGCTCAGCGCCTTGGGACAGGAAGGGGATAAAGTAACGGGACTGAATCTGGGCGCAGACGATTATATATCCAAGCCTTTCGGCGTTATGGAGCTGGTGGCTCGCGTGAATGCCGCTTTGAGGCGCAGGGCGGGGAACAATGTGATCAGGATAGGGAAATTAGAGCTCAACAGCGATACGATGACTGTAACTTTGGATTCCCGTCCGCTCGATCTGAACAGGAAGGAATTCGAGCTGTTGAAATATTGCATGAAAAATGCGGACATCGTCCTGTCCAGGGATACGCTTCTCACCGAGATTTGGGGTTATGTCGATACGGAGACGAGGACGCTGGATAACCATATCGCGCGGTTGAGAAAGTTGGGCATAGACAATTTTGAAACGGTGTTCGGGGTCGGATATCGCTTCCGTAAAAATTAAATAAAAAACGGATAGGGCAGGGTTGCATCTATCCGTTTTTTGAAAGAAGGGGTACAAAAAATGCGAAGAAAGATATTGTGGATATCGCAGCTCATCATGGCGGTTCTGCTTCTCGTTTATGCGATACTTTCCACACAGGTATTTTATAACAGTCTCGTCAAAAATACGCAGGAAAGCCTTAAAATCTATATGAATCTTTTTGAGGATGGCGGATATTCTTTGGACGAGACAGGAGCAAAAAATTATTCCGAAAAATTATCCGGTCTCCGTGTAACTTTTTTGGATCGTGAAGGCGAAGTCCTCGGAGACAGCAGCGGCGAAAATTTGGACGACCATTCCGACCGCGAGGAGGTAAAAGAGGCGCTCGCTTCGGGGGAGGGCTATTCCGTGCGGCACAGCGCCTCGCTCGGCGAGGATATGGTGTATTACTGCCGCAAAATGGCGTCTTCGGAAGGAGATATTTATCTCGTCCGCATCGCTGTTTCGGGGGCGTCGGAATGGCAGGGATTCGGAAATATCTTGCCTACCATCGTTTGGTTTCTCCTTCTCGATTTCCTCGTGTGCCTGCTGTTTACCTATATTGAAACAGAATATATTATCAGCCCTGTGAGAAAACTCGCAAAAGACGCCGCACTCAATTTGAAACTTTCCACAAAGTATCCTGAATTACAGCCGATTGTCGAACTTCTGAATAACCGAAACCGAGAGGTGGCGGAACAATTTAAGGAATTATCGGAAGAAAAAGAGCTCGTCGAGCGTGCTCAGCGTTCCAAAAATGATTTTATTGCCAATATTACCCATGAGATGAATACTCCTCTGACCTCTATCCGTGGCTATTCAGAGCTGCTTGCAAGCGGAGTGCTCAACGGGGAGCAGACAAAAACGGCGGCCGATACTTTGGTCAAACAGAGCGACAGGCTTTCCAATTTGATTGCCTGCATTATCAATTATAACGAAATAGATAACGACGAGCTTCCCGATTATGAAGTGAACATTTCCAAACTTGCCTCGGAGACGCTGGACAGTCTTGCGCCCGACATTGCAAAGCGGAACATTTCATTGACGAAGGATATAGATGCGGACGTCATGATTATGAGTCGTCATGAACGATTGAGTGAGGTGCTCGGAAATCTCATTCGCAACGCGATAAGATACAATAAGGAGAACGGAAGTCTGTTTGTAGGGATAAAGAGAAAGGATACAGGCGGAATTCGGCTTACGGTGACGGATACGGGAATCGGCATAGCGGAAGAAAATCTGGAACGTATTTTTGAGCGGTTTTTTACGGTGGATAAATCGCATAGCGGAAAGAACGGCGGTTTCGGATTGGGACTTGCCGTGGTGAAAAAAATCTGCCGCAAAGCCGGCTGGACGCTGCATGTTCAGAGCGTGTTGGGCGAAGGTACGACGTTTACCGTGGATTTCAATAACAAGGATTGATTTAGGGGCGATTAAAGTTTCATTCAAATAATGTCGAGGGACGAAGCGAAAATTACGGCGACGGTTTCGACTGAGACAGAGGGGAAAATCGGGACGACCGCATAGTTTCGACAGAAACGGAGAACTCCCCTCCGACGATATTGGTAATCGTCGGAGGGGAGTTTTTATAAGTAAAGTGTTTGTGTTTACTTCGTTAAAGACGAGGGAGCTCGTCTAAACAGAGGTATGCCGCGGTGCGGGCAAAACAACGGGGAACTTATGCGTTTTTATTGACGGTTTCCGAATCGGAAAGAATAGGGGCATTTTTGGCAAAACGTTTTACCGATTCAATGGCGTTTTCGCATCTGCGCTTTGTCTTGTAATGTTCGCCGAGACAGAGAAGCTGTCCGTTTCCGTTCAGAAGTTTGTAAATATAATCTCCGCGCTTCGTAAGGGAGATTCGGAAATTACCGCGTTCGATATTTGTCTTATGAGTTCCGATTCCGTTAATTGCGCCGATATAAGTGGTATATTCTTCGCTCGACAGCAATTTTTCTCCGTTGGAGGCGAATAATTCAAAATAGAATACCTGCTCTCCGTCTTCCGCAGTGTGCGCGCGGATAATCCATTTTCCGTTATAGCCGTTGTCGGGAATTTCGGGCAGTTCTCCGTCATCTTCTTCGGGCGGGGGAGTAATGACGATATCCTGAACGTTTTCATCGATAATAGCTGTTTTTGCAAACCGTTTTGCAGAGGCTATCGCGCTCTCGCAGCGCGCCTTGGTCGCATAGTGTTCGCCCATGCAAAGGAGCATATTTTTTCCGCTTAAAAGTTTGAAAATATAATCGCCTTTTTTCGACAGCATGATTTTGAAATTGCCGCGTTCGATATTGGCTTTGTGGGTCTCAATGCCGTTCAAGGCTCCGTTGTAAGTCGTGTACTCCTCGCTGGTCAGGAGTTTTTCTCCATTGGAGGCGCGGAGCTCAAAGAAGAACATTTCATCGCCGTCCTCTTTGATTTCGTCTGAATTTTTCGCTCCCGCCGTCACTACGCGGCAGATTACCCATTTACCGCTGTAACGGGCAATTTTGTCGTTTTCGTCGTCCTCGTCGTAGAACTCGGACTCTTCTTCGATTGGTGCATTTCTGAGGTCTTCTATATCCATTTTTCCCTCCTTGGATTTATTTTTTCCCTTTTTCTTCTCTTTCTCTGCGGACTTTTCTTCCGCGGCATTCTCTCCGGATTCCTTTTCGGTCTCGGTTGCCGTTTCGTCGTTCTTTTGCACGGCGTCTTCTTTTACCGTGAAAATTTTTTCGGCCCCTTCAGGATTTTTCTCCGTCTCGCCCGCTTCGGATTTCGGAATATCTTTTTCAACATCGGCTTCGTTTACGATACTGTTTTCTTTATTTGTTTCAGGGGCGGCAGGAAGAGCCGTTCTATCAACCGCCTCTGCGGCCGTTTCGGGGAAAGAAACGGATTTTTCTCCGCTCTCCTCCTTTTCAGCTTGTGCAGAAAGGGCAGGGGAGACTTCTGTTTGTCCTTTTTCAGCCGCCGTATCGGTCTGCTTAGACAGTTCCTCCGGTGTTTCGGTTTCCGCGTTGTCTGTTTTCGGCTCGTCGGTTGTGACTTCGCTTGCGCCAAACTCTTTCATTTCGGCTGTTTCGTCATGCACGGATTCGCGCGCCGCCGTATCCTCTTCGTCCGTTTTCGATTCGGACGGTTCGGCGGATTCATGCCCCGAACGATTTTTGGCGAGAGCCTCGGATTTATCCGTTTCCGAGGACTGCACTTCGTTTGCTTCCGCGGTACCCGCTGTCGAACGAGCAGCGTTGTTTTCTGTCTCTGCGCGGGTTTTTCGTGCCTTCGAACTCTTAACGCAAAGAGCGATAATGACGATAACGATAATTGCCAAAGCGGCACATAAAACGGCCGTCAGGACGGGATTTTCTTTCAGATATTCGAAAAACATGTCAACCTCCGCATAAATTTGTAATACTTTTCCTTTTCACCATATATTGTAATATAAATTTGTCGGAAAGTCAATAGGCTGACCGAAAAAAAATTCAATAGTTTTCAAAATAAATTGACTTTATGCAGAAAAAGAGGTACAATGAAAACCATGAAAAAGGCAACAACGGCAATTATCGGCGGCGGAGCTTCGGGCCTCTTTTGCGCGGCGTCCCTGCGCGGGGACGTCCTTTTGCTGGAACGCGGGGAGCGGGTGGGCAGAAAACTTTCCTCTACGGGAAACGGACAGGGCAACGTCACGAACATAAACATGTCAAAGTCACATTATTTTTCTTCTGCGCCCGATATTTCCGTCCGACTTTCGGAAGGACTGTCCGAGCACGGAGAAAAGGACATGCTCACATTTTTTCAAGAGTTGGGCGGACTTTTCCTGCCCGACGAGCGCGGGCGGGTCTATCCCGCCGGCCGGCAGGCTTCCTCCGTGACGGACCTTTTGAGATATGCGGTCACGGCGAAGGGAGTGTCCGTCCGTACGGGCGTTTTCGTAACGTCGATCGAACAGGAGAAAGGAGGCTTTAAGATAACGGCGGAGACGCCGGACGGAAAAGAAAATTTCTTTTCCGAAAACGTCGTCTTGTGCACAGGCGGAAAAGCGGCGAAAAATTTCGGCTCGGACGGAAACGGGTATGCGCTGGCCAAGTCATTCGGACATTCCGTTACGGATTTGTATCCTTCTTTGGTGCAGCTCAAAACGGAGACCGCGCCCATCCGTGGCTTGAAGGGAATCCGCGTCGAAGCGGACGTTTCCGCCTATGAAGGGCGGGAGAAGTTGGGAAAAGAGTGCGGAGACGTCATTTTTACGGATTACGGCGTATCGGGCGACGCGATTTTTCGCCTGTCGGCCTTTTTATCCGATCGGGCGGAAAAGGGAGACGTCGTTCTTTCATTGGCTTTTTTGCCCGAGGTACAGGAGGCGGAACTCGTTCGTATTCTCGAAAATAAACAAAAGTCGGGCGTTTTTCCCGAAGGGGAACTCCTCTGCGGAATTTTGAATAATCAGCTCGGTCGGGCGGTGATGAGACGCTGTGACCCGAATCCGAAATCCGTTGCTGCGGGAATTAAAAATTTTACGCTGCGCGTGAGCGGCACGCTGGGTTTCGACTATGCACAAGTGACCAAGGGAGGCATTCGCCTTACGGAAACCGATGCGACTTTGCAGAGCCGTTTGGTCAAAGGACTGTATTTCGCGGGCGAGATTTTGGATGTGGACGGGGAATGTGGGGGATATAATCTGCAATGGGCGTATACGTCGGCGAGGCTCGTGGCGGACGCGCTGAACGAAAGAAGGAAGGATAGAGAGGCATGACAAAAAAGACGCTGTCGGACATCAAATTGCGTCCGGAACAGAGCGAACGGGAGCTTTTTCTCGTTGCCGAGAAGTCATTGCATAAAAAGCCCGCGTATTTCAAAATTCTAAAAAAGTCTTTGGACGCGCGGGATAAAAACAATATCCGATATATCTATACGATAGAATTTTCTTCGGAAAAGCAATCGGAAAAAATGACTGAAATTCCCCGTTTGCCCGCAAATAAACTTCCCGTCGCGCCCGTGCTCGTCGCGGGAAGCGGTCCCGCGGGATTATTTTGCGCCATAAGGCTGTTGGAGCACGGAATCCGCCCCGTCGTGGCGGAGCGGGGCCCGTGCATAGAGGAACGGGAAAAGAAGATAGAAAAATTTACAAAAACCCGAATTTTGGACGGGGAGGGAAATATTCAATTCGGGGAAGGCGGTGCCGGAACCTTTTCCGACGGCAAGCTCAATACCCAGACGCACGGCGGTTTCAATCGCGAAGTGCTGGAAACGTTCGTCCGTTTCGGCGCTCCCGAGGAAATCCTGTGGCTGAACAAACCGCATATCGGGAGCGATAAACTCAAAATCGTCGTAAAGAATATGCGCTCTTTTATCGAACGATCCGGCGGAACCGTCCTGTTCGATACCCGACTGACGGATATTGTCGTGAGGAACGGAAAAATCGCGGGGGCAAAGCTGTCGCATGCGAAAGGGGCGGCGGAGACGATTGAAGTTTCCGCGCTCGTCCTCGCCGTGGGGCACAGCGCCAGAGATACCTTTGAAATGCTTTTGTCCCGCGGAATTCCCCTGCGGAAAAAGGATTTCGCCGTCGGCGTCCGCATAGAACATCTGCAATCCGAAATCGGGTTCGCTCAATACGGCAAGAGCTTTTCCGTGCTTCCCCCCGCCGACTATAAGTTGGTCTCTCATGCTTCCGACCGCGCGGCCTTTACTTTCTGCATGTGTCCCGGGGGCTTTGTCATGCCCGCGGCGAGCGAGGAGGGCGGCGTCGTGACAAACGGTATGAGCAATTATGCCCGCGACGGACGCAACGCTAACAGCGCTTTGGTCGTGCAGGTCTCCGAACGCGATTTTTCCGGCGATTCTCCGCTTTCGGGAATAGAGTTTCAGCGAAGTCTGGAACGCGCGGCTTTTGCGGCCGGAGGAAACGATTATTCGGCGCCCGTGCAGCTGGTCGGGGACTTCCTCTCGGGAAGGGAGAGCGGCGGATTCAAAAGCGTTCTGCCTACCTATCCCGCGGGAACTCGGTTTGCGGATCTCCGTTCCGTTTTTCCCGCCCCCGTTTCGTCTGCCGTTTCCGCGGCTCTTCGGGATATGGACCGCAAGCTCAAAGGTTTTGCATGCCCCGACGCGGTGCTCACGGCGGTGGAATCCCGCACCAGCTCCCCCGTTCGCATCGAACGGGATTTGAATTTTCAATCGCCCGCCGCAGAGGGGCTGTATCCCTGCGGCGAGGGCGCGGGATATGCCGGCGGAATCACCTCCTCCGCCGCCGATGGACTTCGTATCGCCGAGGCAGTTTTTTCTAAATGGAGCATTTGAAGAAAATTTTGATTTTAATTATTTAAAATAATC
>USMU01000010.1 GCA_900555925.1 uncultured Clostridium sp. | reverse complement strand
AATATGGCTTCTCATCTTGCGATGATTGCGCAGATTTTATCCGAGGACGCCGAAGAAGAACGGGAGGAACAAAAAAATCGATAATCCGACAAATAAAATGCCTCAAACATTTGTCTTTTGCTTAAAAAAATGTTATAATGAATGAGTATAAAATCAAGGCAGGATAAAAATGAACAGAATTCGTTTGAAGGAAATTTATTCCGATATTTCCGCTTTCGACGGAAAAACGGTGACGGTGGCCGGTTGGGTGAGAACGATACGCGATTCCAAAGCGTTCGGGTTTATCGAGCTCAACGACGGAAGCTGCTTCAAAAATATGCAGATTGTCTTTGAGCGGGAGTCGCTTTCCAATTATGACGAAATCGCACACGAAAACGTCGGGGCGTCCCTCATCATAGAGGGGAAAGTAATCGCTACTCCCGAAAACAAACAGCCCTGCGAAATCAAAGCGCAGAAAATTTCCGTGGAGGGGGAGTCCGCTCCCGATTATCCGTTGCAGAAAAAGCGCCATTCCATGGAATTTCTGCGGGAAATCGCCTATTTAAGACCCAGAACGAACCTTTTCAGCGCGGTGTTCCGCGTCCGCAGCGAAACGGCGTTCGCCATTCATAAATTTTTCAACGACCGCGGCTTCGTCTATGTGCATACCCCCATTATCACGGGCAGCGACTGCGAGGGCGCGGGCGGTATGTTCCAGATTACCACGCTCAATCTCGACGAGCTGGCTAAGGCGAAAAATCTAAGCGGCGTGGACTACAAAGAGGACTTTTTCGGGAAAAAGGCGAGCATTACGGGTTCGGGACAGCTCCACGGGGAAACGTTTGCCATGGCTTTTTCCGATATTTATACTTTCGGACCCACCTTCCGCAGCGAAAAATCCAATACTTCCCGCCATGCGGCAGAGTTCTGGATGATAGAGCCGGAAATGGCTTTCTGCGATTTGAAGGGCGACATGGACATCGCGGAAGCGATGGTAAAATTTATTATCGCGCACGTTTCAAACACCTGCCCGGACGAACTGAATTTCCTCAATCAGTTTGTGGACAAAGGACTATTGGACAGGCTGAAAAACGTCTCCGAAAACGACTTTGTGCGCCTTTCCTACACGGAGGCGATAGAAATTCTCAAAGCGCATGCGGACGAATTTGACGACAAGGATATTTTCTGGGGCAAAGACCTCCAAAGCGAACACGAGCGCTATCTTACCGAAAAGGTCTATAAAAAGCCCGTGTTCCTGACGGATTATCCCAAGGAAATCAAGTCCTATTACATGAAGCAGAACGCGGACGGAAAGACAGTCGCGGCCGCCGACCTTTTAGTGCCGGGGATCGGGGAACTCATCGGGGGATCGCAGCGTGAGGACGATTACGAGAAGCTCAAAGCGAGAATGACAGAATGTAACGTTCCGCCCGAAGAATGGTATCTCAATCTCCGCAAATACGGCGGAACGACGCACAGCGGATTCGGCTTGGGCTTTGAACGGATGGTCATGTATCTGACGGGCGTTTCCAATATCCGCGACGTCATTCCGTTCCCCCGCACCGTTTCCAATCTTGATTATTGAATTATTGACACACCGAGGATAGGGCTATGATTAAAATTGCCATAGATGCCATGGGCGGCGATTTCGCTCCCGAACAGCAGGTAAAGGGCGCGATCGAAGCGCTCGGAAAAAGCGGGGATTTTTCCGTAATCCTCGCGGGCGACGAGGCCGCGTTGAAAGCGGAGCTCTCCAAATACAAATACGATTCTTCGCGCGTGGAGATCGTGCATGCGCCCGAAGTAATCACGAACGACGACGTGCCGACGAAGGCCGTCAAGACGAAGAAAAATTCCTCTACCGTCGTCGCGTTTGAGCTCCTCAAAGAGGGCAGAGCGGATGCTCTGGTATCCTCGGGAGCCACGGGCGCGGTGCTTACGGCCGCGGTGCTCGTTCTGGGGCGCATTAAGGGAATTTCCCGTCCCGCGCTCTGTCCCCGTATTCCCAATCTGAAAGGGACGGGCACGCTCCTTTGCGACTGCGGAGCGAATCTCGACTGCAAACCCGTCAATCTCGCGCATTTCGCCATCATGGCGACCGCTTACGCGCAAGCCGCCTACGGCATGAAAAATCCCAAGGTGGGGTTGCTCAGCAACGGCACCGAGGATCACAAGGGCGACGCGCTTCATCAGGCGGCAAACGAGCTCCTCAAAGGCATGTCCTGTATAGATTACGCGGGCAACGTCGAGGGGCGCGACATTATGGTAGGAGATATAGATATTGCCGTAGCCGACGGATTTACGGGCAATATCGCCCTGAAATCGATAGAGGGCTGCGGAAAGGCGATCAGCGCAATCATGAAGCGGGAATTCAAGAAAAATTTCTTTGCGACCATGCGCGCGGCGCTCGTTTACGACGTCATAAAAAATATTAAAAAATCCGCCGACTATGAAACCATGGGCGGTGCGATGTTTTTGGGACTTAAAAAAGCGGTCGTCAAAGCGCACGGCAATTCCAAGGCGTCGGGGTTTGCCATCTGTATCGGACAGGCCGTGGAGGCGGTCCGCGGGGATATGGTAGGTAAAATCGAAAAAATGCTCGCGGAGGTGGATTTGACGGAGGCGGCAAAATCCGCCGAAAATTCCGCGGAAACGGCGTCCGCCGAGGCCTGACGGAGCAGAACATGACGTTTGAAAGGCTGGAAAAGGAAATCGGTTATACGTTCAGGGATAAGGCGCTGTTGAAAACGGCGTTCGTACATTCCACTTATGCCAACGCTCACGGCGGAGAGGATAACGAGCGGCTGGAATTTCTCGGAGACAGCGTGTTGCAGCTCGTCGTATCCGAAATGCTGTATTTTCGCGAAAAGAAAGGAAAAACCTTAAGCGAAGGGGAGATGACGGCTCTGAGGCAGGCTCTGGTGAGAAAGGAGGCGCTTTTGGAGGCGGCGGAAAAGCTGTCGCTGAAAAATTTCCTGCTCGTCGAGGGCGGGGAAGCGAACGTCGGCGGCAAGACGGTTTCCAGCCTGTTCGAGACCCTTTCCGCGGCCGTTTATCTCGACGGCGGCTATGAGGCGGCAAAGCGGTTTATTCTCGAACATCTCGCCGTAAGCAGAGGGGAGAACTACAAGGGAGAATTACAGGAATTTCTGCAAAAGAAGGGCTTGCCCACGCCCTCCTATTCCCTGCAAAAAGAGGGAAAGGACAACGACCCGATGTTTGTCTGTCTCGCGGAAGCGGAAGGCAAAAGCGCGTCGGGGCGGGGAAAGAGCAAGACCGCCGCAGAGCAGGAAGCGGCGAAAAATCTTTTGGCGGTTTTGTCCGAAAACGAAAATCCTGTCTGAAATATAGAGAACTATAAGGAGCGAGAGAACTTTGGACTTAAAAGAAATACAACTGGTCGGCTTCAAATCGTTCGCCGACAAAACGACGATTCGGTTCGACGACGGCGTTACCTGCATCGTGGGCCCCAACGGCTGCGGAAAGAGCAACGTCGCCGACGCCGTTCGCTGGGTTTTGGGGGAACAGTCCGCAAAATCTTTGCGCGGCAGCAACATGCAGGACGTTATTTTCGGCGGGACGCTGGAAAGAAAACCGCTCTCGTTTTGCGAAGTGACGCTCGTTTTCGATAACCAGAAGCGCATTTTCGACCTCGACGCCACGGACGTCGCAATGACCAGAAGACTGTATCGGAACGGCGACAGCAAATACCTCATCAACGGCCAACCCAGCCGTTTGAAGGATATTGTCGCGCTCTTTCACGGCATCGGGCTCGGAAAAGAGGGGTATTCCATCATCGGTCAGGGCAAGGTGGAACAAATCATGAACGCCAAGCCCGAGGACAGGCGGCTCATCTTCGAGGAAGCCACCGGGCTCATGGTATATAAATCCCGCAAGCAGGAAATCGAACGGAAATTGGAAGATTCCAACTCCAATCTCTTTATTTACCGCCAGAGAATCGACGAGGCGGAACGCCGTCTCGGTCCCCTCGGCAAGCAGGCGGAGGCCGCACGCGAATACAACGAATATTCCGATTCCCTCAAATACAACGAGGTGAATACCTACATATACCGCTATGAAAACGCGGAGACGGAAAAGGACAAGTTCAAAAAGGACATCTCCGCCATTTCCGATAAAATTATCTCCTTAAACGTACAGGTGGAACGCGTCAACCGCCTTTTTGAGGAAAATCGCCGCAAAATCGCGGAGGCGGACGATCAGCTCACCGAGCTCAACGACCGCCGCGTGGAACTCTCCGTCGGCAACGAGCGTAAGGACGGCGAACTCAAACTCGTGCGGGAGCGTATCAGTACGTATCGCTCACAGATTTCCGCGGCGGAGGACGTCCTCGCGGAGAGCAAAGCCCGCATCGGAGAAATCGACGACGCGGTGGCGCTCGGGGTACAGAAGCGCAAACAGGATACGGCGCGCATTTCCGTCATCGAAAACGAGACGGACGTTTTGCGTTCCGCGGTGGCCGCGCTGGACAATAAAATCGAGGTGTTCGAGCGGCTGTCCGACGAAAAGCGGCTGAGCCAGATGGAATCCGCGGACAACCTGTCCGAAATCAAAAAGAATATCGGTACCCTTTCCGCGCGCAAGGAAGCGGCGGAAGAACGGATTAAAGAAATCTCCTCCGCGCTCGACAAGAGCAATCAGAGAAAAGAACGGCTGGGGGACGAGCTCGCCGCCGTGCGCGGGGACTTGAAACGGCTCAAAGATTTTACTTCGACGGGGAATTCCGCGCTCGAAGAAAAGACGGAAGAAATGCGCGAAATGCAGCTCACCGTCAACAATTTCAATCAGGAGCTGTTCAACGCGAACGGTCAGCTCGCTTCTCTCAGGGACAGTCTCGAACTGTATATCAGCTTGAAGAACCGCTTCGAGGGGTACAAGGATTCGGTCAGGCGGCTTTTGTCCGTGGCAAAGACCAATCCCGACGTCGGAAACCGCGTCAAGGGCGCCCTTGCGGATATTGTCCGCACCGAACAGAAATACGAAACCGCCATAGAGACGGCGTTCGGTGGCGCCATGCAGAACGTCGTCACCGCCACGTCGGACGACGCGCGCTATCTTATCGAATACCTGAAACGCACGAACGGCGGTATCGTCACTTTCCTGCCCGTGTCCAGCATGCGTCCCAAGCCGGACACCCGCGAAATTCAGCGCGCCATGAACGAAAAGGGCGCCATGGGGCTCGCAACCGAGCTGGTACAATATGACGACTATTATTATAACGTCATCAGCAACCTGCTCGGCAATACGCTCATCTGCGACAATATTTTCAACGCCAACGCGATAGCGAAAAAATACGGAAATTCCTTCAAAATCGTGACGCTGGACGGCGATATCGTCATGACCAGCGGCGCCATGACGGGCGGAAGCCGAAGAAAGGACGCGGGCTCGCTCCTTTCCAACGAGCGCAAAATTCAGGAATGTAAGGAAAACATCGTCCGCAAGCAGAAATATATCGAAAAGCTGAAAGCCGCCATCGCCGAGAGCGAGGAAGCCCGCAAGGAAGCGGAAGAAGAAGTCGAAAAGCTCCGCGCGAAGTATCAGTCCGCCAATACCGAAACGGCGGCTCTGCAACAGCGCGAGGAGGCGCTCTTGCAGCAAATCGCCGAGGCGGAAGCGGATATCGGCGTATACGAGGAGGCGCTCCAAGAGCTGAAACAAAAACTCCGCGCGCTCGAAAACGAGGAGGCGGATTCCTCCAAGAGCGAGGAGGAGCTCAATTCCATGCGCCAGAGCGCGGAGGAAGAACTCGCAGGGCAGCGCAGCCAATGCGACCGTTTCAAGGCGGAGCGGGAGGAAAAGAGCAAGAAACTGCACGATCTCGAAGTGGAATATGCCGCGCTCAATTCCGCGCTCGAAAAGGAGGAGGAAAACTTCCGCCGCCTGAATGCGGAAAAGGAGGAACTCGTCAAGCGGATTCTCGAAACGGAAGCCTCCAAAAAGGATTTGGAAGGCAAACTCCACGCGCTGGAATCGGAGGCACAGGAAAAGGAGCTCACCGAAGAGGAAAAGGCCGCCGTTCAGGAAATTGTGGACAAAATCGCCGCGCTTTCCAAAGAAAAGGAAGAAATCAACGCGCGCCAGCTCGAACTCGAAGAGGAGCGCAACGGCTTGCAGGAAACGATTACAAAACAGTCGGACAAGCGGTATAAATGCGAGATAGAAATCAGTAAAATAGACACCAATCTCGAAAACATGCGCCTGAGGATAGACGAGGCCTATCAGATGGACTATGAGGCTTGTCTGTCCATGAAGGCGGAGAATTTCAACGCGGACGAAGCTGCGAACCTCATTACCGTACTCAAACGTAAAATCACCATGCTGGGGGCCGTCAATCCGAACGCCGTGGAGGAATACGCGGAAGAAAAGGCGCACTATGACGAGATGATTACGCAGCGCGACGATCTCCAAAAGGCGATAGAGGATTTGACGACCGCGCTCAACGAAATTCGCGAAGAGATGCTCAAACAGTTCGACGAGGGCTTCAACGAAATCAACGAGAATTTCAAAATTACCTTCAAGGAATTGTTCGGCGGCGGAAAAGCGGAATTGCAGCTCGATTACGTGGAAGGGGAGGATCCGCTCGCGGCGGGCGTGGAAATCGTCGCCTGCCCTCCCGGAAAGAAACTGACAAAAATTTCCCTCCTTTCGGGCGGCGAACGCGCTCTGACGGCGATTGCCATTCTGTTCGCCATTTTGCGGGCTCGGCCCATGCCGTTCTGTATTCTCGACGAGATAGAGGCGGCGCTCGACGACGCAAACGTGGACAGATTTGCATCCTACCTCAAACATTTCTCGGAGGAAACGCAGTTTATCGTCATTACGCACAGAAAGCCGACCATGAATCAGGCGGATTCCCTTTTCGGCGTGACCATGCAGGAAAAGGGCGTTTCCAAAATCGTCTCCGTCAAGCTGG
Source organism: uncultured Clostridium sp. (assembly GCA_900555925.1). GTDB lineage: Bacteria > Bacillota > Clostridia > Christensenellales > Borkfalkiaceae > Scatosoma. The sequence continues at coordinate 29,657 of USMU01000010.1, read as the reverse complement.
CGGACGTAGAGGAAAAGCTCGGCGCGGGAACCGTCGAATAATGACTATTAATGACCGGCGGTTACGGGCTGACGGCGGACAATTAATCATTGATGTTTGGCAACTGACGAATTTTGGCTGGCGGCTGATACTGACGGTTCATGACTGACGGTTAGTCACCGATACTGACGAATGGCGGTTAATAGTCGATGGTTTCATCTCTCGGCACTCTTTGCCGTATCCGCCGCAGTTGCAGCCGCGGGCGGAAATGCGCGCGGCAAAATCGAATCGCAAGGAGAATTTATGGGTATATTCGGAAAACTGTTCGGCGCTCTGAAAAAGACGAAGGACAATTTATCGGAAAAACTGAGAGTTTTGTTTTCCAAAAACAAATTGGGCGACGAATTTTATGAGGAATTGGAGGAACTCCTCATTTCTTCGGACGTTTCCGTTTCCACGGCGGAAGAAGTCGTGGCGCGGGTGAAGGCGAAGGCAATCGGAGAAAAGCTCAAAGACGAAGCATACGTTACGGAACTTCTGCGGGGAATTTTGACCGATATTCTCAAAGAGGCGGAAGTTCCCGACATCTCTTATCCATGCGTCATTATGCTGGTAGGCGTAAACGGCGTTGGAAAAACGACGACTATCGGAAAGCTGGCGCATTATTTCATCGAAAAGGGAAAGACGGTCACGGTCGCGGCCGCGGACACCTTCCGCGCGGCGGCGGGGGAACAGCTCGCCGTGTGGGCGGACAGGGCAAAGGTGAGAATCGTCAAGCACGAGGAGGGAAGCGATCCCGCAGCGGTTATTTTCGATGCCGTATCCTCCGCAAAGGCGAAAAAAACGGACGTCGTCATCGTCGATACGGCGGGACGTTTGCACGTCAAAGACAATCTCATGAAAGAGCTTCAAAAAATGGACCGCGTCGTCACGCGGGAATATCCCGAAGCGGATTTTTTGAAGCTGCTCGTTCTCGACGCTACGACGGGACAGAACGCCGTCAATCAGGCGCGCGTCTTCGACGAGGCGGTAGAGCTCGACGGACTCGTACTCACCAAGCTGGACGGCACGGCAAAGGGCGGGTTTGTCTTTTCGCTGGCATCCGAGCTCGCTTTGCCCGTCATCTTTGTGGGTGTCGGAGAAAAAATAGAGGATTTGGAACACTTCGATGCAAAGAGCTTTGTAGAAGCTATCCTTTGAATCGGCATAGGCAGGGGAGAACTGAATAAAAGAAAAGTCAAAACGGGCATGCCGTGTATGGACTGAATTATTTTCGGCCATGGTATGCTCTGTTTTTCTTTTTATAAGGTTTTGTTCTCAAATCTTGACATTAACCGTAAAATATGGTACAATAAAAATCAGAGGAACCGCGTCCGCGAGGAGGCGGATAAAGGAGTATAAAGAGAAATATGGAAAATATTTTGGAGTGTACGGGGCTGACAAAGGACTATAAGGGACTTCGTGCGCTCGACCATCTGACGTTTTCCGTCCCCGATAAGGGCTGTATCGTGGGCCTTTTGGGTCCGAACGGAAGCGGGAAAACGACGCTCATCAAACTTTTGACCGGACTTTTGACTCCGACGGAAGGGAATATCCGCGTGGGAGGAATGACGGTCGGCACGGAGACGAAGGCTATCGTCGCGTATCTTCCCGACAGCAACTTTTTGAGCGACGGTTTCACCGTAAAGCAGGAGGTGGAGTATTATAAGGACTTCTTTCCCGATTTCGACGAGAAGAAAGCGGAAAAAATGATTTCCGAACTCGGCGTGAATATGGGGCAGAAGGTGCGCGCTTTGTCCAAGGGAACGAAGGAAAAACTCGGTCTCATACTCACTTTGTCGAGGAATGCCAAGCTGTTTATTCTCGACGAGCCCATCGCGGGCGTCGATCCCGCCGCGCGGGATTATATTCTCAACACCATCGTTTCCCACAAGAACGCGGATTCGACAATGATCATCTGTACGCATTTGATCGGAGATATTGAACCCGTCCTCGATTACGTGCTGTTTCTGCAAAACGGAAAAATCGTGTTGCAGGGCGGCGCAAACGATATCCGCAAAGGAGAGGGCAAGACGATAGACCAGCTGTTCAGGGAGGTATTCAGATGGTAAGCGGAAACGATAAGTATTGGTTTGAAAACGACGATAAGGAAAAAAGCGAGGTCGGCCAAGGAGAATCCGGCATAGCGGAGGAGAACGAAAAAGAGGATTTATTCGGTTTCGATGCTTCGGATACGCTTGATTCTTCTGTGACTTCCGCTCCTTCGGAAAAAATAACTTCTCCCTTGGATTCGGCGAATGTTCCGCCTTCCGATAAGCCTGTTTTTTCCGCGCCGGAGAATTCTCAGGACTTTTTTGATTCCCATGAAAATCATTATCGATCGGATTATGCCCGCAGCGGAATCGACGAAGCGGACTTGAACGGGGACGGAAAAATAAAGGCGGTCCGCGGACATATGCTGAAAAAATTGTTGAAATACGACTTCCGCGCGCTGTTCAAATTTCTCGTTCCCTGCTATATCGTCTTGGGGGCCTTGGCGGTACTTTGCGCGATTTGCCTGCCGATTGCGGAGCATATGTCTGCATCGGATGTGGAAACAGGTGTGGTCGTTCCTTTTATGATGGCAATGTCTTCTATTATCATACTGTATATAGTAGGCGTGGCTCTTTGTTCGGCAATATGTATTTTCAATATTGCGGTGCACTTCCTTAAAAATTTGTTCGGCGCGGAGGGGTATCTTACTTTAAGTATTCCCGCGACGTCCGAAGAACATATTTTTTCCAAACTGATTAGCGGATTTGTAACGATTTTTTTGACGATTTTGGTTGCAATAGCGTCCATATTAATCGTGGCGGTTCCTTATTGGAGGGAAGTTTTTCCCGCTTTGGAAAACTTTTTCGTCTCTTTGGGGGAAATTTACCATGAATTTCCCGCAGATATGGCTATGCTTACGATAGAAATAGTTTTTCTGCTTCTGATAGGGATTATTTTTAATCTTCAAATCGTATACGCATGCGTATGCGTCGGGCAGATGATTGTCAATAAAAGTCGCGCCGGAGCTGCCGCTATTGCTTATGTAATTTATCTTGCCGTAAGTCAGGTAATTTATATTTTCTTTATGTCTACGGGATTTCTCGGAGGGATAATCGATTCGGCTGTCGCCGTGCATTTGTTCTTATGGATACTGATTGCGCTCGCCGCAGGCGGAAGCGTCGGACTGTTCTTTTTTGAAAAATACGTTCTGAAAAACAGAGTCAATTTAGGATAAGTTATGAGGATAGATATTCTTACCCTATTTCCCGATATGTTTTCTGCTCTGAAAGAGAGTATTCTCGGTCGGGCGCAGCGTGCGGGAAAGATAGAAATCAATGTCGTCGATATCCGAGAATTTACGGAAGATAAGCATTTGAAATGCGACGATTATCCCTTTGGCGGCGGCGCGGGCATGGTCATGATGCCGCAGCCCATCGGCAGCGCCATCGAGGCGCTGGATAAAGAACATCGGGCACACAGGATTTACCTCTCTCCGAAAGGGGAAACACTTCGGCAACAGAAAGTGTTCTCTCTTCTTTCCCATGATTGGCTGATTCTTCTGTGCGGGCATTATGAGGGCGTGGATCAACGGGCGATCGATTTGTTCATCGACGAAGAAATTTCTATCGGGGACTATGTCCTTACGGGCGGGGAATTGCCCGCCATGGTCTTGGTGGATTGCGTTTCGAGATATGTGGACGGAGTCATCAATACTTCCTCTCTCGTCGACGAAAGTTTTTCGGACAATCTTCTCGAATATCCGCAATATACTCGGCCGCAGGAATATCGCGGTCTTTCCGTTCCCGAAGTGCTTTTGAGCGGCGATCATGCAAAAGTAGACCGCTGGCGGCGGGAACAGGCCTTGGAACTGACGAAAAAATATCGTCCCGATTTATTGGAAAAATAATTCCGTAACGGAAGCGATTTTCGGAATAAAGTCTTCCCCGCATTCCTGTCCTGCCCATAGGTTTGGCGGCGGCAAGGATAAGACGAACGGAAAGAGAGAAAGAAAAAACGACACGGAAAAGGAACGAAGTATGGCGAAAACGATACAGTGGTTTCCCGGACACATGACGAAAGCGATGCGGGACATGGAGGAAAAGCGGGCGCTTTGCGACGGCGTCATCTGCGTGCTCGATGCCCGCGCGCCTGCGGCTACGCTGAATAAAAATCTGAAAAAAATATTCGGGGAAAAACCCGTGCTCTATCTTCTCAATAAGTCGGATCTCGCGGACGAAGGCGCGGACGGATTTGTTCGGCTGGCGGAGGAAAAAGGTCGGCAGTGTATCCGCTGCAATTCGACGGAGCTTTCTTCCCGCCGCGCGATCATGCAAAAATTGACACGAATGACGGAAGAAAAGCGGGAACGCGCGGAAGCGAAAGGGTTAAACCGCACGTTTCGTTTTATGGTGGCGGGAATTCCGAACACGGGAAAGAGCACGATCGTCAATCTTCTGAGCGGTCAGAAACGGGCGAAAACGGGCGATAAAGCGGGCGTAACGAGAGACGTAAAGTGGCTTCGGTGTGGCTCGTTCGACCTGTTGGATACGCCCGGCACGATGCCGCCTTCTTTCGACAATCAGACTTTGGCGAGGCATCTCGCTTATATCGGCAGCATCAATGACGACATTTTGGACATGGACGACATCGCCTTGGAACTTCTCGGAGAACTCGCGGAAAAATATCCCCGTTATCTCACGCACCGTTACGGAATTACCGATTTTTCGGAAAAGCTCGGCATGTACGAAGCGCTCTGCAAACGACGCGGATTTATCTTAAAGGGCGGGGAATACGATTATGACCGCGGAGCAAAAGCGCTCATCGACGATTTTCGGAAGGGCCGTATCGGGAAAGTCTGTCTGGAAGACGCGGCGGAGTATCGGGATTTGCCGTTTTGAGCATAAAATAAATTTCAAACATAGAATAAAGTATCAAGGAAGGCGTTAAATGAAAAGAGAGTTGTGCGCCTCGGATAAATTAAAAATAGAACGGGAATTGCTTTCGCAGGGCTTCAAGACGATTGCGGGAGTGGACGAAGTGGGCCGCGGCCCCCTGGCGGGCCCCGTCGTGTGCGCGGCCGTCGTCATGCCGCTCAAAGAAATCGAAATCATTCAAGGAGTGGACGACAGCAAAAAACTTTCTCCGAAAAAGAGGGAACTCTTGGCAAAACTCATTCGGGAACGCGCTTTGGCGTATACCGTGTATGAAGTAAACGAAAAGATTATCGACGAAATCAATATTTTGCAGGCGACGCGGCTGGGAATGAAAAACGCCTTGGAAAGTCTGAAAATCGTTCCCGATACGGTCATCACCGACGGGAATATGACGTTGGATATTTCGTTCCCGCAAAGGAGCATCGTGCACGGCGACGCGCTTTCCTATTCGATCGGCGCGGCGAGCATCGTCGCAAAAGTATTCAGGGACGCACTCATGGAAGAATATGCAAAGACGTATCCCGCATACGGTTTTGAAAGAAATAAAGGCTACGGCACGGCGGAACACATCAGGGCAATAAAGGAGCACGGAATATGTCCGATTCATCGCAGGACGTTCGTAAAAAAGTTCTGGGCAGGCGGGGAGAAAAACTCGCCGAAGAGTACCTGAAAGCGCAGGGATATAAAATTTTACATAAGAATTACCGAACTCCGTTCGGAGAAGCGGATTTGATTGCGGAGGACGGCGACGAAGTCGTTTTCGCGGAGGTAAAGACCCGGACTTCGGACGAATACGGGACCCCCGCGGAGGCGGTAGTCGCGGCAAAACGCCGCCGCTATAAACGCATAGCGCAATTCTATTGGATGGAACGGGGACGGGAACCCAACGCGCGCTTCGACGTCGTCGAAGTCTGGGCAGACGGAAGAATCGAACATTATAAATACGCCTTTTGAGAACAATGGTATAACGGTAAACGGTATGGCTTTTTGCCCGATAAAAATGTTTTCATAAATTTCAAACAATGATAATATGAGACAAAAAGTGTGAAAATAGAATTTCAATCGCTATCATTTGACAAGATTTTCACAATGTGATATAGTTATGATAAAGTCAAGAGCGGTTGACTTTTTTCTTTTTTGAAATCGGATAGGCCTTTTTCAGGCGAATAAAGCGGGACGTCCCGCTTTCTGCGTAACGAAGCGTTACGCAAATTATTTTTCGGACCGTAAAAACATCGGCGGAAAAGTGCGGGCGTCATTTTTCGGCGGCATTTCTGTCCTGTGGTTTTATCGGAACGGAAAGTCGTCTGCGAAGAAATCCGAAAAGGAAAATTTTATAAAAAGCCGATATATACCTCCGGAAGAAGGGTGGAGGAGTTTCTACCGCGGTGCCCGAAAAATAATCGCGACTATTGGACAAGCCCTGATTTTACAGAAGAGAAAGGGAGATATTGGCGGCGGCGTTCTTTCGTCTGCCGTCTTTTCAGTGAAAAAATGAAAGCATTGGAAGAAAAAATCATCAAGGAAGGGACGGTTCTTCCCGGAGACGTTCTGAAAGTGGGAAGTTTCCTCAACCAAAAAGTGGATACGGTGTTTCTGAAACGAATGGCGGAGGAGACCGCCCGCCTTTTCAAAGGAACCCGCATCACGAAAGTATTAACGGTGGAAGCGTCGGGAATCGCGTTCGCGACGGCGGTGGCGCTCGAATTGGGGGTACCCATGGTATTTGCGAAAAAGCACCCTTCCGCAAACGTCAGCGGAGAACAGTATTCTTCCCCCGTGTATTCTTTTACGCATAAAATCACTTACGATATCGCAGTTTCGAAAGAATATATTTCTTTGGAAGATAAAGTTCTCATTACCGACGATTTCCTCGCAAACGGAAATGCTTTGAAAGGGCTGATCGACATCGTGAAACAGGCGGGGGCGGAAGTCGTCGGATGCTGCGCGGAAATCGAAAAGGGCTTTCAGGGCGGCGGAGACGAGTTGAGAAGACAGGGTTACCGCGTGGAGTCCCTCGCGATCGTCGAAAAAATGGAGAACGGAACAATTTCTTTCCGAAGCTGAAAGAGACGTTTTTTACTCAAAATGCCGCATTGCGGTAGTACCGATTTGACAAGACGGGCGCTGTTTGACTTTGACAAAAGCTAAAAGCGTCAATGCAAAAGACGAAATACAAAAATACAAAAGCGTTAAAATTCGGCCCGTGAAAAAATCGCGGACGTAAGGAGATAAAATCATGAAAAAAAGATTTCTTACAGTGGCTCTTTCCTTGGTTATGGGCTTCGGCGTGGCTGCCTCTTTGGCTTCCTGCGGTGAAGCAGGGGAAGATAAGGGTGAACTTACCCTTCCCGAATATGAGAATATCGAGGCTCCCGACTATTCCGACGTCGTGATTCCCGAGGATTTTAAGTTCGGTCTGATTTGTCTGCACGACGAAACATCCACGTACGATAAGAACTTTATTGATGCGGCGAAAAGAGCCGTCAATGAAATGGGGCTTAAATCCGATCAGTTTATCATGAAAACCGGAATTCCCGAACTTGCGGAATGTAAGACTGCCGCGGAAGACCTTGTCGATCAAGGTTGTGATCTGATTTTTGCCGATTCTTTCGGACATGAACCGTTTGTCAAAGAAGCCGCTACGGCAAATCCAGAAGTGGAATTCTGCCACGCGACGGGCGTCACGGCGGCAACGAGCGGACTCGATAATTTCCATAACGCATTCGCTTCCATTTACGAAGGACGTTATCTCGCGGGCGTCGTTGCGGGCATGAAGCTCAACGAAATGATCGAGGCGGGAGAATTTACCGCGGAGGAAGCTAAAATGGGCTATGTCGGCGCTTATCCCTATGCCGAGGTTATTTCTGGTTATACCTCATTCTATCTCGGCGCAAAATCCGTCTGTCCGACCGTTACGATGGACGTCCAATTTACGAATTCGTGGTTTAGTATCGTTGATGAAAAATCGACTGCAGAAAGCCTTATCGCCGGCGGCTGCAAACTCATTTCTCAGCACGCCGATTCCATGGGGGCACCCTCTGCCTGTGAAGAAAAAGGAGTTCCTAACGTCTCTTATAACGGAAGCACGTTTGAGGCCTGCCCAGAAACGTTCCTCGTTTCTTCTTATATCGATTGGACTCCCTACTTCAAATATATCATCGCGAAAGCTGCCATGGGCGAAGAAATCGCCGATGACTGGACGGGAACGATTAAAACGGGGTCTGTCAAACTGACGAATATTGGCGGCAACGCTGCTCCGGAAGGAGCTGTGGAGGCCGTTATCGAAGCGAGAGATAAAATTGCAGCGGGTACTTTGGAAATATTCGATACTTCTAAATTTACGGTGAATGGACAAACTCTTACGACCTATTTAGCAGATACAGACGGCGATTATAAGCCGGATACCGAAGCTATCGAGAATGGAGTTTTTAAGGAATCTTTTCATCGTTCGGCACCTTATTTCGATATAAAAATAGACGGAATCCGACTGTTGAACGAATAAGGTTAAGGCTACGTAAAAACAATATAGGGCGGAGTACCGTATATGGCTCCGCCCGTTCGCGTTAATTAAAGATTTCGGGAGGCACTGTGGATAAACCCATTGCAATACAACTGAAAAACATCACGAAAACGTTCGGAGAGGTAGTCGCGAATAAAAACGTGGATATGGACGTCAGAAAGGGCGAAATTTTGTCCGTCCTCGGCGAGAACGGATCGGGAAAAACGACGCTCATGAACATGATCGCGGGAATTTATTATCCCGACGAGGGCCAGATTTATATCGACGGAGAAGAAGTTTCCATTCGTTCGCCCAAAGACGCTTTTCGCTATAAGATTGGTATGATTCATCAGCATTTCAAGTTGGTAGACGTCTTTTCCGCCGCTCAGAATATTGTTCTCGGCGTACGCGGAGAGAAGTATAATCTCAAAGAAGTCAACGCCCGCGTTCGGGAAATGAGTGAAAAGTATGGGTTCCATATCGATCCGAAGAAGAAAATTCACGAAATGTCCGTCTCCGAAAAACAGACGGTGGAAATCGTGAAAGTCTTATATCGCGGCGCGGATATTCTCATTCTGGACGAGCCTACTGCCGTTCTCACCCCTCAGGAAATCGATAAGCTGTTTGCCGTACTCCGCACGATGCGCGACGACGGTAAATCCATCATTATCATCACGCATAAGCTCAATGAAGTTATGGCGATTTCGGACAGAGTAGCGGTTTTGAGAAAGGGAGAACATATTGCGACGGTGGAGACGGCAAAGACCAACGAACAGGAATTGACGGAAATGATGGTCGGCAAAAAAGTATCCTTAAATATCGATCGTCCCATGCCCGTAAATTGCCAAAAGCGTCTGGAAGTTAGAAATCTTACCTTCATAAACAACGAGGGGATTCGTATCCTCGACGACGTGAATTTTGACGCATTCAGCGGGGAAATTCTCGGCATAGCGGGGATTGCGGGGAGCGGCCAGAGAGAGCTTCTGGAATCGATTGCGGGTTTGCAGATTCCGATTGCAGGCGCCAGCATAGAATATTATCCGCCCGAAAAGTCCCAAATAGAAGAGTTCGAGCAGGAAAGCGAAGAAGAAAATGTCGGGAAAATGCCCGTAGGCGAACAGCTTATCGGAAAGTCTCCCTTACAGATTCGGGAAATGGGAATTCGTCTTTCTTTCGTCCCTGAAGACCGTTTGGGAATGGGACTCGTCGGAAACATGGACATCATCGACAATATGATGCTCAGAAGTTATCGAAAGGGCCATTCGATTTTCCTCGACAGAAGGGAACCCGAAAATCTTGCCGAAAAAATTATTAAGAGTCTCGAAGTATCGACTCCGAGTGCTAAAACGCCCGTTCGTCGCCTTTCGGGCGGAAACGTTCAAAAAGTATTGGTGGGGCGGGAAATCGCCGCTTCGCCCACCGTACTCCTTGCGGCGTATCCGGTCAGAGGTTTGGACATCAATTCTTCCTATACCATCTATAATCTCTTGACGGAACAGAAGAAAAAGGGCGTCTGCGTCATTTTCGTGGGCGAAGATTTGGACGTCCTTTTAGAGCTTTGCGATCGGATCATGGTCATCGGCAGCGGCCGTATCACGGGGATTTTGGACGGCAGAACGGCTAAAAAGGAAGAAATCGGACTTTTAATGGTAAAAAACCAACGGGAGGAACAGGAAGATTATGAAGAATAAAGAAAAAAGCGTCAAAGAACCCCTTTTTCATATCGTAAAGCGTACTTCCGTTCCCTGGTGGAAATCCTGGTTGATCCGTGCGGCGGCTATTCTGCTCGCCTTCGTGGTTACAGGTTTGCTGTCGTTTCTCGTTTTGAAAAAAGATCCCTTCTTCATTTATTCGTCTATGTTTTCGGGAATCTTCGGCACGGAGCGAAGAATCTTGATTTTCCTCCGCGACGGAGCGATTCTTCTTTTGATCGCGCTTGCCATCACTCCCGCATTCAAAATGCGTTTTTGGAATACGGGTGCGGAAGGACAGGTACTCATGGGCGGTTTTGCCTGTACGGTGTGCATGTTCTATCTCGGCGGAAAAGTTCCGGACGGAGTATTGATTCCGATCATGTTCGTCGCGGGGGTGGCAGCAGGCATGCTTTGGGCGGTGATCCCCGCCATTTTCAAGGCAAAATGGAATACCAACGAAACTCTGTTTACTCTCATGATGAACTATGTGGCCATGCAGATCGTGCTCTTTGCCATAAAAATTTGGTACCCGACAGGTTCGGGAAACATGAGTCCGCTCCCGCACGGCAATCTGCCGAAAATCGGCGGAGAAGATTTCTGGCTGAGCGTCATCGTGGTAACAATCGTCACTGCTTTGGTCTATGTCTATATGAAGTACAGTAAGCAGGGCTATGAAATTTCCGTCGTGGGCGAAAGCGAGAATACGGCTCGTTACGTGGGAATCAACGTAAAGAAAGTCGTTGTCCGCACCCTTCTCATTTCGGGCGCTATTTGCGGCTTGGCCGGATTTTTAATCGTCGGCGGAATCGATCACATGATTAGCAAAGAGACGGTCGGCGGCCGCGGCTTTACGGCGATTCTCGTTTCATGGCTGGCGAAATTTAATCCGATCTTTATGATTTTTACCGCGTATCTGGTCGTATTTTTGCAAAAGGGCATGGGACAGGTCATGACGGATTGTGGAGTCGCAAACGCTTACTTCGCTGATATCATCACAGGTATTATGTTCTTCTTTATTATCGGCTGTGAATTTTTTATCCTGTATCAGCTCAAATTCCGTAAATCGAGAACGCATAAAAAGGAGGAAAAGAATCAATGTTTGTGAGCTTTTTAGTGGGCGCTATTCGCATCGGCGCGATTTTCCTTTTCGGTTCGACGGGAGAAATCATCACAGAAAAATCCGGACACCTTAATCTGGGGGTTCCCGGCGTCATGAGCGTGGGAACGGCGGTCGGCTGTCTTTCCGAGTATTATCTTATAAAGTCAATCGGTACTTCCGTGCCGTTTCTGCTCGTTCTCGTACCTTTGATTGTCACCTTCCTCGCGGGGGCGGCGATGGGAGCTCTATATAGCTTTTTGACGGTCACGCTCCGCGCAAATCAGAACGTTACGGGTCTCGCCATGACGACGTTCGGCGTAGGGCTTGCGGGACATCTTATCAATCTTATAAAAGCAAAGATGGCGGTTATCGCCCGTGCGAGCAAATATTATACTAATCTTTTCCCCGTAGGCGATAAACTCGGGTGGTTCGGAGAGATATTTTTATCTCACGGTATTTTCGTATATCTGGCGATTATCGTCGCGATTGCGGCTCAGCTCATTCTCAATCGTACCCGTATAGGTTTGCACTTGCGCGCGGTAGGCGAAAATTCTGCTACGGCGGACGCCGCGGGGATTAATGTGTCGCGCTATAAATATTGGGCTACATGTATCGGCTGTGGGATTTCGGCTCTTGGCGGATTATGCGCTATTATGGATTATATGGGAGGAAATTGGGACGACGTACACTTCCTCGAAGGGTTCGGCTGGCTGTCTATCGCCCTCGTCATCTTTACCCTTTGGCGTCCCGCGCTCGCTATTTTGGGCTCGATCATTTTCGGCGGATTGTATATCGCTTCTAACTTTGTCACAGTATTGTCAAAGGAACTTGTCGGGGCATTACCCTATGTCGTTACGATCATTGTATTGATTATAACAAGCATCCTGAACAGTAAAGAAACGCAGCCTCCCGCAAGTTTGGGACTCAACTACTTCCGAGAAGAACGATAGATATTTTTTCGGATTTTTGAAAGAGCTTGTTATGTGTTGAGAAATAAAATACCCCGTCGGTCATTGACCGACGGGGTATTTTTATTATTTCTGTTCGTTCGGATTCAACATTTCGGGACCTTTGTCCTTATGTTTTGACAGAAGGAACATGCCGAGCACAGCCAAGACGGGGAAGATGACGGCGACCGTAAGTCCGACTTTGAGATTATCGTCGAATATACCGGATATAAAGCCTACCGTCGTGGGCCCGGCGAGACAGCCGAGGTCTCCCGCAAGGGCAAGAAGCGCGAACATTGCCGCTCCGCCGTAAGGTAATTTTTTCGCGGCGACCGAATAGGTTCCCGGCCAAAGAATGCCGACGAACAGGCCGCACACCGCGCAGCCGAGAAGGTTGATGACGGGAACGGGAGGCAGCGTGACGAGCAGATAGGCTCCGACGCATCCGATCGCGCCGATGACGAGAAATTTTTCAAGGGAGATTTTGTGAAGAAATTTCGCATAGAAGACCCGACACAATCCCATACACACGGCGAACGCCATGGGACCCGCGAGGTCGCCCAGAGATTTGGAAATTCCGAGTCCCTTTTCCGCAAAAGTGGAGGCCCATTGAGAAATAGCCTGTTCGGTAGCGCCCGCGCAGACCATCAACAGGCAAAGCACCCAAAAGACGCCGTTTTTTGCGAGGGAACGAAAACCGGACGGCTGTTCGTCCTCGGCCTGCGGCAAGGAGTAGAAGGGAACGAAGAAAAACAGCATCGCTCCGGCGGCGGGAATGATCGCCCAAAGACACGCGATCAATCTCCAATGCGCAATTCCGATCGTCGAAAAGAGCAGGGTGGAAACGAGCACGACGAATACGCTCCCCCAACAGAACACGGAATGTAGGAAGCCCATGGCCGCTTCTTTTCTTTTGGTAGGGCACGCTTCGACGATGGGGGAAACGATCACTTCGAGAAGTCCCGCTCCGACGGCATACAGACAGGCCGAAACGATGAGTCCCGGCATGGGAGACAGAAGCTCCGGCAGAAAAGCGAGACAGCAAAGCCCGACGGCGCACAGAGCTTCTCCGGCTATCGCGCATATCCGATAGCCGATTTTGTCCACGAATTTACTCGATAAAAGGTCTGTAATGAGCTGCGCCAAAAAACAAATCGTGGTCAACAGCGTGATTTTAGAGAGGGAGGAAAAGCCGAACTCCGCCTGAAAAGTTACATATAGAAGAGGTATGTAGCAGACGATGATCGCCTGGGAAATATATCCCGTGTAACAGGCGAAAATGGTGTGCTTATAATTGAGTTTTTTGGACTGCATGCCGTATCGTTTGAAAATCTCCTTCCCGCATGTTTTCGGCGGCAAAATGATAAAATTATTATAGCAAACCCGACTCCAAAATGCAACTGTTTTTACTTTTTGCAAAGGCGTGTAATTAAATTTTATCCGAAAACGCCCGTATTTCGGATAAATCGCCTAAAATCGCGCTTTTTTTCGCTTCGTCAGGTTATATAATATCCCCAAACTTCTCTCGTGAGGGGACAGAGATGGAAATTTACATAGAATATGCGCTCGCGGAAAATTTTCTGTTGGACGCTATGCTTCTGTGGCTGGCCCTGAAAGCGGCAAAACAACAGATTTCTTTTAAGAGAATCGCTCTCGCCTCTGCCTTCGGCGCAGCGTTCGCAGTGATTTTTCCACTGCTGGATACGGGTAAAATTCTCTCTTACATACTCAAATTTTCCGTCGGAGCGCTCTTGACGCTCATCGCCGTAAAGGGGAAGGGAATAGGCAGGTATTTGCTTACGGGCGCTTTGTTCTTCGGATTCAGCTTCGCGCTCGGCGGAGCGCTCCTCGCGGTATATTCCGTCTTTTCGATCGATTACGGCGCAACGGAAAACGGGTATCTTACGGAGAGCGTACCCGTCGGATTGGTGCTTTCGGGCAGCTTTGTGTTCGCGGTACTTTCCGTCGCGCTCGTCAAAGAGCTCTATCGCCGCAGAGCCGTGCGCAGGTTCGTCTATCTCTGCCGCGTGACGCTTGGGGACAGGTCGATAAAGGCGGACGGATTTCTCGACAGCGGAAACCGCGCCAAAGTAAAGGGAATTCCCGTCTGTTTTCTCTCTCCCGATCTCGCCTTCGATTTGTTGGGAGAAAGGACGATGACGGAAGAAATGACGATTGTGACGATGGGCGGGGAAAGTACGATAAAAATTTTTCTGGCGGACAGGTTGGAGATATATTGCGGAGATAAGCCGAATATAATAGATAAAGTCTATTTTGCACCGTCGGGAAATATCCGCGCGCGCGAATATAAAATTATTCTCAACGCGGCGGTATTGTCCGATTGACGGAAGACGGGCGGGGTAATAAAGGATCGGCGATTCGGGGCCGGTTTGACGGAAAATTATTGTTGTGTGACCGAAGTCGTGAGAGGAGGTTGAGGTAACATCATGAAAATCAAGGAAATACTAAAATGTTTTTTACGACAATTCGACGCGGAAAATACGGTGGATTATATCTGCGGGACGGAAGCTCTGCCGCTCCCTCTTTCTCCCGAGCAGGAAAGCGAAATGCTGGGGAAGTTGGAACAGGGCGAGGAAACGGATAAAGTAAAAGCCGAACTCATTCAGCACAATCTTCGCTTGGTGGTATACATAGCCCGAAAGTTCGATAATACGGGCGTGGATCCGGATGACCTCGTTTCGGTGGGGACGATCGGACTGATCAAGGCGATCAATTCCTTCAAGCCGGATAAAAACATCAAGCTGGCAACCTATGCTTCGAGGTGCATCGAGAATGAAATTCTCATGTATTTGCGGCGTACCGTTCGGTTAAAGAGCGAAGTTTCGTTTGACGAACCTCTGAACACCGATTTTGAAGGCAACGAGCTTTTGTTGTCGGATATTCTCGGCACGTCTGCGGACAGTGTTTACGGGGATATCGAATCGAGTGCGGAAAAGGAATTATTGAAGGACGCTTTGAAAAAGCTGTCCGAACGGGAGCGGAAAATCATGTTTCTGCGTTTTGGACTGAACGGCGGCGAAGAGATGACGCAAAAGGACGTGGCGGATTTGCTGGGAATTTCGCAAAGTTATATTTCGAGGCTGGAAAAGAAGATTATTCAACGTCTCAGGAAAGAAATTTCAAAAATGGTATAAATGTTTTCATAAAAACGGAAAAGAATCGATAAAAAGGGAAAAAACGGCACATACTGGTTAAAAGTTCCTCTCAGATCCATTGTACATAAGAAGGAGGAAACGAGCATGATGCAGAAAGTGGAAATATGCGGCGTGGATACGTCCGGGCTGCCTCTTTTGACCGCGAAGGAAAACGAAGAGCTGATGAAGAAACTCAAAGCGGGTGATAAGTCCGCGCGGGAAAAATTCATCGTTGGAAACATGCGGTTGGTCTTGTCGCTGGTAAAGCGCTTCTGGGCGAAAAACGCCAATGCGGACGACGTGTTTCAGGCGGGGTGCGTGGGACTGATTAAGGCAATAGACAATTTCGATCTGAGCGTCGGAGTCAAGTTCTCCACTTATGCGGTCCCCATGATTATCGGAGAAATAAAACGCTATCTCCGCGACGGAAATTCCCTGCGTGTGTCCAGAAGTATCCGGGACACCGCCTATCGCGTCCTGAAAGTCAGGGAATCCATAGAGGAACGGGACGAAGAGGCGACGCTCGAAAAAATCGCCTCGGAAATGCAGGTGGCGGTCAGCGAAGTCGTATACGCCCTCGACGCCATTTCCGACCCCGTTTCCCTGTATGATCCCGTATATAATAAAGCGGGGGATACGCTGCTTCTGATGGACCAGCTCTGCGACGAGAAGAACAACGACGAGGTTTGGACGGAGCGCGTCGCCCTGAACGAAGCCATGGAACGCCTCGGCGAGCGGGAAAAGAGGATTCTTTTTCTCCGCTATTACGAGGGCAAGACCCAGACGGAAATTTCCGAAGAAGTGGGCATTTCTCAGGCTCAGGTTTCAAGATTGGAAAAGAACGCTCTCAATAACATCCGTTTGAATATCTCTTGAAATATTTGATGAAATCTCTTTGGACGGAAACGCAACGTAGTTTTTTGAACGATAATCATTTTTTCATGCCGAGGCCTGTGCTTCGGCATTTTTTTCGGAAAAAAGGAGTAATCGATTTACTTGATTTTCAGGCGGGTATATATTATAATATAACATAATCATTCTATGAAAACGGCCCGTAAAAGTTTCCCGCGGAGCCGTTGTAAAGGAACATTCAAAAATAAGGAGGCGGACGATGTATCGTTTTCGGAAAGGCTATTACGCCGACGTGCGGACAGAGCGCAGATGTACTTCCGCGGTAATCTACAAAAACGGCGTTTTGGCGGAAAATAAGGAGCGAGTGACGGACGGAGCGTTTATCCGCGTATTTGACGGAAAGATGTGGTATTATGCTTCGACGGAGACTCTCTCGAACGTACAGAAAGAACTCGACGGGCTTTATGAATTGGCGGAATATTGCGCGGATATTGAAGAAAATCCCGTTGTAAAGAGATTTGAAGTCAATCGGGCAAAGACTTTTTTATTCAAGGACTGTTCGACGGAATCCGTCGCTCGGGACGAAAAGCAAAAGCTGTTGAAGGAGCTGTTTCCTCTCGTGAAGAAATATCCCGAGATCAAGCTGGCGACTCTGTTGTATACAGACAGGCACAGCGATTTTACGTTTCAGTCGAGCAAGGGGGCGGATCTCGCCTATGATTATCAGACCTGCGGCGTCGCGACGTCCTTTTACGCCGCGGAGGGAGAAAAGAATTTTTCCTTTAATTATCAGCAAGGAAGGACGAAATTTTCCGATTTGAAAGGTATTTCGGAAGGTGTTTTAGCGAGTATCGAAGAGGGGCTCAACTTTCTGAAAGAGGCGGCGGACGTCGAGCCGGGCGATTATCCCGTCATTCTCTCTCCCGAGGCGGCGGGCGTGTTTGCGCACGAGTCCTTCGGTCATAAGAGCGAGGCAGACTTTATGCTCGGCGACGAGACGATGAAGCGGGAATGGCAGATCGGCAAGAAAGTCGGGAGCGATTGCCTTTCCATTCTCGAATCGGGCACTTTTGAGGGCTGCGGCTATGTGCCTTACGACGACGAAGGAACGAAGGCGGGAAAGACGTATCTCATTAAAAACGGCGTTCTTTCGGGGCGTCTGCACAGCGCGGAGACGGCTGCGGAGCTCGACGAAGCCGTGACGGGCAATGCCCGCGCCGTGGGGATAGAATTCGAGCCCATCGTCCGCATGACGACGACCGTGATAGAGGGCGGCGACAAGACGTTTGAAGAGCTTGTCAAGAACGTAAAACACGGCTATTTCATAAAGACGATCAAACACGGAAGCGGTATGAGTACGTTTACGATGGCGCCGAATATCAGCTATGAAATCAAGGACGGAAAGATCGGTCGTCCCGTCAAAATCTCCGTGATTTCGGGCGACGTGTTTGAAACCTTGGGACTTATAGACGGCGTTTCCAAGGAGGAGGAAATTTTGTGCTTTATTACGGGCGGATGCGGGAAAATGGAGCAATTCCCGCTTCCCGTGGGCTTCGGCGCGCCGTATGTCTCCGTATCGAAAATGAAGGTGCAATGAGGAGGGACGGATTCATGAAAAGAGAAAAATTGACGGTAAAGACGCGGACGACGACGGTCGCTCTCGCGGCCAGCGAAATCAAATCCGTGCGGTTCGTCAGCACAAAAAAGCAGGGATATCGTGTCATAGAGGGCGGTAAAATAGGCATTTACGGCACTGCCGGCGAATACGACGAAGAAAAGGCATGGAAAAAGGCGGAAGAAAACCTCAAAAATCAAATTCCCTATGCGGTGGAATTTTCCGAAAACCGAAAGGAAAGCGTGGATGCGTCCAAAAAACTTTTGAGCGACAAAGAGTTCGTGGAGCGCGTGAAACAGCTCTTGCAGAGCCTGAAAGAAAAGTGTCCGCAATTTTTGTATAGCAATAATATTCTGAAAGTGGAGACAGATACCCGACTCGTCAATGATTCGGGACTCGACCTTTCCTATAAGACGAATTTTTATCAGATTTCTATACTTATGAAGGAAAAGTCGTCGGCAAATATCATCGACTCGGGGTATTCCTATTCGGGACAGACGTTTGACGTCGAAAAAATAGTCGCGGATATCGAAGAACATATCCGCGCATATTTCACGCCCGTCGATATTAAAGCGGGCGAATATCCCGTCCTGACCTCCATATACGATCTGGGTTTCAGTAAACTGTATTCGGATATCCGCGCCGATTCCTGTGCGAACGGAACGGGATTGTTTGCGGGAAAGACAGGAAAGCAGGTATTTGACGAACGAGTTACGATTTACGAAGACAGAAACCCCGAAAGCTGTTTTTCGGAATCGTTTTTCGACGACGAGGGCGTTGTCAACGAAGAGTATCGGAATATTATTTTCGATCGGGGCGTTTTCCGTTCGCCCTTGGCCTCCAAGACGGACGCGAAGAAGTACGATATTCCCGTTACGGGAAGCGCCGTTTCGTCCTATGACGGTGTTCCGCAGACGGGAATCTCTCAGGTTCGTGTCAAGAGTTCGGGAAAGACGATAAAGGAACTCACAAAGGGAGAGGATTGCGTCTATATCGTGATGTGCAGCGGCGGAGATACGACGCCCGACGGAAATTTTGCAACGCCCGTTCAGGTGGCGTTTCTCTGTCGGGACGGGAAGTTCGTCGGGCGGCTGCCGGAAATCGGGGTTTCGGGAAATCTCTTCGATATTTACGGGAAGAATTTTATCGGTCAGGCGGAAGATTCTCTCTCGCATACGGACTGTTCCGATTATAAACCTTTAATCGTCAGAATGAAAGTGACGAAATAAA
Source organism: uncultured Clostridium sp. (assembly GCA_900555925.1). Taxonomy (GTDB): domain Bacteria; phylum Bacillota; class Clostridia; order Christensenellales; family Borkfalkiaceae; genus Scatosoma. The sequence continues at coordinate 10,617 of USMU01000010.1, read as the reverse complement.
TAGAAAGAAAAATAAAAAAGGCGTGGCAAAGGCCGCGCCTTTTTGCATATATTGTAGAGTATAGCAACGAAAGAACCCGAAAAAAAAGACAAAAAATAATAAAAGCAGAAAATGCGGAGGAATTGCGTATGGAAATGAGCTTTTCGGAACTTCGCACGAAAGAAGTCGTCAACACGGCCGACGGCAGGCGCTTGGGCAAAGTGTGCGATCTGGTGTTTTGTTATCCCGAAAATAGATTGATAGGAATCGTGGCTCCGGGCGGGAAGGGCTTCGGATTTTGGAAGAACGAACAATTTATCGATATGAAAAATATCATAAAAATCGGCGATGACGTCGTTTTGGTCAACTTCAATATGCCCCCGAAACCTTGCGGTCGGAAACCGATCAGGGGCGGTGGCGGCGGAACCCCTCCGCCTTGTCCTCCGAGCCCGAACAACTGTTATCCGAGTTCTCCTTCGGGTCCGAACGGTGGATTTCCTCAAAATCCTCCCCCGCCGCCCTCTTATCCGAATCGCCGCAGCTATGAGGAATACGAATAATTCGCATAAAGCGGCCTCTGTCGGCATATAATACAGAACAATACGAAAAAGGGGTGCTTTATGGACAGCAACAAGGAAACGGAACTCAAAGACGTGTCTCGCATTTTGGAAGAGACGCTTCAAGCGGAAAATGACGTTAAAATTCCTTCGGGGTGCGACGGCAGTCTCTGCGATTGCGGAAAAACCTGCGCTTTGGATATCGCTTATCCCGCGCTCGACGGAATAGAGGAGGACGCGGCGGCGCTGAAAATCGTCTCTCCTGCCTATGCGGGCGACGAAGGAGAACTCTGCGCCGTTCTGCAATACATATATCAACACATTTTATTCGATAATATGGGCTGTAAGGACTATGCGAATATTTTGTTGAAAATTGCTATTACAGAAATGAAACACCTCGAAATTTTGGGGAAATTAATTTTGAAGTTGGGCGCAGCTCCCGTATATTCCTATCTGCCGCCCTATCCGATTAATTATTTTTCTGCCCGCACGGTCTCTTATTCCAAAAATCCTCAGAAGATGATCCTCGACGACATCGCCGCGGAACAGTATGCGATAGACACCTATACCAAAATTCTCTGTCGCGTAAAAAACGAACAGGTCGCCGCAGTGATCCAACGCATCCGAATGGACGAAGAGGAGCACCTTTCTACATTCAAATGTATCTTTAAGGAAATGAGCACGTCTTGCTGAAAACTGCCTTTCGGAACCAAACGCACAGGGTAGGGGAGTGATGAAAGCCACCGAATTCCGATAAATCGGAATTCGGTGGCTCTTTTTTATCATAAGTGAAAATTCCCCTCATTACACAAAACCTCGAAAGATTTCTTCCATCTGACCCGATTTAATCAAAAGTAACAAAAAATAAGGCATAATAAAGATATGGGAGGGTCAGATGGAAGAATTGAATTGTTTTTTGAGAAATGTAGAAGAATTAAAAAGAGAAAAAGGAATACAGTCGGAATTGTTCAGCAAGGAAGTAGGAATTAATTCAAGAACGATGAGGCGTTGGCGGGAAGGACGTATGCCGAAGGCAGATTCTTTGGAAAAAATTGCTAAATACTTTAATTGTTCGATTGAGTTTCTTTTAGGTAGGACAGAAGTGATTGATTTTTATCCGAGCAAAAATCCGTCGGATTTTTTAACCCGATATAATTTATTAAAGGCAGAAAAAAATTTGAAAGATATAGATATATCTAAAAAATGTAAAATTTCTACGGGAACAATATCCAAATGGAAAAAAGGACGGATTCCGGATACGGAGGCTTTGATTTCGTTATGTAAGATTTTTGATTGCAGTTTTGATTATTTGATAGGCAGAAGTGAATCTTAATTGTTATGACAAGTCAAAAAAATGTTCTTTGTTAATTTTATCTAAGAGAAAAATAACAAATTCTTCCGCGGTAGGAGTAGCTGTTCCGAAAGGAGAGGATGCCCAAAGTTCTTTTGCTTTCGGTAAATCGGAATTTCGACTGAGTTCAATGGCTTCCTCGATTCGTTTTCGGACTTCTTCGCTGGTAGTATGTTCTATCTGTGCGATTTGTTCGATAAAAGACAATTGTTGAAAAGTGTTCATGAAAATTCTCCTGTTTTTTTATTCAGTTTCTATTATATTCTTCCTTTGAGCCCGAAGCAAGGGAATGAAAGGTAGAAAAAGCACGAGTTTTAAGAAGTTTTGTCGTTTTTTGTCGAAAAGCGTTTCCATTTGACCCTAAACAGGAAAAATTAATTATTTTTTCCATAATTAGTAGTGTGAGGGTTAAATGGAAACTATTGATGAATTTCGTAAAAACTTAAAAGATCTAATGAATGAAAAAAATTTAAATTTTACGCAGTTGGGAAAAGAAATCGGATTAAATCCGCGAACAATTCGGCGGTGGTATGAAGATCGTTTTCCCAAAGTGAATTCGGTAGTAAAAATATCCGATTATTTTGGCTGTTCCTGTGATTTTCTTTTTGGAATGACAGAAATTTTTGAATTTCAGTCAAGTAAAAAACCTGTAAGTTTTTATTCTCGTTATATAGAATTAGCTGAAAAGAAGGGATTTACGGATTATAGAATAGCTAAGATATGTTTGATTGGACGCGGAACGATCAGTAAGTGGAAGAACGGTCGTGTTCCCGATGTTTATATTCTTCTTACCTTGTGTAAAGTTTTTGATTGCGGATTTGACTATTTGTTGGGAAGAAGCGATTATTAATAAAGCGGCTCTAATTTGAGAGCCGCTTTATTTAACATAATTTTCGGGAAATTCGATTTCTTCATTTTGTTTTTCGGGCATGAATTTCCAATATCGGACAGGCATGTAGCCTTTCATTTGCCGCGTGTTTTTCCGCGCGGGGATATAGACTGTATGATAGTATTTTTTCCAGAGCGCGGAAAAAGATTCTTCGTTTTCGGAAAGCACGATATCCGCCGTCCCCACAGGCGAGACGAGCCATTCGTTTCCGTTATAAATTCCCGCGATTTTGCGCGAGACGTCGTGGATGACAAATCGGGCGTTTTTGAATCGCGCCACAAAGTGCGGCATCAATAAATCGATGACGTCGTTATCGGGTGAGCAAGGCGCGTAAAAAACCCCGTCGGCGGTCTCCTGAAACCGAAGAAAACCGCTCAATCTGTGGCGTTCCGAGCCTACCTGATCGGAGAGCTCCGCAATTCTCCTGACTTCGGGAAACGTCAGCATGCCGCGTATGGGGGCATTGTGTCTGATTAAAAGGCGGATATAAGCAAAAGCGGCACGTTCTCTGTCCTCCGCGGGGGTACGCAGAGCGCAGTCGAGGTCATAGAGACAATTTTTATCTATACTTCGGATTTTTTTGACGACTCGCGCGGATTTTTCTTTTGAAGGAAGTACGGGAATAAAGCGATCTTCCAGTGCCGTCTGCAAAGCACGCGAAGGGCTGAGAAAAGCATCGGCGTCTCTGTATGCGTCGAACACTGCCGTAAAAAACGTTTCCGCCGTTCCGTCCGTGAGATAGATATTCCGCATTTTTTCTCCTTATCTTTTTTCCGTCCCGCTCGGAGAGTCATAATTCTCCCGTCAGGGCGGATTTCGCCGTTTCGGGCGAGGAATTCAACAGAAATTGTTTATCTTCGCGGGAAGCGAAGAGTGTCAGCGCGCTTTCTTCCGCGGTTTTGGAAAGCCGTGCAGTGTCCGAATCGAGCAAGGAAAAAGAATTTGCGGGGGGCAGGGAAGAAGCGTCGAACATAGAGAGCTGTTTCGCGCTGTCCGTCCGTTCCGCCAAAATAAGCTGTGTACGCACTCTGTCGGGATTTTCCGTACCGCAGAATTTTCCGTTGCAGGTGATGAAGTGGCGGGCTCGTTTCAGAACGATCCGCATTTTTTTCAAGTCCTCGAAGGTCAGCTTCGCGTATTTTCTCGCCGTGACGATTTTATAGGCGCCTTTGGCTCCGATTCCGGGAACCCGCAGGAGCTGTTCCACGCTCGCGCGGTTGATTTCCACGGGGAAATATTGCATGTTCCGAAGCGCCCAGGCGCATTTCGGATCGTATTCCGCGGGAAGATTTTCTCCCGCGGGAGCGATTTCCTCCGTCGTGAACCCGTAAAATCTCAAAAGCCAATCTGCTTGATACAGACGATGTTCCCTCAGAAGCCCCGCCGCCGCGTCGGGCAGAAGAGGGTCGTGTACGACGGGAACGTAAGAGGAATAATATACCCGTTTCAAATCATATTTCCGATACATGAATTCGGTGAGTCTGAGAATTTGTCCGTCCGTTTCGGGAGAAGCGCCGACGATCATCTGCGTCGTCTGCCCGGCCGGAAGAAAGCGCCCCGCGCCCCGTTTTTCTTCCTTCCCCGTCCGCCGCTTGTATTCGAGCGCCAATGCCCGCTTTTCTTCGCACAATTGCCGCATGGGGGAAAAGACGCTGTCTTTTGTCTTCTGCGGCGCCAACAGTTTCAGACTCTGTTCGCTCGGCAGCTCGATGTTATAGCTCATGCGGTCGGCGTAAGCCGCCGCGCGGTCGGTCAGAATTTTGTCCGCATGCGGGATTCCTTTGAGATGAATATAGCCGTTGAATTTATAAGTTTCCCGAAGCGTCTTTATCGTCTCCAATAAAAGCTCCATCGTATAGTCGGGGGATTTATAAACGGCGGACGAGAGGAATAAGCCTTCGATATAATTGCGGCGGTAAAAGGCCATGACCAATTCGCACATTTCTTCGGGCGAAGCGACCGCGCGCGGTACGTCTGCGCTCCTGCGGTTGGGACAGTATTTGCAGTCGAACACGCAGTCGTTCGTCATCAGCATTTTTAACAGGGAAATACATCTTCCGTCCTGCGTGAACGAATGACAGATTCCCCCCAAAGAAGCGTTCCCCAAGCCGTCTTTCGTATTCTTCCGCCTTGACCCCGACGACGAACAGGATACGTCGTATTTCGCTCCGTCCGTCAAAATCTTCATTCTCTCTTCGTCTATCATATTTTTATCCTCTGAATATTAGTCTATCACTTTGAAGATTATTTGTCAAACATTTGTTCGTATAATTTCGAGAAAAGATATAGAAATCGTCAGATTTTTGCGGACTGCTTGACAAAATCGAAAAAATAGGTTATAATTGTGAAAATTTCACTCAGCTTTCACGGCGTTTTGTTGTAAAGTTAACGTCGGCGGGGTATATTTTAACTATAAGCAAAAAAAATCCATCAAAGGAAAATCTTATGAAAATTTTAATTGTCGATGACGAAGAGATGATTCGGGGCGTTCTGAAAGAATACGTCGAATTCGAGGGAAATGAGGCATTTGAAGCCGCGGACGGCATGGAGGCGGTGAAGATGTGCAAGGACAACGATTATGACGTCGTTTTGATGGACGTCATGATGCCCAAGCTGGACGGCTTTTCGGCGGTCAAGGAAATCCGTAAATTCAAGGACGTGCCTGTGATCATGCTGTCCGCCCGCGGCGAGGAATACGACAAGCTGTTCGGTTTTGAAATCGGTGCGGACGACTACGTTACCAAACCGTTTTCGCCCAAAGAAGTAATGGCGCGTATCAATGCGGTGACCAAGCGCCGCGCCATGAAAAATAACGACGTGTCTCAACAGAGTTATAAATTTGAGGGGCTGGAAATCGATATGGCCGGACGGAATGTCTATGTGGACGGAGAAAAGGCCGAGCTCACGCCGAAGGAATACGAGCTCTTATTCTATCTCGTGCGCAACAAGGGGATAGCTCTGACGCGCGAAAAATTGCTCTATGACGTGTGGGGATTCGATTTTTACGGGGACGACCGCACGGTAGACACGCATATCAAGATGCTGAGGGGAAATCTGAAAGAATATCGGAAATTCATCGTCACTTTGCGCGGATTGGGTTATAAATTCGAGGTATAAATATCCGCTGTACCGAGTGGGAGGGATTTTACGCTCCCGAAAGGTCGTAAATTTTACCCGTGCGCGGAAGCGGAAACAAAGGCGGCGGAAAAGGCGAAAGACGCCTGTTTCGCGCGGCGGAAAGTGCCCGCGCGGCAGGAAAGCGTTACATACTTTTGAGATATTTCGGCGGTGACGAATGAAACGGAAATCCGAACGGAAAAAATACGTCCGCAGACAGGGAAACGCCAGCATTTACTTTCTTCTTTGGGCGGCGTTTTCTCTCTTTGCGCTCGTCATAGTCTTATTGTTCGGCGTCACGCAGAATCTGATGCTGAAACAGACATATAAAGACGAAGTATCGAGAAGCCTCGCCGTGGACGGAAAAGCCATTCAGAAAGCGATAACGGAATACCGCGGTCCCAATTACAGCGCCTTTCTTCGGTATCAGGCTTCTCTTTATAATGCAGAAGTATATCTTTTGAACGAAGAAGGCACTGTGCTGTTTCCCGTGGAGGAAATCGACCCGGACGACCCTGTTTTTTCGGAACGGATAGATTTTTCCGAGAAAATGGACAGGCTGATTTCCCGCTTGGAATCGTCCGGGGACAAACCCGTGATTTATGAGGACGATTCGGGTGAATTTGTCTATGGAGCGGTTTACGAAAAGATCGGTACCGAACCGGTATATCTTTATATCTCTAAATCTTTGGAACTCGGAGAGAGCGTCGTTTCGCAGATGAAAGTGCGCGTAATGTTGATGGCGATATTCGTGCTCATTCTTTCCTTTGCGGTTTCCAGCGCCATTTCGGGCGTATTGACCAATCCGATCACGGAGATGACGGAGAAAGCCCGTCGATTGGCGGCGGGGGATTTCTCGGTGGATTTTCACGGCCGCTCGTATGGCAGCGAAATGCAGGAACTGGCCGAGACACTGAATTTTGCGCGGGATGAAATTTCCAAATCCGACCGCATGCAAAAGGAACTGATCGCAAATGTATCGCACGATTTCAAGACTCCGTTGACGATGATCAAGGCCTATGCGTCCATGATTCAGGAAATTTCGGGAGATAATCCCGAAAAGCGTACAAAGCATACCCAGGTAATTATCGAGGAAGCGGACAGACTGACTTCCCTCGTCAACGATCTTTTGGATTTGTCGAAGATACGTTCGGGAATCGCGGCCTTGAAGCCTGAAGTTTTCGATCTTTCGGAATATACGTTCGACGTCCTCGAAAAGTTCGCGTACCTTTCCGAAACGCAGGGGTATCATTTTGAATCGGATATTGAAAAGGATTTATATACGGAAGCCGATCCTTTGAAGATCGGAGAGGTTCTGTATAATCTTATCGGAAACGCGGTGAATTACACGGGAGAGGATAAACGGGTCAGCGTACGATTGAAAACGGAAAGTGACGGAAATATCCGCTTTTCCGTGACCGATACGGGCAAGGGAATCAAGCCGGAGGAAATCGCTACGATTTGGGATCGGTACTATCGTTCCTCTCAGGCGCATAAGCGCCCTGTGCAGGGAACGGGGCTGGGGCTTTCTATCGTAAAGACGATTTTGGAAAAACATAATTTCCGTTTCGGAGTGGAAAGCATCGTGGGGAAAGGCAGTACTTTTTATGTCATATTTCCTTCGCACACTCCGCCTGAAAGCAGAGATATTGAAAAGTAAGAACCGAAAACGCATTTTTGCGGGAGAAATGAGATGAGAGAAAATGAAAAAAGCATCCTGCCGAACGAAGCGGAAGCCGCTTTTGGGGTTGAGAACGCCGCGGAGCCCGAAAGGGCGGAGCGACGGATCACGGCCGAAAATTTGTGGGAAATTATCGCTTCCCTGCAAGGCAATACGTTTTACACGGCGAAAAATCTGCCCTTTACCTATACGGTGAAGGGCGGAGAGCTGTTCACCGACCGCCGCGGCCGTTCGGTGACGAGGAGCACTTTTGAAAAGGCGTTCGAAAAAATACGTTCCGACGCGGCCGTGACGGGTCCGAAAAAGTTGAACATGTACGGTGCGCCGTATGTGTTTGCGGTTTTGAAGGCCATCGGAGCCGTACCGCCCCGCGGAGCGGCGCCCGAAAAGGAGTAAGATGAAAGTAAAATCGGAGGAAAAGAAAGTTTTTCGCGGATATTCGGATTTTTTTCTCGCGGAAGAGCTCTTGACGGAGGAGGACGCAAGAAAAGAACTTTTGGAAACGCTTCGTTCCTTCCGCGGAATCGACGGGCGTTTTCTTTCTTCGGCTTCGGAAGAAGCGTTTTTTACCTTTGAAAAGAGCTACATACCCGTATATCGTCTTTCGGGGGACGCAGAATATCTCTGGGGCGGGAAAGGCGCCGCAGAGCATCGGGAACGTCGGCCTTTGGAATGCGTTCGTTTTCGTGCCCCGAGGGAGATAAAAGCGGGAGAATGGAACAAAGAAGCGGTTTCTCCCGTCAAAGAGGCGGAAATTCCGAGTCCGATTTTTTCGGACGGTATGATTCCGTTCAAGGAAAATGAACGGGAATTGCGCCGCACGGCGGCGGATTATTCCCCCGACAGCGCCGCGCGGATCGCATTGGACAACCAGCGCTATGAAGTGTTTTTTATCCCCGTGCTCCAAGCGACGTCGCATTATGAGGGAAAAAGTTACGTCTCTTTGATCAATTTGAACAACGGCGCCTGCGTCGCGGCGTATCCCGTTTCCGAAAAGGTGACCGCGGGAATCGGCCGAGCGAAGGCGGCCCTGAAAACGTCGGAATTATGTATCGCCTTTGCGGCGCTGTTCATTTTGACCTTCGGAATTTTTTCGCTTTCGGAGGCCTTAAAAACGGGCTCATCGGTTCCCTGGGCGGCCGTTGCGGCTATTTTTGCCTTGGAGCTGCTCCCCGCATTTTGCTTCTTCCGCTGTTCGGCTCGAAAAAAGGCAGATCTCGAAAGGCGAGCGGGAGAAAACGGAAAATCTCCGGGAATTTTTTTTGCGGTGGCTTTCGGTGTGTTGTCCTGGATAGGAGCTCTGTTTGCCGCCGTCGTGTTCGGACTTGCCGTTCTCTGAGCTTATGAATTTACGGAACGAGTACGCAAAACGGACGAATGAAAGAAAATCGGAAAAAGGCGTAACGAAACGCCGTAGAATCTGCGCCCGTTCGGGCGCTTTTTTCTTTTGTCCGACGTTGACAAAAGAAAGTCGGTTGTGCTATAATGGAAAGCAAGAAAGGAAAGAGAGGTGTTTCCCATGATCGATATGACCGTCATCAAACAATCCGACCCGCAGCTGTATGCCGCGATGGACGCGGAACTCAAACGCCAGCAGAACAATATCGAACTGATTGCCAGCGAAAATATCGTTTCGCCCGCGGTCATGGCCGCGGCCGGTTCGCATCTGACGAATAAATATGCGGAGGGACTGCCCGGAAAGCGCTATTACGGCGGCTGCGAATTTGTCGATGTGGCGGAAAATCTCGCTCGGGACAGACTTAAAGAACTTTTCGGCTGCGAGCATTGCAACGTTCAGCCCCATTCGGGCGCTCAGGCAAATTTTGCGGTATATTTCGCCATGCTTTCGCCCGGAGATACGATCATGGGCATGAACCTTTCGCACGGGGGACATCTGACTCACGGTTCGCCCGTCAATATTTCGGGAAAATATTTCAAAATCGTTCCTTACGGCGTTTCGGCGGAAACGGAGCGGATAGACTACGACGAAATGGAAAAAATCGCGCTGGAAACCAAGCCGAAAATGATCGTTTCCGGCGCCAGCGCCTATCCGAGAATCATCGACTTTGCGCGGATTCGGGAAATCTGCGACAAAGTCGGAGCATATATGATGGTGGATATCGCGCATATCGCGGGGCTCGTTGCGGCAGGGTTGCACCCTTCGCCCGTCCCGTTCGCCGATTTCGTGACGACCACGACGCATAAGACCTTGCGCGGTCCCCGCGGCGGCGTCATTATGTGCAAGGAGAAATATGCCAGAGAAATTGACAAGGCCGTGTTCCCCGGAACGCAGGGCGGCCCGCTCATGCACATTATCGCGGCCAAGGCGGCGGCCTTCAAAGAGGCGCTTTCTTCGGAATTTAAGGCCTATCAGAAACAGGTACTCCAAAATGCCGAAGCGATGGCGGAACGATTCAAGAAAAACGGAATCCGCCTCGTTTCGGGAGGAACGGACAACCATTTGATGCTGCTCGATTTAAGGAGTACGGGAGTGACGGGCAAAGAATTGGAAAGCATGCTCGATAAAGTGCATATCACCGTCAATAAAAATACCATTCCCTTTGAGACCGCGTCTCCGTTTGTCACCAGCGGAATCCGCGTGGGAACGCCCGCGATTACGACGCGCGGCATGAAGGAAAAGGATTGCGAGCAGATAGCCGATCTGATTTCCCGCGTCGTCAGGGAAAAAGAGGACTGTTTTAAGGACGTTTTGGCGGAAGTGACCGCGCTCTGCGCGCGCTTCCCGATTTACGAAAACGATATTTTATAAAGGAATTGCGAAATTCTCATTTATAAAAAAATACTTTCTCCGATTTGTTGACAAAACGGGGAAAGCGGAGTATAATCATAGACAAATAAAAAATATTCTTTGGGGCGAGGCGAAATTCCTCACCGGCAGTAGAGTCTGCGAAGGGCGCGAGGTTTTTTGCGCCCCCGAATCGGCGCAATTCCGATACCGACGGTCAAAGTCCGGACGAGAAAAGAAAGAGGACCGTTTTACGGCGGGCGGCGGAGGGGGGTTTTTTTCGCCCCCGAAGGAGAG
>USMU01000009.1 GCA_900555925.1 uncultured Clostridium sp. | reverse complement strand
AAATAATTTATAATATATTTACGCAAAACGCATAAGCCCAGTACAGCTGAGATAAAACCGAGTTAAATAGTATCCGAAAGCACATTGCTTTCGGATTTTTTGTTTTGTATCAAAAATAAATTTTAGTTTCAGAGCGGAAACGGAAAAAGCCGCAAAAAATATTATAAGAGCTGTCAAGCAACAAACACCTGGTGTCTTTTAGCCTAGGTGTTTTTTATATAGATAGGTGTTAAAACACCTGTTATCTTTTTATCGGGTTACTCCCGTAAATATAAAAAATTTTTAAGGAGGTGTTAATCTATACAAGCAAAACTTTTTGCAGGCAAGGCAAGACGATAGTCGTTCTTGGAAAATTTTCCAATAATTCGCGCAAACGTCTTATTGGTGATATTATACAATGGACTTGCCAGTAAACGGTGAGCCCATTTTTTTATTGCTCGCAAGTAGGTTTACCTTAACTGGTAAGCCTATTTTTTATATTCAAAACGAGGAGGTACGATATGGCAACGAAGAACACGAAGAAAATGCGCGGCGACAAAATTCAAATCGGCGTATGGATAAGCAAAGACACTTACGCTAAGGCGACTGAAATCGCAAAGAAGAAAGAATTTACGTTCAGCGACATTTTAAGAATCGCACTCAAAGAGTATATCGCGAATCACAACGATTAAAAACGGAGGCAATGAAATGAACACTCAGACGATAAAACAAGAAGATTTAAGGCGGGCAATGGCGAAACAGACGCTCGGGCTGCCGCTCACAGGGCGTGAGAACTCTCTGATTACATTGTTCGGGCAGAGTTCGACATACGAAAGAGAGAATAAGCCCGTATTTGTAGAAAAGTATCTGAAACCGCTTGTTGTGGCATTGCAAATTGGTATTGCAAACGTTGTTTATCGTAAATCGGATAAGTACGACGAAATCGTAACGCTTATTTAAAGCAGGGAATATCGAATATTCCGTGTTGAAAGAATTGAACGAAAGAGTAGCAAAAAGGCTGTCGGTGCGAGTAATAAGTTTAAGGGACGTAAGAAAATGAGTTTGGCTAATGATTATAAAGGTATATCCGATAGAGTAACGGTAATTGCGGCAACCGCCGGGAATAAGACGGATAAAATACGCGTTGCTGCATATTGCCGCGTGTCTACGGATAAAACCGATCAGGTCAACTCGTTTCTAACGCAAATGCGGTATTACACCGATTACATAAGGTCAAACCCGAAGATGATACTCATTGACATTTATGCCGACGAAGAAATAATTTATGGGGAACAATAATTAAAAAATTTAAGAATCCGAAGCGATTTTTTCACTGAAAATAAAACTGAATTGTGACGTCAAATCTAAAAACGATTGAAAAAGATCGTTATTTATGCTATACTATAAAAAACGGTTGTCGGGAGGAGAGGCGATAGATATTCGGTTGAATGGTCATGAACCCGACGACGGCTCCGATCGTGGCATGCGGGCAAGATTTGTATTACTCTTGTCGGCATACTGCGAAATAAGGAATTGTTTGCTGTAGGAAGAAGCGAACGGGATTTAAATTAAAAGTCAAATCCGGCGTCGGCAGAATATCTGAGAGAGGAATTATGAACGGAGTAAGAGCAAAAAAAAGGAAATTGTCGTTGGTTACCGTTTTTGCTTTGATAGAAATAATAATCATTTTTCTGTTCGGTCTACTGATATCGGTAAATCTATTCGTATCGAACAGAACGGCAAAAAACAGGACGAGACAGATCGTGGAAGACAGTTATGTCGCGTTAACGGAGAACCTTGAAAACGATATCAAAAATATATCGCGCGCGGGATTTTCGCTGATGAAAAGCGAAACCGTTGTTCGCCTTAAAGCCTATTATTACGATAAAATATCGGGCGATTCCTACGCGCGTAATACCGCGATTAACAGAACGATGGAAGATCTTGTGTCGTTGACGACCTATTACGATGTAATCGATTCGTGCGCGTTATGGATTGCTCCCGACGGGGAATTATCGTATAACACGCTATATACTTTTGTCAGCGACGATTATCGTAAGCAGTTGCTTGATAAGGTTATAAAAGAGCATCGCTATTCGCCTACCTACGAAGGCAATCTCAGAAATAACGGCGAAATATTGATCACGCTGTCACTTTCCGAGCAGGACAATTCCGTATTGGCGGTATTGCTTGACGGAGATCATATCGCAAAAAACTTAGCTCTTACGGCATTTCCGAAAGTGCAGACGAAACCTTATGCGGAAGATGATTCTTTATTGATAATCTGTTCGGACGAAGACGTTGTGCCGGGAACTGTTTTATCGGAAGAAGAAACGGACAAACCGATACTCAGAAAAGGAAGGATCGTTTACTATACAAAGCTGATGAATATACTTCCGTTATACGTAAGTTTCGACGCCGCGTCTGCAGATCCCGCTTTAAGCACGTTTACAATATATTTCATCGTTGCATGTGTATTGCTATGTTTTGTGGCTTTTGCCTTATTTTTAATGTTCCGGCATTTTTTCAGCCGCCCGTATTCACGCTTGCTCGGCGCGATGCGGCTGGGGAGCGACGGAGATTTCGACGTCCGCATAGAGGATAACATTACGTCCGATTTTCAGAATATATACGACGGATTCAATTATATGACTTCTTCGATATCGAGTTATATCGAAGAAAATTACAGGCAGAAGTCGATGCGCGTCGAAAGCGAGTTCAAGGCGTTGCAAGCGCAGATAAACCCTCATTTTTTATACAATTGTTTTGCGAATATCCGCAGTCTTTGCAAAATGGGCGATATAGAGAGCGTGGAGCGCATGACCGGCGGATTGTCGAAATTGTTCCTGTATATTACGCGCAATGCCGAGCCGATCGTAAAACTGCGCGACGAAGCCGACAATATGCGCGATTATCTCGAAATACAAAGAATACGTTTCAACGAGCGGGTAGATTTGCAAATCGATTCTCCGCCGGAAGCGTTTCGTGAAATGCCTATCCCGAAGTTATGCATGCAACCCATCGCCGAAAACGCTTATAAATATGCATTTGCGAATAAAGAAGACGGCGGGGTATTCCGAGTGCGTTATTTTGCGGAAGGAAACAATCTGAGAATAGAATTCGACGATAACGGAGATATCGGCGATTCGCAGATCGAAGAGTTATCCGAAAAACTTGTCAGTCCCGAAGAAACGTCCGGATTGGTTAACGTAAGTAGAAGATTACTGCATTATGCCGGCGGGCGCGGCGAGTTGTTTGTGAAGCGCAGCGATCTCGGGGGATTGAAAGTGACGATTTATCTGTGTTCTCAACGGGAGGATTGAAAAGTGACGATATTGGTGGTTGATGATGAGAGAAATATAGCCGATTCGATAGCCGGCACTTTGATTGCCGAATTAAACACGGATGCCGAAGTGCACGTTTGCTACGGATCGCAGCAGGCAAAAGATTTTTCCGCAACGCATTATATAGATGTAATCGTGTGCGATATCGATATGCCGAAATGCAACGGGATATCGCTATGCAGATCGCTTTTGGCATCGTATCCCGATCTGAAAATTATTTTTCTCACCGGGTACAGCGATTTTTCCTATGCGTATGAGGCGTTGAAGTTTCCGGAGGCGTCTTACGTGTTGAAATTAGAGGATGACGCCGTTTTACTTAATGCGGTTCGCGAAAAAATCGGCGAGGCGGAGAAACAAAGACGGAGAGAATCGGAATTGGCTTTTCAGGTACGGCTGAACGATGAATTATCGGCGGAAGTCAACGGTATGAAGTTGTGGCGTTCCATAGAAGAAAACGGCGAAGAATATTCCGGACGGTTGTTTTTGTTTATGATCTTCTCGGAACCTAAGACGGATATGGCGAACGTTCTCCGCAACACGTTCGGAAAAGACGTATCGGCGTTTTGTAAAGAAAACGGGTGGTTTGCGGCGATTCCCGTTCCCGAAAATGTTAACGTGGTGATCGAACGAGCCAAAAGACTGCAACAAGATATTTTCGAGCGGGACGGTAACTATTCCGTTTTTGCCGTAGATCTGCCGCGCGGCGAGAGAGACGGAATACGATATTCCCGTTTAGAAAGGTTATGCGACGGAAATAAGGACGGATGCCGTTTTATCGGCGACGGGCAGGAAGCGAAAAACGTTTCGGAAGATTGCGGCGACGAAATTATCGGGTCGGTTAAAAAGTATATAGATACGCATCTCGGCGACGAACTTTCGCTGACGACTTTGGCTTCGGCCGTATATTATAATCCCGCGTATTTATCGCGCAAGTTCAAGGCTGTCGTCGGCGAAAATTTACATTCGTATATTCTCGGTCAGCGAATGAGGTTTGCGGAAAGATTGCTTGTAGAAACGGATGATTTTGTGTCGAATATCGCCAAAAAATGCGGTTTTGCAAACCCTGCGCAATTCGGGATTGCCTTTGCGAAATTGCACGGCTGCGCGCCGATGACTTATCGGCGGAAAAACACTTAGTGCATATAAAATGAAATAAAGATGATTTTTTCGGCTTTTCTCGTGAAAAGCCTTTTTTTTGTTTAAAATGGTAAAAAAAACAAAAGAATGTAAAAAAACAGGATATTGAATCCGAAGTGTTTTCGTGATATAATTAACTCAAAGAAAATAATCGGCGGAGGAAGATTATGAGTAAAAAAAATTTAAAATTCGTCAGTTTTATTCTGGCGGCATTATGCGCGATCGGCTTTTGCTCCTGCGGCAGAAACGGCGGGAACGCGGGGCCGGATTATGACGATCCCACCCGCAATCCGTTCGGAAAGTACGAAACTACGGTCAAGATTACGGGCGTAATGGAGTATCAGGCACACAACGACAGCCGCGTGCCTCAGAGTGTAACTCCCGATAACCAGCAGTTCATCAAGCTGATGAAAGAAAGGTTGAATCTGGAGTTTTCCTATTTGTGGAAAGTTCCGCCTACGCAATACAGCGAAAAACTGAGTCTTTCCATGTTGTCGAACGAACTGCCCGATATTTTTAAGGTCACGGCAAGCGATTATGCCTCGCTGAAAAAGGCGGGTATGCTGAAAAATCTTTCCACGGCATACGAATATGCTTCCGACGACGTAAAGACGTTTTTGAATCGCGATCCCGATGTTATCAAAAGGCTTACCGACGCCGACGGCGGAATTTATGCCGTGCCTCAGTATTCCGACAATCGCCGCGGCGTTCCCGTGATGTATATCCGTCAGGATTGGCTGAACGAACTTAAACTCTCCGTTCCCGAAACTCCGGAAGAATTGTACGAAGTGTTGAAGGCGTTCAAACAAAAGAAAGGGGCAACGTGCGGACTTGCGATGAGCAATGCTATTTCGGGTTCATATTTTTCGATCGACAGATATATGAATGTGTTCGGGTCAAGTCCTTATGCATGGCTTTTGGGTAGCGACGGGAAATTGCACGCGGACGAAGTATCCGAAAACAGCAAGACTGCATTGAAATGGCTGAACAAACTTTATAACGAAGGCATTTTAACGAAAGATGTTGCCGCGGCTACGGTAGACGCCGTGCAGGCGGACGTTCTCGGCGATAAGTGCGGCGTTGTGATCGGTCCGTGGTGGCAATTCGAATATCCTCTCGGTACGGCAATCGGAAACGACGCCGACTGGGTTGCCGCAAAAATGCCTCTTGCCGAAGGCAAAAACGTAGTAATAGATCGTCAGCAGGTGGAGTTTTACTACGTCGTGAACAAAAAGTGCAGAAACCCTGAAGCTTTGTTCAAGATGATCAACATGTATATCGCTCTCGACGGTACGCCGGAAGCGGCGCCGGAAAACGGTTACGTATGGAGTTGGTGCCCTACGCAATTTTATGATCCGTATGATATCAACGAACAATATGTAAATATTAACAAGCAGTTGGAAATCGACCCGAAAGCGGAGGGCGAAGCGCCCGAAACCTGGACGGCGCACATGAAAAAACTGTGGAACGCTTATCCGGAATATCTTGTGTGGAAAGCGGATCATTACGCTACGAAGTATCAGGAAAACATGTTTGCGAACATTATGACCCGCGTGAATAAAGACGGGGCATGGGCGCAGATTCTGAAGATCTACGATGATGAAAAACGTGTATCTTATGATGAATTTTACGGAATTTCGACGCCTGCCATGTCAAGCAAAGGCGCGTTGATGGCTCAGGAAGTTTCGGAATACTATCTGAAAGCGATTATGGGCGAGAAAAATATCGACGACACCTGGGATTCGTTTGTTTCATCGTGGAAAAAAATCGGCGGAGACGAAGTCGCCGCGGAAGTGAACGCATGGTATGCCGAACAGGCGAAATAAATATGAAAGCAAATATATTACAACATAGTACCTCGTCTAAATTCGGGCGATTCGTAAAAAAACAATGGGTGTGGTGGCTGATGCTGCTGCCTGGCGTTGTTCTCACGGTGGTTTTTAAATACGGCTCTATGTTCGGCATCGTGATGGCGTTTCAGAAATTCGATATTTTTAAAGGAACGTTTTTCGGTCAGGAATGGGCAAGCAATCACGGATTCGGAAACTTTATTTATCTTTTTAAAATGGAAAAATTCTGGAACTCGGTGCGTAATACGTTACTGATTTCCGGGATAAAGATAGCTCTCGGAATCATTGTGCCGTTGTTGTTGGCGATTTTAATCAACGAAGTAAGTAAAAAATGGTTTTCGCGGTTTGTTCAGACAATGTATTTCTTGCCGTTCTTTCTCAGCTGGATCATTTTAGGCAGTATTCTGCTTGAAATGTTCGCTTACGGCGGCATTGTGAATACTATGTTGGAGAAATTGTTCGGAACGAGAATTATGTTTTTTCTCGACAACGGTTGGTTTCGGACGCTGGTGATTTTATCGGACGTATGGAAAGGCATGGGTTACAATATGGTAATCTTTCTTGCCGCCATTATGGGAGTGGACGAGACTTTGTACGAGGCGACCGAAATCGACGGCGGCGGCAGATTCCGACAGATTATTAACGTTATGCTTCCGAGCATCGCTCCCGTTGTGGCAATGGTCATGACTTTATCGATCGGCGGAATACTGAACGGCGGGTTCGATCAGGTATTGGTGCTTTATAACCCGATGGTTTACGAAGGCGGAGATATTATAGATACGTTTGTATATCGGCTCGGCATGTTCGGTAATCGTCAGGTAGACGTTGCAAGCGCCGTAAACCTCGCAAAGGCTGTCGTAACTCTCGTGCTTATGGGCGGAACGTATTATTTTGCCTACAAAAAGTTTGATTACAGATTGTTCTGAGGTGGCGTGAGATGAAAATCAAAAAAAGTAAAGGAAGAATCGCTTTCGAAATTATAAACTATACGGTGCTTACCTTATTGGCGTTGATTTGTATTCTTCCGTTCATTCATCTTCTCGCGATGTCGTTTTCATCCGATGAATTTACAAGCAAAGGCGTGGTGTTTCTTCTGCCGAAAGGGTTCACATTGCAGGCTTACAAGTACCTTCTGCAGAAAAATGAATTCTTTACGTCGCTCGCGATCAGTGTGATGAGAGTGATATTCGGTACGTCGGCTTCGCTTATCGTAGTGGTGCTTACGGCATATCCGCTGTCGAAAACGGACGGAAGATTCAAAGGAAGAACCGGATTTACGTGGTTTTTTCTGGTTACCATGTTTTTGAGCGGCGGATTGTTTGCTACGTATTTCCTGTATAAACAACTCGGATTGCTGAACAGTTTTTTGATTTACGTTTTGCCGGGGGCATGCGACGTCTGGTTTGTGCTGATGCTGATGAATTTTTTCAGAGGCATTCCGCGAGATATCGAAGAGGCGGCTTTATTAGACAGAGCGGGGCAATTTACCATTTTGTTTAAAATATATATTCCGCTTTCTATGCCTTCAATCGCTACAATTGTTTTATTTACGGCGGTGGGGCAATGGAACAGTTGGTTTGACGGAATCATGTTTATGAACGATCCTTCTTTGTATCCGTTGCAGTCTTATTTGTATACGATGATCGTTTCAAGCGATCCTACGAAGCAATCGGGATTTACGCTTACGCCCGAACAGTTGGAAGCCTTGAAAAATATCGGAGGAAAAAATTTGCAGGCGGCGCAGATATTCCTGGGAGTATTGCCGATCGCGCTCGTATTCCCGTTTTTGCAGCGTTATTTCGTAAAAGGGATTACTGTGGGAAGTGTAAAGGGGTAAACATGAAAATAACCAAATTTGTAGCGGCGGCGTTATCGTTGATTCTTGTAGGTTCCGTATGTTCCTGCTCACCGAAAAACGAAGCGGACGCAAAAGTTTTGCTTTGTTATGCGGGCGATAGCAACGACGAATTCGGCGGCGGCGTATATGCTGCCGCCAAAGACGAGGCAAAATGCGGATTCAAAACGCTTGAACTCGGAAAAAACGCAGATAATTATCGCCGTGCGGTGGAGGAAGAAATAGCAAAGGGTGGAATCGAAACGGTTGCCATCGTGGGGAGAGACGCATATAACGGGTTGTCCGGTTATGTGAAAAGTTTCAAAGGAATGAATTTTATCGTTTTGGACGCGGCTCTTCGCGAAGTCAGAGAGAACGTGTGCGCGTTGGAATTTCAACCCGAGGAATACGGATATCTCGGCGGACGGGCGATTGCGGAAAGCGGCGCAAAAAAAGCGGGATATGTTTCCGTATATGAAAACGGTTTCGATAATCGTGTGTTGTACGGCTTTTTGCAAGGCGTCGGCAACGCTTCGGTAAGCGTAAAGTACATCGAAGAGCAAACGAACGTGGTAAAAGCCGAAGATTATGCTTCTTCGGCATATCAGAACGGAGTAACGGCGATTTTCGATACAAGCGGGCGGAGCGCGCTCGGCAGTATGGACGCGGCAAAGAAAAACGGCGGAACGATATATTTCGGCGGTGTAAATCTGAAAAAAGCGGCGAAAGAATCAAAAGACGACGCCACGTTGGAAACGGTTCGCGGCGGAATCGAAAAAAACTACGTCGAGGCGATGAATACGATACGCGATATGGCGAAAAACGGATTCGAAACCGGAACGACGAAATATCTTTCGGCAAAAGACGATGCTTTCATTTGCGACTTGTCCGCAGAAAACGTCAAGTATTTATCGGATAATCCGCAGGATTTCGAGCGGTTAAGCGATGAAAAAATCGCTAAGGACGACTCGGCATACACGCCGAAACATTCCGTAGACAGCGCGTATCACGAAGCCGTACCGTCCTGCGCCGATACCAACGACTGGAAATATCACCCGAGGGCGGGTTCCGGTAACGGCAACAAACCGCTCGGCTGGAAGGGCGTGGGAATCTGGTCTACGATATATCTTCAGAACGGACAAAATCCCGTTTCCAATACGGGTATCGAATTTCAGAACATGAAAATATGGGCGTATACGAAATCTTCCGGTTGGGTTTTGCTTGAACATGCCAATCCGAAAGGATCGTTTTACGATGAAAACTTCGGAAACGACGCGCATAAAAACTTTCTGTCAAACAGTATCAATTATGCCGAAGAAAAACGTACCAGAATCAAACTCGATTATGCTACGCTCGGTTATAACTATCACCCGTTCGGAAGTCAGATCGATCTGGTTGAGATGGGACTTCTTAACGCGGACGGCAGCGTAAAAAACAACGAAACGTTGTATATTTTGTCTGAGATGGATATAAGACTGTGCGTATGGGACGCGTCGCAACCTTCCGATATCGACGAAGCGAAATACGTAGCGAATATCGGAGCGGACTGGTGGCGTGAAAAGGGTTTGCAGTGGACGCCCGACTGGAACAGCAATAAAGACGTTTGCGTCGGACAATTCCGCACGATCACGAAAGACTGGAAACGTTTGTACATGACGAATGTTCCGTCTGTAATCTATGAGGAGATCTTTAAAGATTTTCCGTTTAATCAATGAGGCCTTAATTAAATATATATATTTGGAGGAAAACCAAGATGAACAAAAAAGGCAAATTTTTAGCGCTCGCAATGACGCTCACACTATTGGTAACGTCGGTCTTTGCTGTCGGATGCAGAGGACGCAAGAAGATTCCGGGAACTTCTTCATCGATCACGCTCGATAAAGAGAACCTTAGCCTGGATGCGGGCAGAAGCGAAAAACTTTCGGCAAGCAGTGCCGAAGTGGACTGGAAAACAAGTGATCCGGGCGTGGCTACCGTAGACGAAAACGGTAACGTAACTGGTGTAAACGAAGGTACGTGCAAGATAACCGCGTCTACGAAAGACGGGAAATTTGAAAGCGAATGCGTCGTTGTGGTTTCCGGTTATCGTCTCAGCAAAAACGTCGTATCGGGAATCAATAAAATCGAGAACAACACTTATAACGGAGAAATCAATTACGTTGTGAACGGAAGCGACGACAATGCATTTGTGGTATCTTACGACAGAAGCAAAATGACGAACGCCTGGACAAGCCTTGTCCTTTGGTATGACGCGACCATGGAGGCAACGAGTTTCGAGCTCGATTTCGAAGTAACGAAAGGAAGTTTGCCCGTCATGCAGTTTGAATTCGGCGGCGAGAGCAGCTTCAAACAGTATCAGCGTTATGCCGTTCAACCGGGGAAAAACTCGGTTCGTCTGAATACCACCGATGTGGATCTCGACGGAGAGGGAAGCTGGAAAGCCATATACCTCGAATTGAATAATCCTTGTCCGTTGGAAGGCACGACCGACGAGACAAAAGGGGAAACCGAAATTAAGTTCACTAAGATCGCCATGGTAGCCGGTGAAAAACAGGCTCCCGAAGCGCCGGGTTATGCCGAAGTGAAAGAAGGCGTCGTTTATTGGGAACGTGTTTTCGCGGCTTCGGAATACGAACTGGAAGTAGACGGAAGCGCGATTACCGATCTTATGCAACGTACGCGTCCTTCGGGCGACGCTCCGATGATGTGCCGTGCGTATAAACCCACAGAAGAAAAAGCGTTTGCGGAAGGCACGCATCTCGCAAAAATTCGCAGTAAAAACAGCGCGGGCGTTTCCGAATGGAATGAGTTTACGTTCACCGTTGCGGCAGATTCGCAGGAAGAAGCGGCAACCTTCCGCGGGATAACGGGACAGGGCAATAACCAATGGAATGCCACGAAAGATTTTTATACCGCAACGATAAACGATGATAAATCCGTAAAGATCGGGTTTACCGCCGCGGCTACCGATGAGTGGAGTACGTATCTCTTTAACTTCGATACCGCTACCATAGAAGCAACCAAGTTGCACATTAAGGTGCGCCTTGTCAGCGGAAATCTTGAAAAAGTACGTTTCCAGGTAGACGGAGCGTCCGGAATGATTTACGGAGAGGATCTCACGTTTGATAGTGACGGGGTAGCCGAACTGACTATAGACGTAGAAAGCACAAAACTTGCCTCTTCCTACGGTTCGGTTATGCTTTTCCTGAATAAATACGCTACTGCGGGAGAAGTGTTCGAGATCGAAATAACAGACGTTTCGCTTTTCTGAGATCAAATGATAACGGCGGCGGGCTTAACGATATGCTAAGTCCGCCGTTTTTCGGGAGATACTATGACGGTTCGTGAATATATTCGCAATAGTTGGGAAAAAAGTTTAAGAAAAAAAGGACACCGTGCCGACGGAATTCCGTTGCCGTATCCTTATAATTCGCCTTGTGCGGAAGGAATTTTCGACGAGTTTTATTATTGGGATACTTGTTTTATCAATAAAGGGCTGATAGCCGACGGAAAAATCGAAGACGCGCTCCGTAATGCTCTCGATATGGCGTTCTTGATACAAAAGTACGGGTATATGCCCAACGCCGCGGTGACGGGAATGCTCAATCGTACGCAGCCGCCCGTGTTCGGCATTATGGTCTGCGATCTGCTTCCGTATATCGACGGCGAAAATGCCGCGATTCTTTTATCCGCTATGGAACGAGAATACGATTACTGGATGAAAGAACGCGTTTTACCGTGCGGTTTGAATCATTACGGCAATTCCGCAGACGCTAAGACGAAAATATTTATGGCGGACGAAGCCGAAGTGCGGTTGAAACGTAAATTCGAAAACGCCGACAGAGAAACAATAGGAAATAATATTCTTGCCGAATGCGAATCGGGGTGGGATTTTTCACCGAGATTCGATTTCCGTTGCAGCGAATTCGCCGCCGTCGATCTTAACAGCCTGTTATACCGTTACGAAACGACGCTTGCAAGGTACGGCGAAAAAGCAAAACGTGCCGGATATATTGCCGCCGCCGAAAGACGGAAAGAAACGATGTATCGTTTTTGTTTCGACGGGCAAAAACTTACCGACGCCGTTCCCGGAGGACAATTCGGTTGCGTTACGTCCGTTGCGGACATGCTTCCGTTCTGGGCGGAGATAAGTAACGATAAAGTCGTTTTATTGCGGATTCTGAAAAAATTGGAATATCCTTACGGTATTGCGGCTTGCGAAAAAACAGACGAGAATTTCGCCGGGCAATGGGGATATCCTAACATGTGGGCTCCGCTTGTATGGTTCGCGTTTAACGCGCTTAAAGCAGTCGGCGCGCCTGAAGAAGCCGAGCGGATAGGAAAGAAATATCTTTTTACCGTGGAAGATTGCTTTGCGAATACGGGAAAGCTGTGGGAAAAATACGACGCGGTAAACGGCGGAAAAGCCACGGCGAACGAGTATACGGAAACGGAGATGTTAGGCTGGACGGCAGGAGTTTATAACGATATTTATGAAAAATTCAATCAATGAAAAAATAATTGCGGTAACGGGGCGGGATAATTGGTCTACGGCGGAAGTATGCGGACTTCCGTCGCTCAGAGTTTCCGACGGTCCTCACGGGTTGCGTTTTGTAACCGAAGAGAAAGACGGCGAGCAGATTGCCGCGGAATCTGTTTGTTATCCTACGCTTTCCGCGCTCGGCAATTCTTTCGACGAGTCGCTTGTATACGCCGTAGGGCAGGCAATCGCCGAAGATTGCATAAAACATGACGTGGCAATCATTCTCGGTCCCGGCGTGAATCTGAAGCGCACGCCGCTTTGCGGGCGAAATTTCGAATACTTTTCCGAGGACGGAGTTCTTGCGGGAAAACTTGCAGCCGCTTATATCGAAGGCGTTCAAAGCAAGGGAATAGGCACGTCGCTGAAACATTTTGCGGCAAACAATCGCGAATACGATCGTTTTTTTCAAAGCAGCGAAATGGACGAGAGAACTTTGCGCGAAACGTATTGCCGCGCGTTTGAAATCGCGTTGAATGCAAAGCCCTGGACGGTGATGTGCAGTTATAATCCCGTAAACGGCGTTTACGCTTCCGAAAACAAGCACCTTTTAAACGATATTCTTCGCAACGAACTCGGTTTTGACGGGGTAATCGTTTCCGATTGGGGCGCTGTAAAGCATCGCGCGAAGTCGCTGAAAGCGGGCATCGATCTTGCGATGCCGTATAGTGCCGATTACGAAAAACAACTTACGGATTGGTATGAAAAAGGACTGATCGGCGAAGACGATCTTGACAGGAGCATCGGAAAACTTCGCGAACTTGCTGAAAAATATCGTTCTGCGGTTTCCCGGAGAAGAGTTACGATGACGGAGGAACAAAAACATGAACTTGCGGTTCGCGCCGCCGAGGAAAGCGCCGTACTTCTGAAGAACGACGACGATATCCTGCCCGTATGCAGAGATAAGCGAATCGCCGTGATCGGCGGTTTTGCGGAAAATCCCGAATTTCAGGGAGGCGGGTCGTCCAGAGTAAACGCCAAGGCGGCTCAATCGTTATGCGATTGTCTGAAACAGCTCGGTTTTAACGTGGATTTTGCCTTAGGTTATATGATCAGATATAATCTTCTCACGCCGTTCGGAATTCGTTACGCCGTGGAAACGGCGGCAAAAAACGATTGCGCCGTGGTGTGCGTGGGAAATACGTGGCTTACGGAGAAAGAGGAAACCGATCGTTTTTCGTTGAAACTGAATCCCGCGGCGGAAGATCTTATTCTCGACGTCGCGCAGGTAAACCCGAATGTGATAGTGGTTATTTACGCAGGCTCCGCCGTCGACGTTTCCGCGTTCGAAGGGAAGGTAAAAGCAATCCTCTATATGGGGTATTGCGGCGAAGGAGCAAACGAAGCGGCGGCCGATCTGATTTCGGGGAGAGTTTCGCCATGCGGAAAACTTGCCGAAACTTTTCCGAAATGCCTTGAAGATACGGCTACGGCAGAGCGGCGCGGCAACGGCTATACGGAAAGATATCCGGAGGGGGTTCTCGTCGGATATAAGTATTACGAATACAACGGGATTGCGCCTGCCTATCCGTTCGGCTACGGTCTGTCGTATACAACGTTCCGATACGGAGATATGCAGGTGAAAAAACTTGGCGAAACGGATTATTATATCTCTTTTTCCGTACAAAACGTCGGTCGGCATGCGGCTGCGGAAATCGTGCAGGTGTATATTTCCGTTGACGCGAGTATGGTAACGCGTCCGAGAAAAGAACTTGTCGCTTTCGGGAAAAAACGCCTCGAAGTCGGCGAAACGTGTACGTTCGGGTTCAATCTTACCGAAAGAGATTTTGCCTATTTCAGCCCCGTTTTAAATGAATTTTATGTGGAAAACGGAACTTTTACGATATTGATCGGCGCAAGCAGCGCGGATATCAGGTTACAGGAAAAAGTGGAAATAAAATTGCCTGACGAGAAGCAGTTTTCACAGTATTGAGGAAGAATATGAAACTAACAATCGATTATCTCGAAGAAGAACGTTTTTTCGGCGGAACGGTCAACGACGGCATTTTTATGCCGTATTCCGCAGGATTTTCGCGCGACCTGCGCGTGTGGCACGCAGGAAATCAGGCGTCCTCGTTTTTATTGTCGGACAGAGGAAGAACGATATATTCGGAAAAACCTTTTAAATATGAGTTCTTTTCCGACCATATGGAAGTCGAAGGGGACGATATCTTTGTGGAACGCAACGGCGACACGCTGAAAAGCGCATACACGTCGATGTGTAAAAAATTCGCTCCTGCGGGGAAGAATACGATTCCTCCCGAGATCATGTTTTCGAGTCCGCAATATAATACGTGGATAGAAATGGAATGGGATTGCACGCAGGATAAAGTGCTTGAATATGCCGATCGGATACTTTCACACGGTTATCCGGCAGGAGTTTTAATGATCGACGATTGCTGGTGTCGGGCATACGGAGACTGGAATTTCAACGCGGCGTCCTTTCCCGATCCGAAAGCAATGATAGATGAATTGCATCGGTCCGGGTTTAAGGTCATGTTGTGGTGTTGTCCGTTTGTCAGCCCCGACACGGCGGTTTTCCGCGAGCTGGAAAAACTCGGCGCGCTCGTAAAAAAATCGGACGGAACGACCGCGATTTCTCATTGGTGGAACGGATACAGTGCGGTACTTGATCTGACGAACCCGACGGCAACGGCGTGGTTTGAAAAGCAGGCTTCCGCTTTGATGGACGATTTCGGTATAGACGGTTTTAAATTCGACGCCGCAGACCCCGAATATTATGACGACGACTTTGTATTTTCCGACGGTTCGGATCGTTCGACGCAGGCGAAAATATGGGCAGAAATCGGCGCGAAATATTCGTTTAACGAATTGCGCGCCGGATTTAACGCGGGGTGGCTTCCCGTTGTCAATCGTCTTCGGGATAAAAATCATTCCTGGGATAACGACGGGTTGAACACTTTGATTCCAGACGGGATCGCGATGGGTTTATGCGGTTATCAATATCTTTGCCCCGATATGATCGGCGGCGGAATGGTTCCGGATTTTCATCGCGACGGATTTGTTTTCGACGAAGAATTGTTCGTGCGTTATTGTCAGGTGGCGGCAATGTTCCCCATGATGCAGTTTTCGCGTGCGCCGTGGAAAGTTTTATCCGAAAACAATCAGAAAATTTGTCTCGATGCGGTCGGGTTGCACAGCGATCTTGCGGAGTATATCATACAGACGGCAAAGCGTTGCGCCGCTTCCGGCGAGCCTATGATAAGAAATCTCGAATATGCTTATCCTCATAGCGGTTATGCTACGGTGAACGACGAATTTTTGCTTGGTGAAGATATTCTTGTCGCTCCGCAGTTGAAAAAAGGCATGAGTACGAGGCAGGTGGTTATTCCCGACGGAATATGGGAAGACGCGGCGGGAAAAAAATACCGTAAAGGCATCTATTCGATCGATACGCCGATAACGGTAATTCCCGTATTCAAAAGAATCGGCAAATAAAGTTAAGCGCAGACAGAAATACGCACGGTTTTTAATGAAAAATCGCTGAAAACTTGCCTGAAAACGATATTGCAATAGTTGATTATCGCAATAGCGAGGAACGTATTTGGCTTGCCAAATACCGACTTAATAAGTCGCCTCGTTAGGGAAAAGATTTCCCTAAGACCCTTTTGAAAATAACGAACGAAAAACATAAAATCAGTTTGCAAAACGGAGAATTTTTCAGGAATATAATAAAAAGCAATTAAATAGAATGATTGACCATCATAGGACAAAAAAGTTGTCAGATACGGTTAAAGTCGTTGAAGCGTAAAATGTTTCGGCGGCTTTTTTATACCCGAAAATCTGAACGAGGAGGAGCAATAATGGCATGTTACAATTTTTATCGCCCGCCGTAAAACGGAATTTATAGAACTAATTAAAAAACTACGGGAGGTAACGTTATAGAAAACAGAACGAGACCGTTTGCCTACACGTTTAGGGCGAACAAAAACGAGAAGAATTTAATCGACAAAGCAATATCCGCAAGCGGACTTACTATGCGCGAATTCATCGTTCGTGCTATCATAAACAAACCCGTTATCGTAATAGAGCGCGGCGGCGAGATACTCGCGGAATTGAAGCGGCAGGGAAACAATCTGAATCAGGCTGTGAGGAACAATCATTACGGGATAGATACAGAGCGCGAAATAAAAAGTTGTATCGCCGACCTGAAGGAATTATACCGTAAAATTTCCGTTGCCGCAGGCGGTGCGTGATGCCGCTTTTTAAATGTAGTGCGAGCAAGGCGAAACCGAAAAACGGGATAAGGTATATCACCGATCCGAAGAAAGCGGCGTTTGTGTCGGCGAAAAATTTATTCGAGGACGAAGATTACGCAAAACAGTTTGAAGAAACGGCGAAAAGGTTCGGTAAGGGTGAGAAGTTCGACGAAAGGAAATACTACCATTTCAAATTATCTTGCGCGCGGAAAGATAACGTAACGCCCGAAAAAGCCCACGCGTATGCGGAAGAAGTTGCGGAAGCGTTTTTCAAAAATTACGAATGCGTGATCGCAACGCACACGGATACCGAAACGGTTCACAGCCACATTATCGTAAACGCGGTTGATCCGATTACGGGGAAAAAGTTGCAATTCGGTAAAGCGGAATACGCCGCGATGAAAGACGAAGTCAATCGAATCGGAAAAGAACACGGGTACACCGAAACGGAATTTCGGAAGCGCGGCAAAAACAGCCGAACGGCGGCAGAAAAGAAAATTATATTAAAAGGGGGAACGAGTTGGAAAGAAGAACTGCGCGAAGTCATAGCCGAAGCGGTAAAGAAAACGAAATCGCCCGAAGCGTTCAAAAAATATCTTGACGAATGTTACGGCGTAAAAATCACGCGGGACGGAAAGGATTATTCCTATCTGCACCCGAACAAACAAAAGCCTGTTCGAGGGGCGAAACTCGGAGAAAATTATACGAAGACGGAGGTAATCAAAAGAATTGGAGAACAGAATTACAGGCAGAAGTCCGGAGCGTATATCGGACGAAGAAGTGGATTTGAGGGAAAATCCGTCGGCAATCGAACTGTGCGAAGAGGTAAAACGGTTGACGGCGGAAACGCGGGAAGCATTATTAGAGCAAGCCTTAGCGGTATCGAACGAGAAATGCAACGCCTTAATTTCGCGGCTGAATGCGCGGGTGGAGGACTTGACGCAGCAAGTGAGGAGCGTAGAATGGACGAACGACGCGCTCGTGAGGAGGCTGAAAGAAGACGTAGAGCAGCTGACGAAAGATATGAAAGAGGACAATCGGAACTTGCTGTCGAGCCTGCGGATAACGCTTCAAAGGATAACGGAAACGGTAACGGAAATACAGCGGCAAGTAAGTACAACTATGGCAAAGGCGACTGACGAGGCGACAGAGTTATTAAAAGAGAGAATCGCGCTTGCCGCGGACGATGCCGCCGAAGTAATCGATGCTCACACGAAAGAACTTAAGAAAAAGGTGCAAAGTCTCGAAAAAGAGGTGGATAAAGCGAAAGAAGAAATCTATTACGAGCGAGGCTTTCGGAAATTCTTTTTCTGGCTGACGCCGGTATTATTGATTGCGCAGGGAATCTTGACTGCAATTTTACTGTTGAGATAAAAACGAACAATCCGACGATTGAAAGTGATGTTGCTTTCAATCGCCGGAGCCGACGCACAAAGGGGCAATACGGTATATAGAGTTAGCCGGAATGATATTGCGGAGTAAGTAATAAAGGGTGTAACGGCGAAAAGCAGAAGGGGTTTTACAGGATAAGGGTAGAACGGAAAAGACAACAAATAAGAAATTAAGAGAGGAAAAGTGGCGAGAAATAAGAAGGAAGTAAACGATATCGGATACTTGTCCGCACCGAAAACGAGTGTAAAGATGAGTATCAAAGGGGCAGATTATTTGGTGGAGAGTTATTTTATCGGAAAGAAAAATATACACGATACGCTAATCGTTTTAGCGGAAAGGGAGGCGTATGAGGAAATGTTGAAATCAAGAAAAATTAAAGGAGGATGCGAGGTATGAACAGCTTGAGCTATTACGAAAAATATGGTAAAATAAAGGCAAGTGAAAAAATTGCTTCGGTTCGGGAGGTAAAACATGGAACCTAAGCGGAATAAAAATTACATAGCAGGCATTTATTTGAGATTAAGCCGCGACGACGAGCGCGCAGGAGAATCGCTTTCTATCGAGAATCAGAAAATACTCGTAACGAAATACGTAAAAGAAAAAGGCTGGGAGATAAAAGACGTATATGTCGACGACGGCTATTCGGGAACGAATTTCGATCGCCCCGCCACAAGAGAACTGTACGCACCCTAATGGTAAATTAGAGTGCGTATATTTCTTTTCTGTCGAATATTTCGGCATAATTGTAAGAAGATGAATATAAAAACGGACAGCCGGGCGATTTTATTCGCTCGGCTTTTTCTATACCCAAAATTAAACGCATTTACGGAAAATACGAGAAAAAACCACTTTTTCAGAATGCTTTACCGAGAATTGCTCCGATTTATCGCCTTTCGTCATTTTCGTTGTAGCACAGTAAAAATCGGAAGTCAACGGGAAAAATTGTCGCTGAAAACTTTAATAATACCAAGAGTCGGACTCAATTTCGAGTTTGGCTCTTTTTTCATTTATGCAACAATTTTGTCCTTTGTCGTTGACTTCCGGGATTGCGACTTTAACTCGCAGAGATATTTGCTTTTTCCGGTGCTACCCCGTTTATGCCGAAAGGCGAAAAATAAATCGGAGGTAAATCCAAATGAAAAAAGTAGTTTATTCAATCAGAAAAGTTAAAGGAAACTTTGACGAAAAGATTTCCGGTCTCGGATTTCTTAACGACGAAGGAACGTTATTCTGCAAATGCGTTTCTAAAAACGGAAAGCGTTATACCCGCGCTTTCGATGACGTCGAAAAGAATTGCCACCCGATAATCGGAAAAGAAAATGAGTTCAAAGGTTACGTAACTATGTATTACGAATACGAAGGCAGAGATATCGAAGTCGAATATTCGGTGTGGTATAAAACGGTATAAGGAGTAAGAAAAATGGCTGAATATCAACACTTTGACGGTGAAACCTATATAACTTTCAATATCGTATATGCGACCGAAAAAGAAGTCCGACTTGCTATTACTAATCGTGGCAAAATCAGCGTTCTGACCTATGACTTATATACAGACGAAAACGGCAAATATTTTGAATACGGCTGTATGTATGAAAAAATTTATATCGAAGATTTTGAGGTAATGTGAAATGGATAAACCAATTATTGATTTAGAAGAATTGCTTGACGAAGCAAAAGACAGGATTGAAGAAAAACTTATTATCGAAGGAGAAATTGAAAATGTGTGACAATATAAAAATCGTTATAGGCTCGTGGGGTTCATACAACGAATGTAACGAAAGAGCGTTGGGCTCGAAATGGCTTGACCTTTCGGACTATTCCGACTGGGACGAAATTGTAGAAGAACTTAAAAAAGAAGGCTTTGAACTCGACGGCATAGACGAAGAACTGTTTATACAAGACGTTGAAGGTATCGAAGACCGTTCCGTAAACTGGGATTACGTCAATCCCGAAAAGTTATTCAATACATTGAAAGAATCGGGCGTTTTGGACGACGATTACAAATACAAAGTATTCTGTGCTTTCCTTGAAGTTCGTTGCTACGACGATTTTGAAGAAAAAGTCAACTCGCACGGCGACCGCTGGGACGATTGTATCAATCTTTGGAGCGGCTACTCGTGGGAAGATTACGGCAAAGAAATGCTCGACTGTTGCGGCTACGAAATACCCGAACATATTTTAGACTTTATAGACCTTGAACGCTACGGAAGATACTGCGGCGAAGAAACGCTTTCCGAATACAGCGACGGTCTTATTGAAATTTATTAAACAAAAAGGAGTTTTTACTATGAATATTACAATCGAAAACAAAAAACAAAAAGCAATCGAACTTATGCAAAAATTAGACATTTATAAACCGTATATCAAAGGCTTTAAGGAAAAAACCGACGTTTGCTTCTTTGAATGCTTCGGCGGTTACTGGGCTTATCAAGAGCCTGAATTGATGGCTAAAATCAAAGAATTTGAAGAACAATACAACGTTCTCGTATATGCCGTAACACACGAATATACGGATTTCGGCGAATGTTACGACTTTCTCTACATATCCGACTACGAAGAAGAATGGGACGAAATGCTGTATAAGCAAGGCAGAACGTTCTATGCTTACGCCTACGTTTGGAACAAAACCGACGATTGCTGCTCGGAGTTCGGTACAATAGGCGTCTGCTCGTTCGGCGGTGGAATTAAACGTGTGGCGTGAGGTGAAATATGAAAGAGTATAAAGCAATGGCACATATAAACTCGCTGAACGGCGAACTTGCCGAAATAACGGTACTCGAAAAAGTCGGCGATAATGATTACATAGTGGACTACAAGGGCGTGAAATGTCACGCTCTTTTTAATTGGTTTGTTTGTCAATTTTACGCCGACGACGTTTACGGGAGAGTTAAACAATGAGATACATTTTCTATCACTACAATCAATACGGCACGCTCGTTTTCGACTATTACGATGACGAAACGCACGTTACGCAATCGTATGTGTTCTATTCGCTTAAACAGGCTGTAAGCAAATTCAGGCACGACAACGGTTTGCAGTATAAACGTATCAAAATTTCAAAATTATTCTAAGGAG
This sequence comes from uncultured Clostridium sp., assembly GCA_900555925.1. Taxonomy (GTDB): domain Bacteria; phylum Bacillota; class Clostridia; order Christensenellales; family Borkfalkiaceae; genus Scatosoma. Next base: position 15,954 of record USMU01000009.1, on the reverse strand, counting down.
ATAATCACTATGGCTAATATCAAAGACTTGAAAAAATACGTGGGTTACGAGTTTTCGTCCGGCTGTTATACAGGCGACGACTACAAATCGTTTCAGACCAAATACATAAATTTCTTAAAAACAATGTGTAGAAATAACCACTGGCAACTTGTAAACGTCGGTAGAAATCATTACTGCTTTTCGGCGTTTATAAAGAGCGCGGAAAACAAATGCGTTTACGTATCTATATCCGACGTTCGCTACTTTTCCGACGAGTGGTATAACCACATACTTATCCGCACGGCGAAAAACGAAACGGACTACCGCGGTGGGTTCAACAACTATACGACGCTCGACGGTTTGGAAGGTAAGGCTTGCGAATTGCTTGACGACTTACCGTTTTAAGGAGATACGAAAATGAAATTATCGACAGAAACCCTATATCGCCTTTGCAACAAATATCAATGGTTTACAAGCGGCGATTGCACGCAATATGAAAAAATGTTTGAGCGAAACAAACAAGGAGCGAGCCTTGAAACGCTTGCAACGATTATTTGGCTTTGCTCGGTCGGATACGAAGAAAAACAAATATTAGAAATACTCGAAAAGGAGTGTAAAAACGATGATTAAGTTAAATCTTACACCGCAAAATAAGCAGGAAGAACTTATCCTTACTTATTTACAAAACAATGCGAGCGAAACCCTTGCCGACAAGATAAATAACGGCACTCCGTTTGAGAAAGACGGACACCCTTTGTTGAACAAGAAAACGCTTTCCGGTTTTATGAAATATGCTTGCGACGAAGCGAGAAAACTTGCCGAAAAAGGTGCTAATTCCGCTTGTATTGACGACGTTACCGTGTACGGTTGGGCTATCCACTTTTTTGAAGAAGATTCAATCGAAGGCACGCTTTATACCATAGACGGCGAAGAATACAAACCCGCGCCGAAAAAGGTTGCTACAACAAAGCCTGTAACGGTAAAACCGCAACCAACGAAACCGCAGAATTTACAGTTTTCTATTTTCGATAAAATCGACGATACCGACGTTAAAGACACCAAAACGGATACTTTAACTACTAAAACCGATACAAACGACGATGAAACGGATATGCCGTCGGAAGAAGAAATGCAGGAAATTTTCGCCCAAGTTCACGAAGAAGAACAACGCAAAAAAGGCAATCCTACGTATCAAAAATATACGGCGTATCAGGCAGAACACCCGACGGCAATCGTGGCATATCGTTTAGGCGATTTCTACGAAGTTTTAGGCGATAAAGCCGTGCTTCTCGGTAACGAACTCGACCTTACCATTACAAGCCGCGACGTGGGCTTAAAAGAGCGTATTCCGATGGTCGGTTTTCCTTATCACGCTGCTGAAAATTACTTTGCGAAAATCGTAAAATATCACGACTTGTATATCATCGAAAACGACAACGAAAAACAATTCATTGAACGCGTCGAAACAGCCGTTAATCGACATATAGACTTAGATACGGGCGAAATTCTTACAGAAGAAGAAATGCGGGAGTTCGACGGAGATATCGAAGAACCCGACGACGTTCTCGCAGAAGAAAAAGAACTTGCCAAAGGCTTTGAACCTTCCGCCGTGTGCAAACTCGAAGAGATACTCGGCGACGTCTTTATCGTGGAGGTGTAACTATGAAAAAAGAGAAAACAAAACCCATTCCGAAATACATAGTCGCTCGTATCAAAAAAGCCGACGCGCAAAATAACGTATGCCTTCCCGGCAGAACTCGTTTTTACTCATATCTTACGAAAAATGACGGCGAACTCGTCAAAGTAACCGTAGCCGTAAGAACGAAATATAAACAGTGGCTGTATAAACAGGTTGCCGTTCACGGTCTGAACTCGGATATTTGCTACGTCAAAGATATGGTTTTCCACTATATCGCAGGCTATTCCGTCGGTTGGTTTGAACAAGGGGCGCAAACCGCTCCGCGTTGGTATGAAAGCACCGAATGGGATTATTCCGAAGATAAATATTTCGACCCATTCGCCCCGGTCGTCAACCGTGAGTATTTAGACAAATTTCCTAAATATAAGTATTCCGCCGTAAACCTTTACAAGGGCGTTGACGTTCTGAAATATCTACGCTTTTACGAGAAATATCCACAAATCGAATATCTTATGAAAGCGGGACTTGACGGCTACGCCTTCTCCAAGCAAATTTTGCAAGAAATCGGCAAAAACAAACGCTTTGCAAAATGGCTTATGAAAAATCGCGCAGAGTTAAGCCGAAACGATTATAACGTTGACGTTATTAAGGCTTCGTTCAGAACCGGCAGACCGCTTGCGGAATTGCAGAATATACGAAAAAATCAGCAGGCATTGAAAAAAGCCGTAGGCATATCCGAACTGCGAACGTTCTTCAAAAACGACCTTGAAAAATTCGTTACATATCTCGCAACACAAAAAACAAGCGTTTATTCCTACAACGATTATTTCAGAGCGTGCAATTATCTCGGCTTGAATATGACCGAAGATAATCGTTTTACCTCCTTGAAAATAGTCCACATAAATTTTAGTAAATTATTGAAGAAAGAAAATACGTTTAAGGACAGCGCACTCTCAATTAGCGATAAAAACGATAGCAAAATTTCGATAACTAATGAAAATATTAGTGATTTTCTATGTTTTATGATTTTGTTTTGGACTTCTATGCGTTCGTCAATTTTATCAATGAACCCTGATATTTTTTGTTGTTCATCAATGGTTGGGTATGCAATAGAAATCTTTTTCAATTCATCTGCTTGCAAGTGAACGATTGATTTACCTTGTGCTATTCGTGCAATAAAGGGAAAAAACTTCTCGAAAAAATATACCACTTATTTTATTCATGTCTTGACGACTTTCAAAAAGAAATTATCCGCGAACGAAAGTTAAAATCTGAAAAAAATAATCCATGAAGGAAGGAGAAAGAGAATGACAGAGAAAGAATTTAAGGAATTGAAGGTAGGAGACAAAGTAAGGATAATCAGCACGCCTGTATCGGAGACACATGCGGGAGTTCCAAGCATGGATAAATGGAGCGGGAAGATTATGACTATAAGGGGAATGCGCATTGATGGTGCTACTCTTTATACGCGGGAATCTCATACGAAGAAATCATGCTGAAAATTTGCGAGCGGCTTGCGCGGGATACGGACAATTATCTGTTCGGAAGTCGCTTACATAGGCTCTTTGAAGGGCTGAAAAGGAGGATAATTAATGAAGACGGGTAAAAAAGTGCTCAGTTGCGCAGTCGGTGCGTTATTGTTGGGAAGCCTTCTTTTGGGCGGCTGCAACAATCCTATGTTCGATTTCGGCGGCTATGAATATCCGGATTTCCCTTTGGCGGATCACGACGATACGATCGACAGCTGGACGCAGTGGGAAGAGGACGAAATCATAAACATCGACTGGTTTATCGACAGTACATCGTATTCCCTGCCGCGGGAGGGATCTCAGGTTATGGACGAGATTCTCCGTAAAACGGGCGTGAAAATCAATTTCAGAAAGGCGACCACGGGAGACGGTTCGGAGCTTACGACGATGATCGCGGGAAACGATCTGCCAGATCTGGTTTCCGTCACGGCGGGCATGGACAATTTGGTCAACGGAGCCAAGGTATTTCCGATCAACGGACTTGCCGAACGCTGGGCTCCTTCGCTGTGGCGGAGAATCACGGAAGAAGGGGAGATGTATAACACATATAAAGACGCCGACGACGAGCTTTTCTACATAGTCAATAATTTTTACAATTCGGAGGAAATGGAAGACTACCGCGAACTGGGCGGGGATATTCTTCCCAACGACGGAATTGTCGTAAGAAAGGATTATCTCGACGCTTTCTGTACGTACAAAAAATCTCAGAATCCCGATTGGACGGACGCGCAGATGGCAAATCCAGAGGGGATATTCGAGTTTCTTACATGGACGAAAAACGAGTATTCGTTATCCAACGCAAACCATTCCGTACTGATTTCCGCGTTTGATTCCAGCGAAGAGTATGGAAGCCGAGGGATTCAGGTACTGATGGAATATTTCTCCTGTCCGGAAGAAGATTCGGAAGGAAACTATGTATATCCTCAGTCGAGCGAAAATTTCGTGGAAATGATGCAATGGCTGAACGAACTTTACCGTGCGAACCTGCTTACGGAAGGCTGTCTCGGCGCCACGCAGACGCAAATCAATCAATATATTCAGACGGGTGAACCGATCATGTATATCGGAAAAATGATTACTCCGTCGAGCTATTTCAGAAACTGGGAAATGAATATCAACGGCAATAATCCGAAAGGTGAGGATGCCGCTTACGTACCGATTATCTTTACGAACGGGAGCGGACAGGTGCCGCAACTTTCTTATCGGACGTCGGGGGAATTGTTCACGATGGTTTCCGCAAATTGCGAGAGGCCCGACCGTGTAATCAAATTGCTGGATTTTTTGTATTCCGAAGAGGGACAAAGGCTCGTCTATTACGGGATCGACAGGGCGGAGGATGCGGAAAACGGAACGTTTTTCTACGTAAAACAGCCGGGGGAGACGGAGACGCTTGAAGACGGTACGGTGCATACCTACCGATACGGGCAGATGGACTATACCGACGAGGTAAAGACCGCTTTTCAAACCAACGTGGAAAGTTACGGCATTTATTTCTGCATGTTTCTCTGCAATCCGATGTACGTAAATCTTACCAGCGTGTCCGGCGGTCAGTTCAATAACTACCGCGATTACGTGAAATGGAATTCCCGCGCTGCGCTCATCCCCTATTCTTATGATAAGCGGGGATTCGAGTTCATGCTCGACACATCGGATTCGCGATATAAGTCCAGTCTTACGACGCAGAGCAATATGCGTTCACAGTGGTACAAAAAATATGCGGACATTATCGGCCAGGGTTCCGCGGAAGAGGTCGCTTCGGAAATTGAATCGATGCTGGCGTGGTGCGTGCGGGCAGGTTTGAACGAGTATGTTGAATTCAATAACGATTGTTTTCAGGCGCATAAAAAACGTTTGGGGATACAATATGCATGGGCGCCAAATGCTCCCGATTCCGACTACGCCGAGCTGAGGATTAATTCCGTGTACGGGGACACCTCCTATTATAAGGCTGTGCCCGACAGCATGAAGTAAAGCAATGGGGAAGATTAGGAGCCAACATGGAAAAACGCGAAAAAATCATCATCGATACGGATATCGGCGACGATATCGACGACGCTTATGCTTTGGCGCTTGCCGTCCGCATGAAGAAATTCGATATTCTCGGCGTGACGACGGTGTTCAGAAACAGTATGCAGCGCGCAAAAATTGCTTCGGCGCTGCTCGGAGCGCTCGGGGAGGATCCGGAGGTATATGCGGGAGAAGATTATCCGTACAAGGCCGCTTTTCAGGTGGAGGATTTTGAAGAAAGACTTCCCGACGGCCGTCCCGTCATTCCGCACTATTTCCCCGAATTTGCTTCCGCACCCGTACGTTCTCTCTCCGCAGTCGATTTCATTGCGGAGCAAGCGGAAAAAGCTCCCGGAGAGGTCACGCTCATGGCTATCGGGCCTTTGACGAATTTGGCGAAAACGGCCGAAAAATATCCGAATTCTTTCCGCAAACTCTCGCGGATTATCTGCATGGGCGGAAGTTTTACGGGAGAAAAGGCGGAATGGAATATCCGTTGCGACCCGGAAGCCGCGGCGCTCGTACTGAGGGCGGGCGTGCCGATGACTTTTGTCGGAATCGATGTGACCGCCTATACGTATTTGGAAGAATCAGAGGTCTATGCGGTCGTTTCGGGAGGGGGACGGGAATTCGACATTCTCGGAAGAATGCTCGGAAAATGGAGGGATACACATCCCGGGCGCAGGCCGACGATGCACGATGTGCTTACGATCGCCGAAGCGACGGAAAAGTTCTGTACTTACGGAAGACGGCGCATAGACATTCCGCTCGCAGGGGACGAAAGGGCCCGCACGCGATTTACGGATTCTCCGTCCGCGACGGAAGTTACTTACGCGACGGGCTTGGACAGAACGGCATTTCTCCGTTTTTTCATAAATACCTTGAAATCGGGGGAAGTGACGCATATCAAATATTTTAAGGATACCGAACAATCGGTATTCCCGGAAGGAGGAAAAGAATGAAGACAAAACTGATTTCCGTGATGCTGGCGGCCTTTGCCGTAACGGCCGTATGCTTTTCGATGGGCGATAGAAGCACTTCTGCGGAACAGGCTTTTCCGTTGATCTACGAAACGGAAGGGAAATTATCGGAAAACGAACGGCTGACTTATGTGCTGCCCGAAGAAAAGCAGGTGGAGGGGAATGCTCTTTCCGTAAAGGTATTTTTGAAAAATACTTACAATTACGCACTTCCCGTCAGAATTTCCGTTTGTTCGGGCGGAACGGAATATACTTGGAACAGCAATTTTGGTACCGCTCGGGGAATCGAATATACGACTTCGGACGGAACGGGGGAAAAGACGGAAACCGGGCTTCAATGGAACAGAACGGGGGAACTGGAAATTCCGTATATGTTTTACGGAGAGATTCTGCTGCCCTTTTCAGAATTACAGAACGGAGCCGGCGCGGCGATTGAGTCGATTTCCGAAATTTCCGTTACCGTGGTGGCTTCCGTCAACAGCAATTTTGCTTCGGGCGATACGTGGTTGAAAGACGGAATCAGCCTGTATCTGTTCGGCGCGGACTGCGTGACGTTAGACGAGTACGGAACCGCGGGAAACTATGAACCGCTGGCGAACTTTTGCGGCATGAATGCGGACGAGATCTCCGTCGAGGCGGGAACGGCAGTGCCGGAAGGCGTTTTGCGTACGGCGACGGAGGAGGATTATTCCGTATTCGAAGCATTTGTCGCCCGTTATCATTCGGAATGTGAAACGCGCGGGGATATGAAATTGATTGAAGGATTCGATTTCGGGGAAGAATTTTCCGCCGTCGGCAAAGAGCGGTCGGAACGGGAAATGTATGAAAAGTTTTATCTTTCCGGTCAGAATTCGGATTATTCGATAAAGGAGAACGGGGAGCGCGGAAACGGCCTTTTCTATAACTTGGATTCTGCGGATTTCGACGCGGGGAGGAATTCCTATGCGGGCGTGCATTTCAATTTCGGGCAGAAAGACGCGACCGATTGGAGCGGAGCGAACGGAATTGCCGTATATGTGGAGAATAAGGCGGAATATTTGGTGAGTTTTGCCTTGGAATTGTTCCAGTACAATCTCGAAACGGGGCTTTTGGAACAGTATAATCTCAACGACGTGGGACAGAAATACAAGACCGTATATGCATATGATACCCAAACGGGGGAGGAATTTTCCTACCATACCCAGACGTTTGTACGTATTCCCGCAGGCTTCAAAGGCTGGCTGCGAATTCCTTTTTCGCAATATGCGGCGCCGAGTTGGTCGCTCTCTTCCTCTTACGGAAACGAAGGGATTCTGGACTTCGATAAAAATCCCGTCGTGAAAATCTCGATTACCCGTTTGTTCAATGCGAATCAGGACACCGAAATTTTACTCGACAACATTTCTCTTTATTACGGGGATTTCAGCGTGGGGAATCTGTTTGATGACAGCAGGCAATCCATTAAAGACTGCATGGAAAACGGCAGCGTTCCCGCGTAAAGGCCGGGGAAAACAAGGAGGAAAACATGAAAAAGACGGTCTGTATTTTTTTGGCATTGATTTTGAGTGCGGGACTTGCTGGATGCAATAAAGCGGCAGATTCGTCCTCTTCTTCGGACGGAGGGACGACGGAAACTTTCGAGGAAAAGATCTTCGACGGAATCGGTGCCGTATTCGACGAGAGCCTCGGTTATTATAACGAACATCCTTCCGCTTTTCAGGAAGGAACGACCCGATATCTTTTCTATACGCGGAATACGGTCAAATACGACGAAACGACGGACAGCATAGCCGTCCGCACGGGGAGTTACAGCGGCGGAAAATGGAGCTACGGAGAAGCGAAAACCTGTATTTCCGTTTCCGAAAGCGGCTGGGACAGCGGCCGCATTTTCGGAGCGGATATAGTCAAAGGGGACTTTTCTTACGGCGGAAAAAAATATTCCTATTTGATGGCTTACAGCGGTACCGACCGAGAGGATCGTACGAACGCGCAGATCGGGTTTGCCGTAGCCGAGACCCCGACGGGTGAATGGACGAAAGTGGGAACGCAGCCGATAGTCTCTTTCGACAGTTCGGAATGGGATTCGGTCGGCCTCACATATTATCCGGGGGCGATAGAACCCAGCCTCGTCAGTTTCGACGAGGGCGGGAAGGTCTGGCTGTTTTACGAGGAATCGGAAGTATTCAAATCGAATTATGCTTACGAATTGGACTGCTCCGATCTCGACAATATCGTCCGCGGCGGCCGCAAGGTTATCGAACGGACGGGGATTAACGATTTGGGAACGAGCAACCCTCTTTTGTACAGCGGGGATTTTGTCTGGGATCCCGATTCGGATTATCTGTTTGCCGCCCGTGAGGGCCGCACGACCGCGACGACCGAACCGAAAGTCGCGGACGAAGTGGAGGTATTGCGTTCTTCCATGGATATTCTCGATTCGATTTCCCAAGGAATTACGCAGGAGGAACCTCGTGAATGGTGGGAAGAAGTCGGCGACGCGATAGATGCGGAAGCCACGGCGGATCCGCAGGACGATACGAGGATTTTCGGTTATACGAGAATTTTTTCTCCCGGCATTGTCAGCAATGAGTACGGCAGACTGCTCGAATACGGGACTTTGGAAATACTCTTCACGACGCAGGCGAGCGACGGCGACGAACGCTTGCCCGCCGATCGGGAAGACGCGTATGTGTTCTCTCCGATGATTCATTCCCTGACGATTTCTTATTGATGAGGAGGCGGTATGAACAAAAAAAATATATTGTTGGCGGGGCTTGTTTCGGTGCTTGCGTGTTCTCCCGCATTCGCACGTCCCGTTGCCGTCGGGGCCGATGCGGACGCGTCGGAACCGCTCGTCAGTTATTGGTCTTCTGACCCGGGGATAACGGAGATGCCCGTTTCGGAGGGGGCTTCGGAGACTTACGCCGAAACGGACAGAAAATGGCAGGGGCTTCCGACCATTGCCGTAACGCCCGGCGGGCGGATGTGGTGCGCATGGCAGACGGGCGATTCCGTGGAGGGTTCGGAAGGATCGGATAATTACGACGTAATGTATTACAGCGACGACAGCGGAGCGACTTGGAGCGAAGAGTACATGATTTGGGACGTTCCGGACGATTCGGTGCGTTTGGCGGATCCGCGTCTTTTTTACGATCAGTTCGGGAAACTTTGGCTGATTCTCATTCGCGGCGGTCTGAAAGGCGCGTACGCGGTGGAATTAAAAAATCCCGACTGCGAGAATCCGTCGGAAAATCTTGAAACGGGAGAACCTGTGGGCTGGATGAAAGCGCCTCCCGCGCATCGTCCCACCATTCTTTCCAACGGATATTGGATTACGCCCGTAGAAGTGGATACGGACGCGCAGCAGACTTATATCTGTCGTCCCAATGACGAAACGGGAAAATATCCCTGGACGACGACCACTTCCCAGCCTGCCGTTACGGCTTATCCCGAAAATAAAACGTTCGGCGAAGCGCAGATTATCGAACGGAAAGACGGAAGCCTGATGATGCTCTCCCGCCTTCCTCGGGATTGCGGCGGCGGAATGGAAATTTCCTATTCCTATGATTACGGCACTACATGGACTCCTTATAAGGCGGATAACGGAATTCCGTATATTACCCCCAGCTCCAAATTTCATATCCAGAGGTTAAGAAGCGGCGCGATACTGATGATTACGCATGCGACCACGGCCGACAGGGAACAGCTCGCCGCCTATCTTTCTTACGACGACGGAGAGACGTATCCCTATATGCTGATGCTCGACGACAGCGACATCCGCGGCGATTGGCGGAATTTCGGAATCAGTTATCCCGAAGCGGCGGCGGAAGAGGGCGAAAACGGGGAGATTTATATCGTCTATGATGCGGGCAGGTATGAAATGAAAGAGATTCGGATGTGTATAGTCACCGAAGAAGACATCAGGGCGGGAAAACCGATGAGCGAGTACTGTCGCATGCGCATGGCGGTCAGCAAACTGGGCGGATTTCTCGATTATGTCGGAACGAAAGAGACGTATGAGCGATACATTACCGTCGAACCCGGTACTCCCAAGAGCGAAATTCTTAAAAAACTCCCTTCTATTGTGACTTTGATAGGGGAGGACGGTTCCGAGCTGGAACTGACGGGCGAGTGGGATTGTCCCGATTATTCGAAAAATGCAGAGGGGCGGTATACGTTTGAGTTTTCGAAAAAAGTGACGGGCAAAGCGCAGGACAGATACAGTCTGTTAAAGGCGTATGTTACGATTGCGGACGGGTCGGAAAATCCCGCACCCGGGGAAGACTCGGGAGATTCTCAGTCATCGGGGACTTCGGAGCAGGCGCCGAAAAGCGGGGGATGCGGCTCGTCTGCGTTCGCGGGAAGTATGGCCGCGGCGGCCGTATGCGGAGCCGTCGTTATCGGGCGGAAAAAAGAGACTTCAAAGAAAAATAGATTACATTTGTAAGGAGGAACGGAAAAATGATGAAAACTTTGCGTAAGGTGCTCTTATGTTGCCTTACTTTGGGACTTTGCGGAGCCTTCGGCTACGGCATGGCTGCGATGAACGCCTATGCGGAGGAGCCGATTCCGTCGGAGACGACCGTTCCCGACGGGGAATTGCGGCAACTTTCCATCGACGGGGGAACGATTGTCTATTCCAACAGTACGGCAGGCGGAACGGTACGTTTTTCTCCTTCGGACGGGGAGACGGATTATACGCTTTCGAATGCGACGGATATTGCCTTTCGGTTCAAAATCATGCACAGACAGGCAAATCGTCCCAATGTGGATACGGGACTTAGTTACATGCGCATCAAGTTTGTCGGGAGCGACACTGTCTGGGGAATTTCCAAAGAGGACCTTCGGTTTACTTTTCTGGACGCTTCGACGGATCAAAAGAGCACCGTCCGCGTTTCCAACGGCGGCAACGGAATCGGCGGCCAACTGAACGCTTCATCGGGAACGGACGGAACGATTTATGTGCCGCTCGCGCAGCTGAGAGACGGCGATACGACGGAGGAGCTCGGAGAGCGGCTGACGGACATTGCCGATTATCAGACACTGGAAATCGAGTATGTCGAATATACATCCAGTTCTTATCGCTGGGATTTTGCTTTCGGAGACTTTGCCGTAATCCGTCAGTCCGACGGAGAGGTGACGACGGATGTTCTGCCTTTTGAGGCGGAGGCAAGCAACGACAACATTACTTTGTACGATGTGTTTTACGATAATGTCACGCTGAAAGTGAACGGTTCCGTCGCGGAAGAGACCTCGGAGGGTACATATGCCGTGGATTTGGGGGAACAGGGTACGGTATTCATCGATTCCGATAAATTGTTTGCCTATGATCCGATTTATTTGAAAAGCGAACTTGCCGACGGGTACGGCATCACCAAGGTCGCGACGAGCGTCGAAGGCATAGAGGGTTATACGCTTTCTCAACGCGACGAGAGCGCGGATAATTGGAGTTATAAGGACGGATTTGCGGGCAGAAACAAGGACCGCAGCGCCCTCATGACGGGATATACCTATGAGGGGGAATATTATATCCGAAAGGGCAACCATGGTTTGTATCCAGGCGGAATCGACGAGCTTTCCACGTTAGGAGCCCAACCTTTGAATTGTACGATCGATGTGACCGTTTCCCCGCTGATCGAGCTTGAAATTATCGGAGAAAACGCGACTGCGGCGGAGATCTATTACAGCCGTCTCGATACCCTGCAAAAATTTATGGATATTACGGCGGACGGGGATTGGAGCGACATGCCCGATTCCGGAGAAGACGGAAAACTTTATCTCAAACCGAAAGAAGAAGCCGTGATCGTCGTCGTTCCCAAAGACGGTTATGATTTTACGGGGCTCAAACTCAACGGAGAGGCGCTTGCGGAATCGGAAAAAATCGCGGACGAAGAGACGAATCGGATTTCCGCCGTTTCGTATAAAGTCACGGTGGCAGAGGCCGGAACGATAGAGACTCTCGGGTTGGGAGAAGAGGTCATACTCGGTTTGGACGTCGCTTCGGAAGGCGGAAGTGCGGCCATAGACGGAAAAGCCGTGTCGGGAGAAACTTATGTCAGCAACATATATAAGACGTTGACAATCGAAGCCGTTCCCCAAAGAGGGTATTCGGCGACGGTAAGTATTATTTACCCTCCCGAAGAAGAGGGCGCGGAAGAAACTTCTGTTTCCTTGACGGCGGCCGACGACGGAAAATATTACTATCAGGTAGACGGGAACTTTACTCTGAAAATAGAATTCGGTATTATCAGCTATAATGTGACCTATCGTCTGAACGGCGGCGAATATGCTTCGGGAGAAAGCAATCCCGCGACAGTTACCTATTTCGATACGGTGACGCTGAAAGACGTAGAGAAGGAGGGGTATACTTTCCTCGGTTGGAGAATCGAAGGGCAGGAGAACTATATCGCCGAATTAAAAGAAGTGGATTCGGATATCACACTCATCGCCGTATTCGAAATCGAAGACGATGCACCTTCGACTTCCGATTCGACAGGGATTTCGTCGGAAAATTCGCAGGGCGGAAGTACTTCCAACGGGGACGGATGCGGATCTTCTCTGGCAGTATTTTCGATGCTCGGCGCCTTTGGGGTTGCTGCAATCGCATTTGTTTCGAAAAAACATTCGCGTAGGAATTGACGACAACGGCGCGCCGCCGAAAAGCGGCGCGCAAAAAACTGCGGAGTTAAAAAATGGATAAAATCAGTATGGTGCACCGCGATTCGCTCAGTTGTGAAGCGATCGTGCGTAAACTGCCCGACAAAAGCCTGATTCTGGTATCGCAGTGCGGCGGCGTTACGGAACCCGCTTTGGAAAATCGGGTGTTGGTTTTTCATAGTCGCGACGGGGAGAAATGGTCCTCTCCGGAGCTGATTCGGGAGGATAACGGCAGGGCGCTCTATGCGACCGACATGGATGTGGACGCGGAAAGCGGTCGAGTGAGAGTCTATGTCACCGAACATAACGGCGGTTATCTCGATACCGATTGTTATGCGCTCGTCAGCGATGACGGAGGTCATCGCTGGCAAAGGGAGGAGCTGCCTTGTTTCGGAAGGGATTTTGTTTTTCTTCGGGGAACCATCCGCACGCCGCGGGGAAAATGGATCGCTTATCAGAGGTATGCCGTCGAAAAAGAAGAAAACGATTCTCTCAGACGCGCGGGGAAAACGATTTTGGACAGTATGCTTCCCGCCGTCCGATGCGGAACACTGTTTTCTTCGGACGGAAAACGTTTTGAAAAGGGAGAAGATATTCTCATTCCCAACGAACTGAACGGAAAAAGAGTATGGCAATGGCCGGAGCCGACGCTGGCGGTTTTGTCCGACGGTTTTGCAATGCTTCTCCGCATAAACGGAGCGGGGGTACTTTATCGGAGCGATTCAAAAGACGGATTGCATTGGTCTAAGCCCTGCCCTACGGATATTCCGAATCCGAACAATAAACCGAAATTGCTCAACTTGAACGGCGGAGCCGTGGCGCTGATCAATACGCCTAACCCCGAACTCGGTTTCAGACACAGAAATCCTCTCGAAATATGGATATCGGATGACGATATGCGCACATGGCGCTATAAAAAGAAAGTTCTCGATTTTCCGGGCTGGCTTTCTTATCCCGACGGGTTCGCGGACGGAGATCGGATCATTTTTTCCTTTGAACTCAACCGCCACGATATTTATCTTGCCGACTGTGACATATCGGACTTTTTCGGAAAATGAGACATCTGCTCATCGATATCGGCAGTACGAGTATCAAGAGTGCGGTTTGCGGTCGGAACGGGATGCGTATGGCGGAACGGGTTCCCTTTCCGGAGCCGGCTTTGGATGACGGAATTTTCTACGAAGTGGAAACGGAAAAGATTTTGCGGATTGTCCGAAAATTGGTGGACGGGTCGGATTGCGACGACGTTTATATTTCCACGCAGATGCACGGATATTTTCTGGCGGATGCACGGTCGCGGCTGCTTACTCGCTATATATCCTGGCAAGACCGAAGGGCCGGAGAAGCGGGGATACGGCTCGGGGTTTCCGCGGAGAGCGGCACTTCTATGAAAGCGAACCTGCCGCGTGCGGGAGTCGAAGCGATCGTAAGATCCGATCCCGATTTATATTCCCGGGCAGCGGAATTTTTTACGCTCGGTTCCTATATTGCATTCGATCTGACGGGTAACAATATTACGCATATCACGGACGCGGCGGCGAGCGGTTTCTATAACGTGAGAACCCGCACGAAGGAAGCAACGCGTCTGCGTCTTCCCGAGGCGTCGTACGAGGTGCGTCCCGCGGGAATAAGAAACGGTAAAACAATTTATACGCCGTGCGGAGATCAACAATGTGCCGTGTCGGGAGCGGGAGGAACCGAAGAAAGTTTGGTTCTTAATTTGGGGACTGCGGCGCAGCTTTGCGCGATAGAAAACGGATTTGTTTCGGGAAATTTTGAATCCCGACCGTACTTCGGAGGAAAGACTCTCTGTACAGTAACGGGGCTTTCGGGCGGAAAGAGGCTGCGTGGTCTCTCCGCCGAGGCGGACGAAAGAGTCGAACAAGAACTCGCGGATGAATATGCGGCGGCGGTAAAGCGGCTGCCGAAACGGAAAAAACTCATTGTTACAGGCGGCGCGCTTCGTTTCTACGGAAAACTGATCGGTCGGGTTGTCGATCGGCTGGGATTTTTACGGGAATTCAACGAAGGCGCGGACGCTTTGAATGGCTTGAAAAAATTGACGGAGGGCAAGGAATGAAGGACGGACGAAAGGCGGGGATCATGATCAATGAAATCCCTTTTTCCAATTTTCCCGTATTGTTTAAGCAATGCGGACTGGATTTTTATATCATAGACGACGAACACGGGGGATTTGATTATCGCGAAATTTACGGAATGATCTGTTCGGCTCGTCTCAGCGGAGGAATCGAAACGATTGTCCGTATTCCATCTGCGGAACGGCGGGATATCATCAAATTTCTCGACATGGGTGCGGACGGACTTCTGCTGCCGATGACGGGATGTGCCGAAGATATAAGTAAGGTTGTGAAATATGCGAAATATTCTCCTTTGGGCGAACGGGGAATTTCGACGATGCGCGCGCATACGCTTTATAATCCGCCGCCCCTGCCCGATTATATGAAATCCGCAAATCTGCGCACAAAAATTTATGCGCAGATCGAGACAGCCGAAGGCGTGGAACGTATCGACGAAATTCTGTCCGTGGAAGGAGTGGAAGGCTTTCTGCTGGGACCGAACGACCTTTCGGATTCTTACGGTTGTCTCGGAGATACGGCTGCAAATCCGATCCTCACTGCAATAGACAGAACGGCGGAAAGTGCTCGTAAATGGGGGAAGACGAGCGGTATCATTACGGGAAACGCCTGTTATATCAAAAAGGCGAAAGAATCGGGAATGACGATGTTCAGCGAGGGAAGCGAACTGTCCCTTCTATCAAGCGGAATCAGGGAAACCGTTTTAAAAATCCGTTCTTGAAAAGATGTCTGAAAGACTATTCACTGATTACTTTGTTTGCAGATATACATAGTGCACTCTAATTCTCGTTAACGTTTAGATAAAATTAGCGACTTTTTCTGAAAGGCGATGGATAAAGCGGTGGATTAGAAAATCATTACAAGCAAGGTTATAGGCAATAGTGTAATTTGGAATTTTTTATTCCTCAAAAAAGCTTATAGATTTGAATATTGAGAGCTGGTTATCCTTATTACGCCGGAAACATTCGATTGCACTGATATAGGTTGTATGAAGGTTGCTCTTTTCTGCAAGTTTTTCCTGAAACATATTACAAGAAACTCTGTATTTTTTTACGTTAATACCAAAAACTTTAATAATGTCCATTATA
>USMU01000008.1 GCA_900555925.1 uncultured Clostridium sp. | reverse complement strand
GGCATGCCTTGGCGGAACCGACGAGGGAACCGCCCGCGCGCACGGCCGTAATGGGCATGGCGGAAGCGAACAGCGGTTTTAATTGTTTTTTAGGCGAGGCGAGTCTTCCGCCGCGAGCGAAGAAGCAGACGGAAGAGGCGGAGAAAGAGATGAAATAGGAGATGATGACTGCGAAGGCGGCGCGCTTTGCGCCGTCGAATACGTCGGAGATGCCGCGGAGGAGAAGGACACCCGCGATGACCATGACGCTTTCTTCCACGAGTTCGAGGACGGAGGGAAGAAGAAATTGTTTGTTTCCCCAAAAGCTGCCGCGAATGACGGCGTAGACGGAGGAAAAAATAAGTCCGACGAGCAAAATGGAGAAGATATCCAGGCATCGGTCGTCGGAAAAGAGAAAGGTAAATTTTTTTCCGAAGAGGAGAAAGACGAGGCAGACGGGAAGGGTGAGGAGCAGTGACGCGAAAAGTCCCGCGGTGACGGCGGAGCGTTCCCCTTTCGGATTTCCCGCCGCCTTGCTTTTGGAGATGAGCCGCGATACGGTGATGGGGATTCCGCCCGTTCCCAGCGTGATGAAGACGGAAAATACGGACAGGGCGACCTGATAGAGTCCGAGCCCCTCCGACCCGATGAGGCGCGAAAGGACGATGCGATATAAAAATCCGAGTGCGCGCTCCGCGACGGAAAGTCCCGTGACGAGCGCGGCCGTTCGATAGATGTTATTTTTTTTCATAATTTATTGTACGGGCTTGCCCTGCGATTTATGAGGATAATTTCTTTTCTTCCCGCATATAATGGAGTGATGCTGACAATTATCATTCCGCAATTTTATAAGGTCAAACGGGGACAGACGCTGAAAGAAATTTCCGACGCCTTTCATCTTCCCGAAAGCGTGCTGATAGGCCATAATTCTCTGAAAGAGGACGTTCGGGAGGGACA
Organism: uncultured Clostridium sp.; assembly: GCA_900555925.1. Taxonomy (GTDB): domain Bacteria; phylum Bacillota; class Clostridia; order Christensenellales; family Borkfalkiaceae; genus Scatosoma. The sequence continues at coordinate 36,825 of USMU01000008.1, read as the reverse complement.
AATTCTGTATATTCCCGCCGTCAGGGGAAATCTCTATACCGTGCGCGCGGGGGATACGAAGGCGCTGCTTTCGGGAAGCGAAGAAAATTTTGAAAAAAAGAACATGACCGCTCTTTTATATCCCGGAATGAAAGTATTGCTGTGATCGGGACGCGCCGCGGGGACGAGGGTAGTCGGAACGCGAAGGGAAAATCTTTTTGCGGCATAACACGAAAATTTTTTCCCCGACATAAGATATAATAAGTAATTGATTACGGAGGAACTTGAAGCGCCGCGCGTCTTTCGCGGTTTCTTCTTCAAGGTTATTTCGTTACAGGAGGTTAAAATGTCGTTTTATTCTAATTTTCAATCGGATAAGTGCCCCGGCACCATTACGGGCAATCCGTTGAACGGCTTGACGGAAAAAGTATGTATTCAGGCGGAAAAGATATTCGACGCCTGCATCAAGCAGACGCAGCTTGAAAACTATACGCTGGAACTTACCGACTTCGTGCCCGAAAATCCTACATATCCGCTGACGTTCATCAGCGCTCGCTCCCTCTCTTCCGAGGCTACGGTCTCCAATCTCAACATAGACCGCCAATCGGATAAACAGTGCGCCCGCGTTCAGGCGTCCGTCACGATTCCCGTCGAGGTCCTTTATATGGACGCTTCGGGCACCGAGGGCAAGGCGACTTCGTCGGTCACGCTCAACGAAGACGTGCTTCTTTTCGTGCCGTCTCCGTCCATTATGCCGTTTACGGTCAAAGGCGTCGTCAGCGCCGTCGCTCCCGAGGGGACGTTCAACGCGACGAACAATACCTTCACCGTCAGCATGTGTACGACCGTCATTCTCAAAATCGCCATGCAGGTGGAGCTTTTGGTTCCGTCTTACGGATATTGTGCGATTCCGCCCGCTCAGGAATACTCTCAGGAAATCTGTACGGGCTTCTTTGAACTTCCGCTTTACCCTCAGGCCCGTTCCTGTGCCTGCAAGGGAAACGGAACGGATAACCGTTTCTGAAACGCCGAAATTAAAAAAGTGTCCGTATCCCCGCCCTTTCTTAAAAATGAAGGGCGGGAATTTTTTCAGAGAAATAAAATCCTTGCCTTTCCGCAGAGAATCTGTTATAATGTTACCATGAATGTTTATGCGATAAGCGATCTGCACCTTTCTTCGGATTCCTCCAAACCCATGAATATTTTCGGGGGAAACTGGGAAGGACATTTCGAAAAAATAAAAGCGGATTGGCGGGAAAAAGTGACGGAAGAAGACGTCGTGCTCGTTGCGGGCGACATCAGCTGGGCGATGAAAATGGACGGCGCGATGTCCGACCTGTACGCGCTCGCCTCCCTGCCTGGGAAAAAGGTCTTTATCCGCGGCAACCACGATTATTGGTGGAACGGTATCACGCGGCTCAGGGAAAGGGCGCCCGACGAATCCTTTGTCTTTCTTCAAACGGACGCGGTCAGAATCGGGGATTTTGTTATCTGCGGTTCCCGCGGGTGGACGTGTCCCGGAAGCCCCGACTATACCGAGCGCGACGAAAAACTCTATCGCCGCGAAGCGGAGCGCTTCCGCCTCGCGCTCGCCTGCGCGCAGGCGCTCCGACAAGAGGGGGATAAGACGATAGCGCTCATTCATTACCCTCCCTTCAATCTGCGCCGCGACGACAGTCTGTTCACGCAGATGTTTGAAAAGAGCGGCATGGACAAAGTTATTTTCGGACATCTGCACGGCCCCGTATATTTCCCTCTGTATTCGGAAAAAAACGGGGTGGAATACTATCTCACCTCCTGCGACAAGACGGATTTCAGATTGGTGAAAATTTATTGAAGAATTTTTTTTTGCGGGTTTGTTCGGCTCCGCGGAAAAGAATAAAATTTTTTCCGAAAAGGGCTTCGGAACTCTTTACAAGCGAAAAGGAGTGTGCTATAATAAAACTATCTTTAAGAGCGGTACCGAGATGCCGACAAGACAAAATGCAGACAGTATATCCGCCGCGGTTTTTTCGCGCGGCGCGGAAAGCATGAAGATTTTTGCGGTCTTGGGCGTCGGTGCCCGGGCCGTATTTTTATTTTTCGGAGAGGAATCGCATGGCGGAACATATCATTATGGATGCGAACGGAATGAGGCGGACGCTGATAAGACTGGCGCACGAAATTGCCGAGCGGGACGAAAATCCCGAAACGGTGGTGTTTGTCGGCATTCGGCGCGGCGGAGAAATCGTGGCGAAGCGCATACGGGATTGTTTTTCCGAAGCGGAGGGGATCACTCTTCCCTGCGGCGGAATCGATATCGGCATGCAGCGCGACGATCTGGTCTCCGCTTTTTTTGTACCCGAACATACCGACTGCGAGCTGGATTTTTCCGTAGAGGATAAAATCGTGGTGCTCTGCGACGACGTGCTGCACACGGGCAGGAGCGTCCGCGCGGCTATCGAAACGATTTTCAGGCTCGGGAGGCCCAAGGCGATACAGCTTCTGGAACTTATCGACCGCGGCGGCAGAGAATTGCCCGTCCGTGCGGATTTCGTGGGCAAAAACGTACCCACCGCGCGCAGTGAATACGTAGAGGCATACTTTACCGAACTGGGCGCGGCGGAGGATAAAATCGTCGTCGGAAAGGAGGACGCGAATGATTAAAAGAAAAGATTTGCTCGGCCTTGTGGACGCGAGCGCGGAAGAGATTTGCGAAATACTCGACACCGCCGCGAACATGAAGAGGCTTTTGAGGCAGGGAATCAAGAAACTGCCGCATCTCGAAGGCTGTACCGCCACCATTCTCTTTTACGAGAACAGCACGCGGACGCGCACCAGCTTTGAGCTGGCGGCAAAATACATGGGCGCGACGACCATCAATATCGCGGCGAGTTCTTCGTCCGTCGCAAAGGGAGAGACGCTCATCGATACGGGCAAGACGCTGGACGCGATGAAGAACGATTTCATCATTATCCGCCACCCCATGGGCGGGGCGCCATATCTGCTTGCGAGGACGGTCAAAGCGGGCGTCATCAACGCGGGCGACGGCATGAACGAGCATCCCACTCAAGCCCTTCTCGACCTTTGCACCATGCGGGAAAAATTCGGAAGAATCGAGGGCTTGAAGGTGGCGATTCTGGGAGACATCAAGCACTCGCGCGTGGCGAAATCCAATCTGTTCGCCCTTGCCAAACTCGGGGCGGAAGTGAGAATGTACGCGCCTGAGACGCTCATCCCCAAGGGAATCGACCGTTTGGGCGCAAAGCTCTGCACTTCCCGCGAAGAAGCGGTGGAGGGAGCGGACGTCGTCATGGGACTGAGAATTCAATTGGAGCGCCAGCAGGCGGGAAATTTTCCCTCTCTCAACGAATACGCGGAATTTTACGGAGTCAACGAGCGGGTATTGTCTTTGGCTTCCCCCGATGCGATCGTCATGCACCCGGGACCCGTCAACCGCGGGGTGGAGCTTACCAGCGACGTCATCGACGACGGGAAAAGCCGCATAGAGGATCAGGTGCTTTCGGGCGTGGCGGTGAGAATGGCGATTCTTTTCCTGTTGGAGCAGTACAGAAAATCGGGTAAATAAGCGAGGTTATAAAAAATGATTATCAAAAACGGAAGCGTAATTTTCAAAGATACGGTGGAAAAAAAGGATATCCGCGTTCTCGGCGGAAAGATCGAAAAGATCGCGGACAAGCTCTCTCCCGAACAGGGCGAAGAAGTCATAGACGCGACGGGGCTGCACGTATTTCCCGGCCTCATCGACATGCACGTTCATCTTCGCGAGCCGGGATTCGAATATAAAGAGGACATCGAGAGCGGCTCCAAAGCGGCGGTAAAGGGCGGATTTACGCAGATCTGCTGCATGCCCAATACGCAGCCCGTCGCGGATAATAAGGTCGTTATCAGTTATATCCGCCACCGCGGCGAGGAAGTGGGACTTTGCAAAATCCGTCCGATCGGCGCCATTACGAAAGGAGAAGAAGGGGAGCAGATGGCGGATATCGGCGAAATGAAAAAAGCGGGCGCGGTGGCGATTTCCGACGACGGAAAGACGGTGAAAAGCTCCCGTCTCATGCGGCTCGCCATGGAGTACGCGAGCGGCTTCAATATGCGCTGCCTGTGTCACTGTGAGGACAAGGAACTCGCGGACGGCGGAGTCGTCAACGAGGGCTATAATTCCACATTGGCGGGGTTGAAGGGAATCCCCCGCGCGGCGGAGGACGTCGTTATCGCGCGGGAAATCTGCCTTTCCGAAAGCCTCGGCGTGCCCGTGCATATCTGCCATGTCTCGACGTACAGCGGCGTGCGCATGATCCGCGACGCCAAACGCGCGGGCGTCAAAGTGACGGCGGAGACCTGCCCGCACTATTTTGCGGCGACGGACGACGTCATTACCGGATTCGACACGAATACAAAGGTGAATCCGCCCATTCGGGAGGAAAAGGACAGGCTTGCGATTATTGAGGGCTTGAAGGACGGAACGATCGACGCAATTGTTACCGACCATGCCCCGCACCACGCGAACGACAAAAATGTCGAATATAATCTGGCCGCGTTCGGAATCAGCGGAATAGAGACTTCTTTCGGATTTGCCGTTACCTATCTCTATAAGACGGGGATTCTCACGCTCAATCAGCTCGCGGATAAAATGAGCCGCCTCCCGGCGGAAATTCTCTCCTTGGAGGGCGGAAAAATCGAAGAGGGGGTGCCTGCGGATCTCACGATAGCCGACCTCGACGAAGAATGGGTCGTGGATTCCTCCGAATTTGTCTCCAAGGGAAAGAATACCCCCTTTAACGGGCGGAAGCTCAGCGGCGCCGTAAAATATACGATTGTCGACGGAGACATCAAGTATAAAGCGTAAAGCGGCGGAAAAAGTGTTTGCCGACCGTTTCAAACAACGCGCAAGAAGCGCGCTTATCCAACGGTTTATGGCAAGAACGAAAAAACAGCTTACCGAATGTTTCCTGTCAGAGCGCAAGAAACATGTTTATTGACCGTTTATAACGAGGAGAAAAAATTATGATTACCGATCGTCTCATTGAACGCATCATAGAATTGCAGAATCCCACCTGCGTGGGGCTGGATACGAGTTTCGATTACCTGCCCGACGATATGCGTGCGGGTGCAAAAGATTTTTCCGACGTCGCGGAACGCATTTTTTATTTCAATAAAAAGCTCGTGGATACCCTCTGCGATATTGTTCCTTCCGTAAAGGTGCAGATCGCCTATTACGAAATGTACGGGGCGGAAGGGCTGAAAGCGTACAGGGAAACGCTCTCTTATGCGGCGGAAAAGGGGCTCGTCGTCATCGCGGACGCGAAACGCAACGACATCGGCTCCACGGCGGCCTGTTATTCCAGGGCATTTCTGGGCGAAACGTCCGTGGAGGGCGCGCGTTTTTCCGCTTTTCCCTCCGACTATGTGACCGTCAACGGCTATCTCGGCACGGACGGAATCGTGCCTTTCGTCGAAGATTGCAAAGAGCGGGATAAAGGAATTTTCGTGCTCGTCAAGACCTCCAATCCGTCGAGCGGGGAGCTCCAAAATCTCCTCCTCGAAAACGGAACGCCCGTATACGAATACATGGGCGGCCTCGTGGAAAAATGGGGAGAAAGCACCGTGGGAAAATACGGTTATTCCGCGGTCGGCGCGGTCGTGGGTGCGACGCACCCCGAAGAAGCGGCACGGCTGAGGAAAAAGCTACCGCATACCTTTTTCCTCATTCCGGGGTACGGCGCGCAGGGCGGAAGCGCGGAAATGCTGCGCTGCTGTTTCGGAAAAGACGGGTTGGGAGGCGTAGTGAATAATTCCCGCGGGATTTTGTGCGCGTATAAGAAAACGGGCGGCACTTATTACGAAGCGGCGCGCGCGGCGGCCGTCGCAATGCAGAAAGACCTGTCCGAAGCGATCGGAAAAATGGGCAGGTAACGGAGGAAATCATGCGCGAATATACGGCGAAAATCGTCGAAAATATCCCAATTGCGGAAAATATTCATTCTTTGACTTTTGAACTCCCCGAAAAACCCGAAGTGCGCGCGGGACAATTTGCCGAGCTTTCCGTCGGCGGCAGTCATCTTTTGCGCCGCCCTTTGGCGGTGTGTCGTGCGGAGGGAAAGAAAATTACCGTCTGTTTCCAGATTAAGGGCGAAGGAACCAAACTTTTGTCTTTGAAGAAGGCGGGAGAAACCTTGAACGTGCTCATGCCCCTCGGCAACGGTTTTTTTGTCGCGGAAAACGAAAAGAAAGTCGCTCTCGTGGGCGGCGGCGTGGGGATTTTTCCCATGATTTCCGTCCTCCGCGAATATGCGGGGGAAAAGGAGCTTTCCGCCTATATCGGCTTCCGCAATCGAGGCGCGGTCTGCGGCATGGAGGATTTGAAGCGGGCGGACAGGCTTTTGGCGGTGACGGACGACGGCAGCTTCGGAGAAAAGATGAACGCCGTACAGGCGTTTGTGCGTGACCTTAGCGCGGGGTACCGCCCCGACGTGGTGCTTTCCTGCGGCCCTCTGCCCATGCTCCGTGCGTTGAAGGAGGCTTTGGACGGGAAAAACATTCCCTGTTTCGTCTCTTTGGAAGAGCGTATGGGCTGCGGAATCGGAGCCTGCCTCGTATGCGTATGCAATCTTACGAACGGAGAGCATGCGCGGGTATGTAAAGACGGTCCCGTCTTTGATATTCGGAACGTGATTTTATAAAGGAGCGGGAGAATTATGGCAAATTTATCGGTAAATCTCTGCGGAGTGACTTTGAAAAATCCCGTCATCGCCGCGTCGGGCACTTTCGGATTCGGCCGCGAATTCGACGAATTGTACGATATAGGGCGTCTGGGCGGCGTATCCACGAAAGGACTGACGATGGAGCCCCGTCTCGGAAATCCCGTTCCCCGCATAGCGGAATCGCGCGGAGTCATTTTGAACGCCGTGGGGTTGCAGAATCCGGGAGTCGAACATTTTATAAAATACGATTTCGATTGGCTGAAAGCCAAAGGGACGGCCGTCGTCGCCAATGTCGCGGGAAAAACCTTGGAGGACTACGCGGCAATCTGCGCCCGTTTGGACGGGCTGGCGGATATCATAGAGCTGAATATCTCCTGTCCGAACGTCCGCTCGGGCGGAATGGCGTTCGGAATCCGCCCCGAGAGCGTGAAAGAGGTGACGAAAACGGCAAAAACCGCCCTGAAAAAGACGCCTTTGATGGTCAAACTTTCGCCGAACGCGGAAAGCATCGCCGCCAATGCCCGTGCGGCGGAAGAAGGAGGCGCGGACTGCGTTTCGCTCGTCAATACCTTTACGGGCATGACGATCGATATCGAGCGCCGCAGACCCGTATTGGCGAACAATACGGGCGGCGTTTCGGGCGCGGGGATCAAGCCGATTGCCGTCCGCATGGTGTACGAAGCCGCGAACGCGGTAAAAATTCCCGTCGTGGGAATGGGCGGAATTACCTGTGCGGAAGACGCCGTGGAATTTCTCATGGCGGGCGCCGTCGCGGTACAGGTGGGGACGGCAAATTTTACCGATCCGTTTGCCTGTCCGAAGATTATCGACGAGTTAAACGATTGGTGCGACCGTCACGGAATAAAAAACGTATCCGAATTGACGGGTACGGTAAAATTAAACGGATAACCGTTCGGGAGGAAAAGAAAAATGCAGCAACTTACCTACAAGGAAGAATTTATCAGATTCATGGTGGAAAACGGCGTTTTGCGCTTCGGGGAATTTACGCTGAAAAGCGGCCGGAAAGCCCCGTATTTCATCAATACGGGAAATTATAAGACGGGGGCGCAGCTCGCGCGTTTGGGCGCTTATTACGCGGCCTGCGTGCACGACAACGGCTTGCAGGCGGATACGCTGGTCGGACCCGCATATAAGGGAATTCCCTTGGCGGTCACTACGGCGGTGGCACTGTATGAAAAATACGGCACGGACGTAAATTATTGTTTTGACAGAAAAGAGGTGAAGGATCACGGCGAAGGCGGCCTGTTCGTCGGAAAAGCGTTGGAGAACGGGGAGCGGGTCATTATCGTCGAGGACGTCATGACGTCGGGAAAGGCTTTGAGGGAAATTCTGCCCAAACTCAAATCGGCGGCGGATGTGGAAATAGCGGGAATGGTCATTTCCGTGGACAGAATGGAAAAAGGCTTGGAAAGTGGACTTTCCGCCGTTCAGGAAGCGTATAAAGAATTCGGCGTAAAGGTATATTCCATCGTCACGATGGCGGATATTATTTCGGCGATCGAAAAGGGCGTCATCGACGGAAAGGAATATCTCCCCGCGATGTATGAATACAGAAAGACCTACGGAGTGGATTAAAGAAAATAAGTATACCTGAGAAATAAATTGACGAACAGAAAAAATGCGGGCTACCGAAATCGGTATGCCCGCATTCTTTGTTTAATACGTCAAAAGGGACGCAGGGGAAGAAAAGCGGGAATGACGGGCAGGTCGGAGAGGGGAAGGGACGGAAAGAGCAGAAAAGCTCCTGCCGCCACGAAAAAAACCGCGCATAAAAACATGAGCGCCGCAAAGGGCAAAAGATTTTTTTTCATGTCCTTATTTTGTGTAAAATCGCTTTCCGATATTTACAAAAACAAAAAAGTGTGATATAATAAATATGTATCCGAACCATCTCCTTGTAAAAGAGGGAAAAACTTCGGAACTTTCGCGGCTTTTTTGGAAATTAGCCGATGCGGATCGTCGAAAGATAAAATGCGCTCGCGAAAGAGAACGCTTTGCGGATTTGAAAAAATTGCCGAAGCGGGAGGAGGGACTTTTGGATTATCGGATTTTATACGGCGAAACGGCCGCGGGCGTCCCCGAAGCACGATATCGTGCGGTCGCAAAAGGTTTCAGGTCGTTGAAGGGGTGTGAACCCGAAGCGTTCTATTCCTCTTCGGGAAGAGCGGAAATTATCGGGAATCATACCGACCATAACGGCGGAAAAGTAATCGTCGCGGCGATTTCCTGCGATATCGTGGCGGCGGTGAAACGCCGCGGGGACGGACTCGTTGAAATTGCTTCCAAAGGGTTTCGTCCCGTCCGTTTTCAGGTCTCGGACACGGCGCGAAAGCGCGCGGAGACGGGCAGGAGCGCTTCCCTAGCCCGCGGGGTCGCTGCGGGGATAGAAAGGCTCGGATATTCCCTTAAAGACTTCGGCGGCTTTTCCGCTTATACGGAGAGCACGGTATTCCGCGGCGCGGGGGGGTCTTCTTCCGCGGCTTTTGAAGTATTGATTGCGGAAATTTTCAACGATTTGCATCTGAACGGAAAAATGACGCCTTCTGAAAAAGCGGAGGTCGGCCGTTTTGCCGAAAACGAGTATTTCGGCAAGCCCTGCGGACTTTTGGATCAGTCCGGCGTCGCTTACGGCGGACTGAATAAAATCGATTTCAGAAATTCGTCGGTTCCGTCCGTCTCTGCTCTCCCTCTGCCGAAGGGGTACAGTCTCGTCATTACGAATACGGGAGGCTCCCATTCGGAACTGACGGAATATTATGCCGCAATCCGCGGCGAAATGTCGGAAGTGGCGGCTTTTTTCGGTAAAAGGACGCTTCGTGAAATCAATGAAAATTCGCTGTTGAACGCTCTTCCGAATCTTCGGAAGAAGGTTTCCGAACGGGCGATCTTGCGCGCGTTTCATTTTTTTGAGGAAAACGTTCGCGTCGATCGTGCGGCAGAGGCTCTGCGCCGCGGCGATATGTCCGCGTTTTTGAATTGCATGAAGGAAAGCGGCGAAAGCAGTCAGAAATATTTACAGAACTGTTTTGTTCCGAACAGCGATGTTCAGCCCGTTTCCCTCGCGTTGAAGCTGTCGGAAAAGCTGCTGAAAAACGGCGGGTACCGCCTACACGGCGGCGGCTTCGCGGGAACGGTGCTCGCCTGCGTTTCCGATGCGGAAAAGGAAAAATATATCCGCGCAATGGCGCGCGTATTCGGGCGGGAAAACGTATTTCCCGCAGCGGGGAGAAAGGTCGGAACCATGCGCGTAAATTTTTGATTTTTATCGGCGGATAGAAAATCGAAAAACAGGACGTGTATGAAAATTTTCAGAGTGTATTTTTTTGTGCGCGACCTCGACGAAAAATAGAATTAAAAAGTTGAAAAAATTTAACTGCGGAAGATTCCGCGTAAGGAGGATTTATATGACAAAAATTACAAAATCGGTATTCGACAAAATGCCCGACGGGAGAGAAGTATACGCTTATACTTTCGCGGACGGCGATAAAAGCATGAAGGTGCTTTCTTTGGGCGGGATTATACAGAGCCTCGTCCTTCCCGATAAGAACGGCCGTCCGACGGACGTGCTTTTGGGGTATGATACCGTAAAGGGGTATCTCGAAAACGGAGGCTATCTCTGCGCGCTCATCGGACGTTTCGGAAACCGTATCGACAAAGGGCATCTCGAAATCGACGGAAAGACGTACTCCCTCTATATCAACGACAAAAGCAATCATCTCCACGGCGGAAAAGAAGGCTTCGACAAAAAGCTCTGGGACGGAAAGATCGACGGGGATAAATTGGAACTTTCCCTGTTCTCGCCCGACGGGGAGGAAAATTATCCGGGAAATCTCAAAGTGACGGTCGTATATACTTTTTCCGACGGCGTTCTGGGGATCGAATATACGGCGGTTTCCGATAAAAAGACGGCGATCAACCTCACCAATCACGCTTATTTCAATCTGAGCGGAGAAGGGGATAAATGCACGATTTTGGATCATGAACTCTTCCTCGAGGCTCCGTATATCGCTCCGACCGATTCCGAACTCATTCCCCACGGGGAATTTTTGAGCGTGAAGGACACTCCGTTCGATTTCACGACGGCCAAAGAGGTCGGAAAGGACGACGGGGAGCGGACGACGAATAGGGACCTCTCTTACGGCGGCGGTTACGACCATTGCTTCATTTTCGATAAAAAACGCGACGTCTCTGAGCCTTACGGCGTTTTATACAGCCCCAAGAGCGGAATCGAAATGAAATGTTATACCGATATGCCCGCCGTGCAGTTCTATGCGGGAAACGGACTCGATCAGACGGGGAAAAAAGGACATTATTACGGCCGTTGCGGAGGGCTTTGCCTCGAAACGCAGGCGATTCCCAATAACGTCAACGTACCCGCTTATGCGGAATACGGTTCTTCGATTGTTCCCGCGGGACAGGTTTACCATTTTACCGCCCGTTATGCCTTCGGTATCAGAAAGTAAAGTCGGTTGGCGGACGGCGGAAAATATCGGGAAGTAAAAATATCCGAAAAATATCCCGCGGGTATCAAAAAAGAAAATTCCTTGACAACCGCGGCGGACGCATGGTATAATATCTTTCAAATGGATACTTCGGAAAGGAAAAATTTTTATGAAAAATATCATTCTGACGGGCGACAGACCTACGGGAAAACTGCATATCGGGCATTACGTCGGGTCCTTGAAGCGCCGAGTAGAACTGCAAAACAGCGGAAAATACGATAAAATTTATATCATGATTGCGGATGCGCAGGCCCTCACCGACAATTTCGACAATCCCGAAAAGGTGCGTTCCAACGTCGCGGAAGTGGCGCTCGATTATTTCGCCTGCGGGATCGATCCCGAAAAATCCACCGTCTTTATTCAATCCTATGTGACGGAACTTACGGAACTTACGTTCTATTACATGAATCTCGTCACCCTGTCGCGGTTGGAACGCAATCCGACCGTAAAGGCGGAAATCAAACAGAAGAATTTCGGCGCTTCCCTGCCTATGGGATTTTTGACCTATCCCGTATCTCAGACGGCGGACATCACTGCGTTTAAGGCCAATACCGTCCCCGTCGGAGAGGATCAGCTCCCCATGCTGGAACAGGCGCGGGAGATCGTGAGGAGCTTTAACGGCTTATACGGAGAGACCCTGACGGAGCCGAAGGCGGTTCTTCCCGAGAATAAATCCTGTCTTCGTCTGCCGGGAACGGACGGCATGGCAAAGATGAGTAAATCCTTGGGAAATTGTATCTATCTTTCCGATTCGGCGGACGAAATCAAGCGGAAAGTCATGGGAATGTATACCGACCCCAATCACTTGAAAGTGAGCGATCCCGGCGACACGGAACACAATCCCACGTTTATCTACCTCGACGCATTTTGCAGGGAAGAGCACTTTCAGCGGTATCTGCCCGAGTATGCGAACCTTGCGGAGATGAAAGCGCATTACGAACGCGGAGGTCTCGGCGACATGAAGGTAAAGAAGTTTTTGAATGCGGTCATGCAGGAGACTTTGGAACCCATTCGCTTAAAGAGAGAAAAGCTGGCGGAGGATCTCCCTGCAATTTGGGACATTCTCTTCAAAGGTTGCAAAGAGGCCCGCGCCGCGGCGGCGGAAACGCTCTTTGAAGTCAGAAAAGCGATGAAAATAGATTATTTCTCCGGCATGTAATGAGCGGCCGAAAGAGGAAAGAGGCAGAATCGAAAAATCGGAAAAATTTTGCGGAGTTCTTGCGGATATGCGCGAGGACTCTGTTTTTTTGCGGCGGACGAAGGGCGATTTACGGACAAAAAGGCGCAATCGGGCATATACTGCTTATAAGCGGTACTCCGCATATACGGAGCCGCTGTCAAGATAAAAAAGGAATGTATTTACCGATGAATTTTTTGGAAAACCTTTCGCCTGTATGGCAGGCGTTGTTCGCGTCGTTATATACCTGTTTCATGACTGCGGCGGGAGCGAGCGTGATTTTCTTTTCCGATAAACCGAAAAAGGGATTTTCGGTGATTGCGGAAAGCTCCGCGGCGGGGATCATGCTGGCGGCGTCTTTCTTTTCTCTGCTCTCTCCCGCGTTCGATTATCCCTGTGCCGTTCCTCCCTATGTCGCCGTGACTTTGGGCTTTTGTATCGGCGGCGCTTTTATCGTCCTTACCGACCGTCTCCTTTCCCGTTCCGAGAAAAGGGCGGAGAACGGCGGAAAAAGCGGCCTTTTATATACCGCGGTGACTTTGCACAATATTCCGGAAGGCATGGCGGTAGGCGTGGCTTTCGCCGGCGGCGGTCTCGTCCCGGCGGCCATGCTGGCTTTCGGAATCGGCGTACAGAATTTTCCCGAAGGGCTTTGCGTCGCCTGTCCTTTGCGCGCCCGCGGAATGAGCCGTAAAAAAAGTTTTTTTCTCTCCGTGCTTTCGGGCGCGGTGGAAATTCCCTCCGCCGTTTTGGGCGCTTTGGCGGCTACGGTTATCGGAAGTCTGATGCCCTGGGCGCTGGCTTTTGCCGCCGGGGCCATGGTGGCCGTAACGGCCGCCGAACTTATTCCCGAGAGCTTTTCGGAGAACAAATCTTTGGCGCTCGTCGGTTTATTGGCAGGCTTTGCGCTAATGATGCTTTTGGATACGGCTCTGGGGTGAGAAAAAGAGCGGAGTAAAAATTCCCGAAAGGGGGACAAAGAAGCAAAAGAGCTTTTTAATCGGGGGAGATTTACGGAAACGAAGAGGGCGAAACTCGCCGAAAGACCTAAGGAAACGAAAGGAGGGGCAAAGGACGGGAGAAAACTTTTTTTCGCCTGCGGCGGCCCCTTCTTTCGTTTGCTTTTTCGTCTGTTATCTGATATAATAAATTTCGGATAAAATTTATTGTCGGGAGAAAAAATATGCCTACGATATCGGTGAAAAAACTTGACGAACGCGCGGTATTGCCCAAATACGGTTCCGCTTACGCGGCTGGCGCGGATTTATATGCCGTGACCGACGGAGAAGTGAGCTTCCGTCCCGGAGAAACAAAGATGATTCGGACGGGGATTGCGGTGGAAATTCCCGAGGGATATGCGGGATTGGTATATGCGAGAAGCGGGCTCGCAAGCAAGCGCGGTCTTGCTCCCGCGAATAAAGTGGGCGTGATAGACGCGGATTATCGGGGCGAGGTTTTCGTCGCTCTCTATAATCATTCGGATTCCGTCCAGACGATAGAGTGCGGAGAACGCATTGCGCAGCTCGTCGTCACTCCCTTTTTGAAGGCGGAATTTCAGGAAGCGGAAGAGCTTTCCGATACGGTCCGCGGCGCGGGCGGATTCGGAAGCACGGGCAGGGGATGAGGAAAAGACGCCATGTCCATGAGAATGAGAAAAAAGCGCAATTTCGAAAGTCGTATGGAGGCCTGTAAAGACCTTCTTCTCGCGCGCGGCGCGGGCGGAATTCTCAACATGAAGGAAGCGGCGGAAAATTACCGCGCGCTCGTCGATTTTCCCGCCGTGTTCGGAAACGATTTCCCCGTAGAATTGGAAATCGGCTGCGGGAAAGGCGGTTTTATTTGCGCTCTTGCCGAAAAAAATCCGGATATCAACTATCTTGCACTCGAAAAGATGAGCAACGTCATTTTGACGCCCATGGAGGAAGCGAAAAGGCAAGGAATAGAAAATATCCGCTTTCTCAATATCCGCGCCGAATGTCTGCCCTGCTATATTCCGGAAAATTCCCTCGGAAAAATTTATCTGAATTTTTCCACGCCGCTGCCGAAGCTCGGCTATGCGACGCAGAGACTCACGCATCGGAATTTTTTGGAGATTTATAAAAAACTTTTGAAAAAGGGCGGAAGAATTCTTCAAAAGACGGACAACAGGGACTTTTTTGAATTTTCCCTCGAAGAATATACCGCCTGCGGATTCCGCTTGGAAAAAGTCACTTACGATTTGCATAAAGACGGAAATCCCAAAGAAAATATCGTCACCGAATACGAGGCGAAGTTTATTTCGTCGGGACAACCCATCTGTGCGGTAGAAGCGGTATTGGAGGAGAATTGAACGGGCATGGAAAAATCCTCTTTTGAATACACATGGTACATGCCGACGAAAATCGTTTCGGAGCGGGATTGCGTGAAAAATAACGCTCTGCTTTTGTCTCCGCTCGGAAAACGCGCGTTGATCGTGACGGGAAAAAGCTCCGCGACAAACGGTTCTCTCGCGGATATGTGTGCGGCGCTAAGAGAAAACGGACAGGAATTTGAGGTGTTCGACGAGGTGACGCCCAATCCCGTTGTTTCCTGCATACAAAAGGGTGCTGCGAAGGCGCGGGAAATGCATGCGGATTTTATCGTAGGGATCGGAGGCGGTTCTCCCATGGACGCCGCAAAGGCAATTGCCGCCCTCGTGATACAGCCGAGGACGGACGAGGGGATTTTTTTGGGAGGTTGGAGCGAGGACATTCTTCCCGTCGTCGCGGTGCCGACTACGGCGGGCACGGGCAGCGAAGTCACTCCGTATGCGATCGTCACCAACGATTTTAAGAGAACGAAAACGAGCTTGTCTGCTCCCGAAATGTTTCCGAAACTTGCCTTCCTCGACGGGAAATACATGCTTTCCCTGCCCTGGAATACAACGATTCATACGGCGATAGACGCCCTCTCTCACGCGGTGGAGGGAATGTTCACGACAAAATCTACTCCGCAGGGAGACTTGGTCGCGCTCGAAAGCATCCGCTTGCTGTTCGGGATATTTCCGAAACTGCAAGCATCTTCGGCTCTGTCTTTATCCGAAAGAGATACTTTGTTGTATGCTTCCATGCTGGCGGGGACGGTCATCGCACAGGCGGGGACGACGGCGGTGCATACGCTCGGATACGCGCTCACGTATCATTACGGAACCGACCACGGTGAGGCAAACGGCGTATTGCTCGGCGAAATGCTTGCGCTCGCAGAGGAGCGGCTTCCCGAACGGACGGAAAAGATTCTCCGCGCCGCGGGGACGAAAGACGCCGAAGAGTTCAGAAGAGTTTTGAAATTGCTGTTGAAAGGGCATATCAGGTATCCGCGCGAAGCGTTGATTCGGTATGCGGAAGAGGTGGCGGACAGTCCGAAACTGAAAGGAACGACTTATTTCAGGGATAAAGAGGACTTGTTGCGCATTTATTTGAAAAGCGATATTGTAAAGGAAGCATAAGATGGTCAAAAATATTATTTTGGATGTGGACGGGACCTTGTGGGACAGTTCGGAGACGATTACAAAGAGTTGGAACGAAGTCTATCGCCGCCGCGGACTTTCGAGAAGGTTTACCGTGGAAGAGGTCAATTCGTATATGGGGAAACTTCCTTCCGAAATCGCGGAGGAGCTTTGCGGGGGCCTGTCGAAAAAAGAACGAAACGATATTGTGGAAGATTGTATGGACACGCAGCTCAAACTGCTCGAAAAAGAGGGCGGAAACTTATACCCGGGCGTATTTGAAACCTTAAAGCGGCTGTCCGGTCGCTATGGAATTTTTATCGTCAGCAATTGCGGGTGCGGATATATCGAAAAATTATTTTCTTTTACCGGAATCGGCCCGTTCGTCAAGGATTATTTATGCGCGGGAATGACGGGGAAAAATAAAGGCGAAAACTTAAAACTTCTCATGGAGAAAGAAAATTTGAAAAATTGTATCTATGTAGGCGATACCCGCATGGACGAAGTCGCTTGCCGCTATGCGGGGATTCCTTTTATATGGGCGGCTTACGGGTTCGGAAAGTCCGAAAAACCCGCCGCCGTTCTGTATTCGTTTCCCGAGGTGGAATCAGTGATTTTGACGCTTTGAAAATTTATGCGGGGAAAAAGTCAAAAAAATCCAAAAAATTTTTTTCTTAACTATTGAAAAAGCTCGGAAACTGTGATATAATAAAGTCAATATAGTATTCGCAAAAAAACGGAATCGATAAAAATATTGAGATTCCGTCGGGAAAACAAGGAGGATCGGAAGGTGAGTTACATAGTTATCGACGGCGAAGAACGGGAGGCCGTTTGCCCTACGGGAGCCGTGACCATTAAAAACGAAACGGACAAGGCTTGGGAAATTTTGCGGGGGGATAAAGAATCGACGCGCGTTGTCGTGCAGATAGCTCCTGCCGTGAGAGTGGCTTTGGGTGAAAAATTCGGTTTGGCGCGCGGCGAAGACGCAATGGGAAAAATCGTGGCGGCCCTTAAAAAAATCGGCGCGGATTTTGTCGTCGATGCCGCTTTTGCCGCCGATATCGTCGCGGCCAAGGAAGCGGAAGAGCTCGCCGAAAGAATGAAAAACGGCGGAAAGCTGCCCATGTTTTCGGCGTCTTGTCCCGCTTGGGTGCATTATGCGGAAAATCGGTATCCCGACTTAAAAGAACATTTCTCTTCCTGTCGTTCCCCCATGCAGACGTTGGGAGAAGGCTTGAAAAAATGCTTTGAGGCTTTGGAGGACGGCAAGGAAACAAAGGTCATCGCGGTAGTATCCTGTGCTGCTGAAAAGTGCGAGGAGGTTTCCGAAGATGAAATTCCGTCCGTGGATTTGGTCTTGACGACGGACGAGCTTTCCGAAATGTTTGCCGAAGAGAAGATCCGCCTGCGTATTCTCAAAAACGAAAAAGCGGATGAGCCTTTTACTGCTTATACCGGCGCCGGAATTTTGACGGGAACCGCGGGCGGCGTTACCGAAGCGATTGTGCGCGCGCTCAGCGAGGATAAGTCCGAAGACGCCTTTGCAAAGATAGAATATAGCGGCATCCGCAGTCGAAAGGAATTTAGAGAAGCTGAAATTCAGGTCGGAGAATTGACGATAAAGGCCGCGGTGGTTTGCGGTCTGAAAGCCGCGGACGAATTGGCGGAAAAAATAGTTGCGGGCGAAAGTATTTATGACTTTGTAGAAGTATCCGTTTGCCCTGACGGGTGCGTTTCGGGCGGCGGCCAAATTACATCCGATGAAATGACTGAAAAACTTCGTGCCGCGGGACTCTATTATATGGACAAGACTTGCGCCTTGCGTTCCCCCGAACAAAACGAATCCGCTATGAATTTTGCTTCCCCCGAATTTACGGCAGAATTCGCAGAAGGGTTTAGGTCACGGCTTAAAAAAGAACAGGCGGAAAATATCGAGCCAGTAGAAGAGTAGCCCGTCGAGGAACCGATTGAAGAGACAGCCGAAGCTGTTGAGACGGTAGAAGAGGTGCCCGCGGAAGAACCGATCGAAGAGACAGCCGAAGCTGTTGAGACGGTAGAAGAGGTGCCCGCTGAGGAACCGACTGAAGAAGTTATCGAAACGTCGAATGAAGAAATAACGGACGATCCTAAGGAAATTTCTCGGGGAGAAGGAGAAATCGCCGCGGCGGACGACATTACAGACGATATTGAAGAAGAACCGTTAGAGGAGCTCTTTGAAGAAGACGCGAGCGAGTCTGCTTCGGAAGACGGAAAAGACGAGGAAGAAAACGTCGAGGAAATCCTGACGGAGCAGGGAAATTCCGTGGAGGAGTCTGTAAACGCAGAAGCAGAATCTGAAAAAGATACGCTTGAAGATATTTTGGACGAGGTTGCGGCTACGGAAGACACGGCGGAAGAGACGCAAGAGACAGAAGATCCCGAAGAAGCCGAAGCCCCCTTTGTCGAAGATAGCGTCGGACAATCGGAGGAAAAGGCGGAAGATACGGAAATTGCTGTCGAAGAAATAACAGAAGAAATAACTGCGGAAGAAAGCGAAATTGTAAATTCGTCCAATACAGATGCTATGGAGCCGGAAGAGACTTCACAAGACATCGATGAGGAGGAGTTGAACGAAGAAACAAAAGAAAATTCTGCGGGACACTCTCCGGAGCCTTATCATAGAACGCTTTCCCGCAAAGAGCGCAGAAAATTAAAGAGAATGAGAAAATTCAGAAATTGAAACTCTGAAATTTACAATGACAAAACTTAAACCGAAAGAATTATCTGACGGCAAAAGAAGAATCCGAAAACTTTGAAAACAAAACGGAAGGTTTTCTCCGACCGTAATGTTTGATATTTATAAGGAAAAAGCGCTCCGTTCGTATCGGGGGAGCGTAAAACTCTTTTGCCGTCCGGGCAAAGGAGTTTTTTTATGACTGAAAAACGTATAGCCGTCGTAAGTATTCTCGTTTCCGATCGTTCGGAAAGCGAAAAGGTAAACGGGCTTCTCTCCGAATACGGTGAATATATTCTCGGCCGAATGGGGATACCGTATAGGGAAAAAAGCGTTTCTGTGCTGTCCGTCGTACTCGACGCTCCGATAGAAATTACCAATGCTTTGACGGGAAAATTGGGGAAGATAGACAATGTTGCCGTCAAAGCTCTGTTTGGAAAAATTTGAATATGGCCAATGCTTGAAACTTTTCCGAATAGTAGAATATCGGCAAAGCGCCGTAATTCTTTGTCGGAAAAATTTGAAAATATCAAAAAGGAGATATACACTCATGAAAAAAATTTTATCCGCAATATGCGGAACGCTCGCCGCCGCATTTATCTTTGTCGGTTCCGCTTGTTCGACGAAGGTCGACTCTAAAATACAAATTTATATGCCCGACGGTGCGCCTGCCTTGGCTATGGCGCAGCTTATGGCTTCCGAATCGGACACGGAAAGCTATCATGTCGTCGATTCTTCCACCATTCAGACTTATGTCACGGGGGAAAATCCCAAAGCCGATCTCTGTATTCTTCCCTTGAATCTCGCCAGTAAACTTTTGGGAACGGGGGAGACCTATCAAATGCTCGGATCCGTGACGCACGGCAATTTATATATGCTTTCGACGGATACTTCCGTTCAATATACGGCGGAAAATCTGGACGAATTGATCGGAAAAACCGTCGGGGTCGTCCAACTCCAAAACGTACCCGGGCTTACTTTCAAAGTCATTCTCGGACAAAACGAAATTCCTTGGCAGGAAATGGGAAACGACACTCAGCCAGCGGCGGACAAGGTCAATCTGAAAGCGGTGACGCCCGACGCGGTAAGCCCTGCCACGGGATTGGATTGTTACGTGGCGCCCGAGCCTGCGGCAAGTTTGAAGGTGTCCAAGACTGATTTGGAATTTGTCGGAAACTTGCAGCAGCTTTACGGCGGTGAAAAGGGGTATCCCCAAGCGGTATTGGTTGCGAAAAAGAGTCTGATACAGACGCACGAAGATTGGGTAAAGAGCTTTATGACATCTATGACAAACGCCGCAAAATGGCTGGAAACGGCGGAGATAAAGACGATCGTTTCCGCCGTATCCTCTCATCTTACGGACGGCTTGACTCCCTCTCTGACGGAGAACAATCTTTCCGCGACTGCCATCGAACATTCGGGAATCCGTTTTGAGAAGGCGTCGGATTGCAAAGAAGAGGTAAACGGCTTCCTCGAAAAGATGATCAAGGTCAATCCCGAATCGGCAAAGGCTGTTTCGGATAATTTCTACTATTATGCCTGAAAAGAAATTCTTTTTGAGAAATCTTTTATGGTCGGTAGCCGCGCTCGCCTTTTTATGGGCGGCGTGGCTGTTGGCGCACATTCTCGTAAAGAACGACTATCTCGTTCCGTCCTTTTCGTCGGCTATGAAAAAAGTCGGGGAATATCTGAAAGACGGAGCATTTTGGAACGCGTTTTTTAATACGTTTCTGCGTACATTAACGGCATTTTTTATTTCCTTTTTCGGAGCGGCAGTCTTGGCGACGGCCGCTTACCTGCTGCCTTCGCTGGGACATTTTTTGTCGCCTTTGGTGTCCGTGATGAGAAGTCTTCCCACAATGGCCGTCATTCTCATTATTCTCGTTTGGACGACGCCCGTTCAAGCTCCCGTCGCCGTGGCGTTTCTTGCACTGTTTCCGCTTCTTTATTCGGGAATTTTTTCGGCGTTGAAGCAGGTTGACGGGAAGCTGGTGGAAATGAGCAAAATATATCGTGTTCCCATAAGAAAGCAAATTTTCGGATTATATCTTCCCTCTGCCGCCCCTTATGTTCTTCGGGAAGCCGCCGCGGCGCTGTCCTTTTCCTTGAAACTTACGGTTTCGGCCGAAGTGCTTGCCAATACCTATCAGAGCATCGGCGGCATGATGCAGGAGGCGAAAATTTATGTGGAGGTGCCCGCGCTGTTCGCTTTGACCGCGCTTGTCGTAATAGCGGGATTTTTATTGGAAGGCTTGGGCGCGGCTGCCGCATACGCGGCAAGGAGGCGGATATGATACGGCTTTCGGACATATCTAAGGCATACGGCCCGCAAAGGGTTTTTGAAAATTTTTCTCTCGAAATAGAGAATGGGAAAATTCTCTGTGTTTTAGGGGAATCGGGCGGCGGAAAGACGACGCTTTTGAATATCTTGGCGGGGCTCGTTCCCTTTTCGGGCAATCTTTCGGGAGTCCCGAAACGGGTTTCTTATATCTTTCAGGAGCCGCGCCTGCTGCCCAATATGACCGTAAAACAAAACCTCGCCTATGCGGGCGGAGCGCCGGAGAAAATCGACGATATTCTCGAAAAGACGGAACTTATAAAGTGTGCGGATAAGCGTCCCGGAGAACTTTCCGGCGGTGAAAAACAGCGGGTTTCGCTCGCTCGTGCGTTTTTGATTCCTTCTGAACTTTTGTTGATGGACGAACCTTTTTCGTCATTGGATACGGCGCTGAAAATTAGATTGACGGAAGTTTTCGCTCGGCTTTGGAAATCTTTGCCCGAAAAGCGGACGGCCGTGTTCGTTACGCACGATTTGGAGGAGGCGTTGATGCTCGCCGATCGGATAATCGTGTTAAAAAGCGGGCAGGTGGCGGCGGACGTTTCTTTGAAGCGGGAGGTTTTTCCCTCGGAGTATGCGGCGCCCTGCGAGGAACGACAAAAATTGCTTTCCGTATTGCTGGAAGGGGAAAAGTGCTGAAAATCTGTAAAAACGATGTAAAAAAACCATTTGCGAGTGTGTATCCGTTTGACAATTTTTTTCGTTTGCGATATGATATTATAGAATGTCAATCCGTCCTGTATATCGGACGCAAAAGGAGAAGAAAGAACTATGAGAGGATTGGAAACTTCCGTCGTACGTTTGAGACACGAAGTTTTTAAGGAAGTGGCGAAAGTCGCCTACAATTCCGCGCCCGAAGATATCAACAGCGATATCGAAGCAATTCCCTACACCATTACCCCTACGGAGGTACCCCAATACCGCGAGAGCATTTACCGCGAACGTGCAATTGCTTCCGAGCGGGTACGGCTGGCGATGGGCATGTCGCTCAGGCCTTCGGATAAACCCGTACACATTACCAGTGGTCTGGATCAGAGCAATATCTCCGATAAATATTACGAACCGCCTTTAATGCAGGTGATTCCCTCCGCATGCGATAAATGCGAGGATAACGTCTATGAAGTCACCAATCAATGCCGCGGATGCGTCGCGAAAGCGTGCGTGGCGGCTTGTCCCAAGGGCGCCATTTCCATCGTCGACGGAAAATCCGTCATCGACAGGGAGAAGTGTATTCGCTGCGGCAAATGCAAAGCGGCGTGTCCCTATGATGCCATCGCACATAAGGTTCGCCCCTGCGCGCAGGCGTGCGGAATCAAAGCCATCTCTTCGGACGAACTCGGCCGAGCGAAAATCGACAACGATAAATGCGTCGGCTGCGGTCAGTGCATGGTCAGTTGCCCCTTCGGCGCGATTGCCGACAAGTCTCAGATTTTTCAACTGATTCAGGCGATCAAGAAAGGGGATTATATCGTGGCGGAGGTCGCGCCCGCCATTGTCGGACAATTCGGGGAAAACGTCTCTCTCGCGCAGATTAAGGGCGCCTTGAAAGATATCGGCTTCAAAGAGGTACACGAGGTCGCCAGCGGCGCGGACGTGGGCGCGGCGACGGAAGCACATCACTATGTAGAAGAGGTGGTACCCGGAAAACTCCCGTTCCTTCTTACCTCCTGCTGTCCCGCGTGGGCGATGCTCGCCAAGAAACAGTTCCCGCAGCTGATCGGAGAGGTCTCTCAGGCTCTGACGCCCATGGTCGCGACGGCGCGCAAGATAAAACAGAAAACCCCTCAGGCCCGCGTGGTCTTTATCGGGCCTTGCGCTGCCAAAAAATTGGAGGCTTCCCGCGCGTCCGTTCGGAGCGACGTGGATTTCGTCATCACGTTCGAGGAGCTTGCGGGCATGTTCGCGGCGAAGGAGATCGATTTCTCGAAATACGCCGAAGGCTGTGCCATGCATGAAGCCACGGGCGCGGGGCGCGGATATGCCGTGGCGGGCGGCGTCGCCTCCGCGATCGAACAATGCGTCAAGGCTTACTATCCCGGCGTCGATGTGAAAATCGAGCACGCGGAAGGACTCGATGCCTGCAAGAAAGTATTGATTCTCGCCAAATTGGGCAAGAAAAACGGCTGCCTTATCGAAGGAATGGGCTGTCCGGGCGGCTGTGTAGCGGGCGCGGGCACAAATCTTTCCGTAGAAAGGGCGACGGCGGAGGTCAAAAAATTCGTGGAAAATTCCACGAAGAAAATCCCGCCCAAAGAATTGTACGAAATCGATTTGCCGTAACGGACGGAAAATTCAAAAATCAAAAAAAGAAAAACGACCCGTTTTGCGTTTCGAGCGCGGAACGGGTTGACTTTTTATACGGAAAAGATTAAAATAAGACATGGCTTTTCGGTAAAGAAAAAGGAGCATACATATTCATGGAAGAACAGAAGAATTTGCAGGAAGAACAGCCGCGGGGGGAGACGAGCAGCTCTAAACTCGGCACACAGCCCGTCGGAAAATTGCTTCTCAAACTTTCTATTCCCACGATTACAGCACAGCTCGTCAATGCCCTGTATAATATCGTGGACAGAATATATATCGGGCATATGCCCGATTCGGGTTCTTATGCCTTGACGGCGATGGGGGTGTGCCTTTCGCTCATCATGATTATTTCCGCCTTTGCCTATCTGACGGCGATCGGCGGAGCCGCCCGCGCTTCGATTATGATGGGAAAGGGGGATAAAGAGGAGGCGGAAAGAATACTCGGCAACTGTGCGGTCGTCACGGCCGCTGTGGGGGCGATTCTTACCGTGATTTTCATCATATTCGCGGAAAAGCTGCTCTGGACGTTCGGGGCAACGGAGGACACGATAGAATATGCCGTCGAATACATGCGCATATATGCATTGGGTTCCGTTTTTGTGGAGCTGGCGCTCGGACTGAACGCCTTCATCACCGCGCAGGGCTTTTCTCTCATCGGTATGCTTTCCGTATTGATCGGCGCCGTCACGAATATCGTCCTCGATCCGATTCTCATTTACGGCTTTTCCATGGGAGTCAAAGGCGCGGCGATTGCCACCGTCGTTTCCCAAATGTTCAGCGCTATATGGGTGGTGGCTTTTTTGACGGGAAAAAAGACGGTGCTCAAAATTCGTCCGAAATATTTCAGGGTTTGCCTCGCTTCATACCTGCCCTGCATTTTTTTAGGCTTGTCGCCGTTTATTATGCAGTTTACGGAGAGTGTTTTAACGATTTGTTTCAACGTTTCTCTGAAAAAGTACGGGGGGACTATCGCCGTGGGCGCGATGACGATTTTATCCAGCGTCATGCAGTTCGCCATGCTCCCTTTGCAGGGAATGACGCAAGGCGCTCAGCCCGTCGTCAGTTATAATTACGGCGCGGGAAAAAAGGAGCGCGTGAAAAGGGCGTTCTCTATCCTCTTGCGTTCGTGCGTTATCTATTCCGCTTTGCTTTGGGCCGTATGTATGATTTTCCCGCAACTTTTCGTAATGATGTTTACTACCGATGAAGCGCTGAAAGCGTATGCGATAAAGCCTTTGCGCATCTATATGTGTATGTCCCTCATTTTCGGAGCACAGATCGCCTGTCAGCAGACATTTATCGCGCTCGGAAACGCAAAGACCTCTTTCTTTCTGGCCGTGCTCAGAAAAATTATTTTGCTCATTCCGCTCATTTTTGTCCTTCCCTATATCTTTACGGCGGATAAAGTCACGGCCGCATTTATTGCCGAGCCCGTCAAAAGGAGCCGATAGCCGATACTTTGGCAGTGGCTACGACGGTAACGATTTTTGCCGTCTCTTTTTCAAAGTATTTGAAGCGGGAGGATACGGAAGAAAATCTCCCTGTTCCCGTGTCCGAAGCGTCCGAAGGCGACGCGGCGGAAAACGAAAAGGAAGAAATTTCCGCGCATGTCGGCGGAGCATCGGAAAAAGAGGAGCGAAATTTTTCCGAACAAGGGGAGGACAGACAAAATCCTTTTGACGGGATTTGACGAGGTTTGAGAAAATATTGCGGAAATTCTTGCAAAAATGTGTCGGTTGTGCTATACTGAAAATATGAATATGCGGGAATTTTCGGAAAAACGGATATGTGTGGCGGTGTCGGGCGGCGCCGATTCCATGGCGCTTTTGCATTTCATGAAAACCCGCGCGCGGGAGGACGGATTTTTTCTTTCCGCAGTTAACTGCGAACACGGTATTCGGGGAAAAGAGAGTCTGGACGATTCCCGCTTTGTGGAAGAGATTTGCAGGGAATGGGAAATTCCGCTTTTTTCCTTTTCTGCCGACTGTCCCGCGGAGGCTGAGCGGGATAAAGTGAGCTTGGAAACGGCGGCCCGCAATTTTCGATATCGTTGTTTTTCTTCTCTCCTCGGTGCCGATGCGGATTATATCGCTACGGCACACCATGCGGACGACGAGGCGGAAACGGTATTGTTCCGACTTTGCCGCGGCGCGGCGCTATCGGGCGTAAAGGGAATGGAACCCGTTTCGGGCAATTTTTTGAAGCCGTTTTTGGATAGGACGAAAGCGGAGATCCTGCAATATGTCGAAAGGGAGAAGATTCCCTTTCGGGAAGATAAAACCAATTTTGAAGAAGCCGCGACGCGGAATAAACTGCGGCTCCGAATTCTGCCCGAATTAGAAAAGGCAATCCCGGGAACGGCGGGAAATCTGGCGCGTTTTGCGCGTTTTGCGGCGGAGGACGACTCGTTTTTATACGAACGGAGCAAAGAGCTCGTGAAAGAAGTTTCTCCGCGCTCGCGGAGGGATACGGGATTGAGAATAAAATTCTCCGACTGTCCTCCTCTGATGCGAAGAGCATGTCTGATCGCTCTGAAAAAGGTCGGGATAGAAAAGGATTATACCTCCGCGCATCTCGAAGCGGTATGCGCGCTCAGAAATTTGCAGACGGGGAGCAGGATTTCCCTGCCCGACGGCATAGAAGCCGAACGAACGTATGACGAAATCGCGCTTTTTCGCGGAAGAAATTCCGAAAAAGCGGAAAAGCGTATCGAGAAGAACTCCGACGGGAGAAATATGTCGGAAACCGACGGAGCGGAGGAATATATCGCTGAAATTTGCTCTTCGCCGCCGAGCGAGGAAACGTATTTCGGAAAAATTCTCCGTTTCGACGCGGACAGTCTGCCGGATACCGCGGTGTTTCGGTTGAAGCGGGAAGGGGATCGGTTTGAAAAATTCGGGGGCGGAAGTAAGCCTTTGAAAAAATATCTCATCGATAAAAAGATTCCCAAGGATATAAGGGAGGAATTGCCCGTATTGGCAGAGACTCAAGGGACGGAAGTGTATGCCGTTTGCGGCGTGGAAATTTCCGATAAGATAAAAGTTTCGGAAAAGACCGAAAGGATAAAATATATTATCGTACGAAAGAAATAGAGAGGAGAAAATTCCATGAATCAAGATCTGGAACGGATTATGCTGACCGAGGAGCAGATTTCTGCGCGAGTGAAAGAGATAGCGGCGCAGCTCGACAGGCTTTATGAGGGGCGGCGGCCGCTCGTCGTCTGTATTTTGAAGGGCAGTATCATGTTCTTTTCCGACCTCATACGCAATATGAATACGCCGTTGGAGTTGGACTTTATGGCCGTATCTTCCTATGGGAAAGGCAGTATCTCCACGGGCGCGATTGAAGTGAAGAAGGATCTGACGACGGATATAGCGGGGCGGGATGTGCTCATCGTCGAGGATATCATCGATTCGGGAAATACGCTGTATAATCTCAAAAAATTGCTCAATTCCCGTTCTCCTTCCAGCGTGAATATCGTGACGCTTCTGGATAAGCCGGAACGTCGGGAGGTTCCCATGGAGCCGGAGTATACCTGCTTCGTAATCGAGGATGAATTCGTCGTGGGATACGGCATGGACTATGCCGAGGAATACAGGAATCTTCCGTATATTGGCGTATTAAAGCGTTCGGTCTATGAAAAATAACGATAATAAAGAGGTAAACAGATGTCGAGGTTTCCCGACGGAGAAAGAGGCGAGGAATTAAAGAATTATATCGTGACGGGACTTTTGCGGTTGATGCGGAAAGTCCCCTATGAACGGATCAAGGTGACGGATATTGTAAGGGAAGCGGGCGTCTCCCGTATGACGTATTACAGACATTTCAAGACGAAATCAGACGTTTTGGCTTCTCTTATCGACTACATCATTAAAGACGTCAATCCCGTATGCCATGAAAACAGGCGCAACGGGGATTGGTATCGGTTTTGGCTGACGCTGTTCGACTATGCCGACCGATATGCTTCCGCTTTGAAGACGATCATCGAGGCAGGGCAGGAACAAATCATTTTGGAATGTCTTAATCGGTCTGCGTTCCCGCATCTTCAAAAGGACGAATCCTCGGAGACTTCCTACCGCCTGTATTTTTTATCGGGAGCCATGTATAACGTCTTTATCGAATGGCTGAAAAAGGAACGGCGAGAAACGCCCGCCGAAATGGCGTCTGTCTGTTGCTCGTTTATGAAAGGCTTGGTTTCCGAAGAAGCGGGAACTTATTAAATAAAAAATCGGACTCTTTTCAGGAGTCCGATTTTTAGTTGCAATTTCGTTATTTGGTAAATGAAGCCGATTTCAGTGTATAGACCAAGATGCCTAAATTATAGGAAATGGGGGTTTCCAATTTCAGCATGACGTTCCGCCAGGTGTTGTTCGTCGCCGCCACTGTCTTGGCGTAATATGCGGTCTGTGTCGCTCCGGGGTTCGTCGCATTGATGGCAATGGATACGGGACGATAAGTGATTGTCTTTTTAGAGGCTTGTCCATCCACTTCAAATTCAAATTCGTCCGAGGCTTCTTCCGAGGGGACGACTTTGACGGTCTGTACGCTTTCGGTGGAGGCATTATACACGAGAAGCTGTTCGGATGCGGTGAGGGACATGCCGCGGATCGCAAAGAGCAGTTCTTCGTTGTCGATGTAAGAATAGTCGTCCGAAATAGAAAAATTCTTGGTTTGTTCGGTTCCGTTCTCTTCCGAAAGATCGGTGAGCGTAGCCGTCCCCGCGGTACATTTGTCCCGATATTCGGTGACCACCTTGTAGTGGTATTCCGCATAGCACCCTTCGAGGGAGGAGGGCGCTATGTTTATGGGAGAATGGCTGTAAACTTCCTTTTCGGAATAGATCGGCTGCAAGCCCGTCTGCGTGCTCCTGAACAGCACTTTGGATGTGAGCACGTCGTTAAAGACGTCGGATACCTCCGAACCAAACAGGAATTGCACGGAAATTTCCAGCTTTGTCTGATAAGAATAAAACAGTTCGTTTTTTCCGTCTTCATTCGTGCGCTGTTCGGTGGAGAGGGTCGTCGTATAAGTCCCTTTCTGATATTCTACGGAATAGCTGGAATTGAGTCCGCTATCCGCTTTTTTTTCCACGCTATAAACGAGCGTTTCGTTCGTACCCGGTGCAACGGTGTTGTTGCCTGTATTTTCGTACCAGTTGGCGCTGAAATTGGTAGATACGCTCGTGCTGCACGAGGCGAAGAGGACGGCGCTGAGCGCCGCTGAAATTAAAATAAAGGATTTTTTCTTTTTCATGAAATTACTCCGTCGGGGCGGGATTTTGCGTCTTTCGCCCGTCCGATTTTTTTCTTTCTGATATTGCAGTCTTTATCCATTATAGCATATATTTCGGAATTTGTAAAAACAAATTAGAGATTTCTGCAAATTTAATGTGAAAAAAAGCTGAAATTTTTTTGTCGGATATGCTATAATAGAAGCGGAAATACGGAAGCGCGGAGCATTTACAGGTATTGCAAGCTCTGTTCGTGCCTATAATAAAGGCGGAATTGCGTGCGGTATTTTTTGCGCGGGAGGAAAGAAACAATGACGACGTTGATTCAAGCGTATACCCTTTCGGAGTGTATGGAGGCGATGGCCGAATATGCCTCCGCTTACGAGCGCGCGGGTATGGGAAATCTGATTTTCTGCGAGGACAGGCTCACGCTCATTGCGGAACGCGCGCTTGCCCGAGCCACGGGCGGGACGTTTCTTTCGTCCGTCACGACGTTCGCGAGGTTTTTGAAATCGGAGGGGAGAATTCTGACGAAACAGGGTTCCGTCATGGCGATCGGGAATATTATGTCCGAATTGCAGCGGGAAAAGGCGCTGAAATGTTTTACTTCCGCTGCGGGAATCAAAAACAACGCAAAGTGCGTTTACGAAACGGTTGCGCAGCTCGCCGCTTCCGAGGTGACTCCCGAAACATTGAAAGAGAGCCTCGAAGATTTGCCGCAGGACATGCTGAAAGATAAGATTTCCGATCTCGCCGCCGTCTATGAAGAATATACTCGTTTTTTGAGAGAAAAAGGGTATGTAGACGAGAGCCGTTATCTCTCCCTTCTTCCCGGCTGTATCCGCCGCGACGGGAGTCTGAAAGGGAAAAATATTTTTTTCCTCTGTTTCACCTCCTTTACGGCACAGGCGGCGGAGACGATACGGGCCGCCGCAGAGACGGCTGAGAATACGATCGGAATTTTCTGCGCGGGGGAGGAGGAAATTTATACCAACCGCGCTTCCTCCGTCTTTTCGAGAATCTGTAACGAATCGGGAAAAAAAGTTCGGAAACTCCTCCGCGGAAGAAAACTCGACGGAGAAGCGGAAGTACTCCGTTCGGGATTATTCGAGCCCGAAAAATTATCGGGCGAACGCATGCGGACGGATAAAATCCGTATTTTCGAGGCGGAGGACAAGAGCGCCGAAGCGGAATATATCGCGGCGAATATCAAAAAACTCATGGCGGAGACGCCGAATCTTCGCTATCGCGACATCGCGGTGCTGGTGTCCGACGCGGCTTCGTATTCCCTTCCCTTCAAAAAGACTTTCGACGAATACGGGATTCCTTGGTTTTTCGACGAAAAAAAATCTCTGAAAAGGCATCCTCTCAGCCGCTTTTTGCTGTCCTGCTTCGCCGTCGTCCGCGAGGGATATTCTCCCGCTTCCGTGCAGGCTCTCGCCCAGAACGTCTTTTTCGGAGACAGCGACGAATACCGGAATTATCTTCTGAAATTCGCCAATTACCGCGGCGGCGCCAAGAGGGAAATCAAATCGGGCGAACTCGTGGAAAATTACGACAGGGAAAAACTCGTCCTCTGTCGGGAAAAGCTCCTGAAAGCGACTGCGGGGATCGCGCGCAGGGGAACGGGACGGGAATACTGCCGTGCCGTGCGGCGTATCCTTTCGGAGTTTTCCGCAGAGGAAAAATTGAAGGAACTGACGGAAAGTGTAGAGGACGCGTCCTTCAAGAGCTACCTTTCGCAGATTGCGGGCGCGCTCGAAAGCGTCCTTGCCGAAGCGGAGCTCCTGACGGGCGAAAGAAAAATGACCTCTTCGGAGTTTGAAACGGTTTTGGCCGACGGATTGGATGCTACGGATATTTCCCTCATTCCTTTGAAGTCGGACGCCGTATTCGTAGGCGATATCACGGACAGTCGCATCGAAAAGGTGCGGGTGCTGTTCGCCGCGGGAATGACGGACGCCGTGCCGAGAACCGCCGACGATACCGCGCTCGTCTCCGATAAGGAAATCGAACGGTTGGCGGAGGTAAAGACCCTTTTGGAACCTACCGTGGCCGAGGTGAATTTGCGGAGCAGAGAAAGTGCCGCTCTCAATTTGTGTACGTTTACCGATAGACTGTATCTGTCGTACCCCTTGGGCGCCGACGGTTCGGAACCCGCCCTCAGCGAAATTTTTCGCTATGTGGACGGCTTGTTTTCAGACGGAAAGGGAGCGCGCCTGCAAGCGGAAAAGAAACTTCCCGAAGAGGATTTCAAATATAAATGTTCTGCGCTCTCTCCCGCGATACGGGAGTTATTGATTCGGAAAAACGAATTCGAGCGCTGCCGCGAGGATACCCGCCGCGAGTATTCCTCCCTGTATGCGGCACTGGAAAAGCTCAGCGTTTCCGAACGTGACGATTATCTGAAAGAATGTAACGGGCAGATACGCATCGAAAGCGGAAAAGAGCTGTTTTTCAGAGAAGGGAAGATTTCTCCGACGCTGCTCGAAAGTTATTTTTGCTGTCCGTTCTGTAATTTTGCGTCTCAGGGACTCAAACTGAAAGAGCGGGAGGAAACGACGGTCATGGCGGCCGATTCGGGAAATTTCGTCCATGCGCTTCTCGAAGAGACGACGAAGAAGCTGGGTGAATTTACGAGCGAGGAGGACGCCCGCGCCTATGCGGAGGAGGCGGGGAGAAAACTGCTCGAACGGCCCCTGTATGCCGCGCAGTCGGATACGGCGGCCGGCGGCTATTCTTCCGAAAGCCTGCTCTTTGAGGGCGTGGAAGTCGCGGCGGCGGTGTTCCGTCAGATACGCGCGTCGAAATACCGCGTCGAGGAGACGGAAAAAGCGGTGAAAACGGATTCCTTCCGCGGAAAGATAGATCGTATCGACAGCACGGATAAATATGTGCGCGTCATCGACTATAAGACGGGGAACATCGACGATTCGCCCACTTCCTATTATACGGGCCGAAAATTGCAGTTGGAACTGTATATGTCCGCGGTAAAGGGCAACCGGATTCCCGCGGGAGTATTTTATTTCCCCGCGTCCGTGTCCTATGCGAAAAATGCCGAGGGAAGATTTCGGATGAAGGGATTTTTGAACGGGGACGAGGAAGCGCTTTTGAGCGGCGACGAAACGCTCTCCGAGGGCGGAAAGAGCGAATTTTTCGACGCGCAGCTCAAAGATAATTCGAGACTGGAAAAAGTCATGGACGAGGAGACTTTCAGGGACTTTTTGGACTATGCGGTATACGAGGCGAATCAGGGCGCGAAGGAGCTCGCGGACGGTTTTATTGCGCCGACTCCGTATAAAGGGGAGTGCACCTATTGCAGATACGGAGGAATGTGCGGCTTCAACTACGATTTGACGCCCGAACGGGTCGAGGAGAGCATAAAGCCCAAGGCGATTGCGGAGATCGCGCGCCGACATCGCGAAGGAAAGGATACGGACGGAGAGACGGCCGCGGACGAGGAGAAAGACAATGAATAATTTTACGGAAGAACAACGCGCGGCGATAGACGCGCGCGGAAAGACGATTGTTTCCGCTTCCGCGGGCAGCGGAAAGACGACCGTCATGATTGAAAAAATCGTTCGGCTGATCATCTCGGGAACGGACGTAAAAGAAATCCTTGCCGTCACGTTCACGAAGAAAGCGGCTGCACAGATGAAGGAAAAACTCAGAAAGGAGCTCATCAAGGCGATCAATTCTCCCGAAACCTCCCCCGCCGTCCGTGCGGCGTTGAAAAAACAGCTCGCGGAGGTCCCGTCGGCGGATATTTCCACCATTCATTCCTTTTGTTCCAAGCTCATTCGTTCCCACTTTTTTGCCGCGGGCGTGGACAGCGACTTTTCCGTGATCGCCGAGGACGACGCGGACGGAACAAAGCTGAAAAACGACGCACTCGACGAGGTGTTCGAGGAGGCGTACGAAAAGGGAGAAGAGAATTTTTTGCGCCTTTTGTCCGTATATTGGCGCAAAAAGAGCGACAACCGTCTGCGCGGGATTTTGTTCGACACCTATTCCGCGCTGCGCATGCGCGCGGATTATAGGACTTTTCTGACGGAAAATGCGGCCTTTACCGAGGAAAAATTTAACCTCATCGTCGAAAGGCTGTTTTCAAAATTAAAGGAAAAGTGCATGTATTACGCCTCGCGCGCGGAGCGGGAAAAAACTTATTTCGAAGATATCGGCCGTGAAAAATCAAAAAACAATGCGGAGGAGGTCTTGTCGGCGCTTTCGGCGCTTTTATCCGCGTCCGATTATTTTTTGGCCTGCGCGCTTCCCTGCCCTGGATTTTCCGCGAAGGAACGGGCCAAGAAGGACGATACGGAGGAGATTTCCTCCCATATCGCCGCTCTGGCGGAAATCAGAGACAAGGTGAAGGGAATCTTTTCCGAAAACGCGGAAGTGCTGTCTCGGGAGGAAGAGCTCGCTGCATATCTCTCGTCGGGAAAAATCGCGGAGAGCCTGACGGAATATCTCTTGCGCTTCGACGAAAAATACGGAGAACTGAAAAGGGAGAGAGGACTGCTCGATTATAACGACCTCGAACATATCGCCTTGGAACTCTTGTCCGTGCCCGCGGTGGCGGAAGAGATCAAACAGAAATACCGCCATGTATTCGTGGACGAATATCAGGACGTCAATCCCGTACAGGAGAGAATCCTTTCCGCCGTGGGCGGAGAGAATGTTTTTCTCGTCGGGGATATCAAACAGTCGATTTATGGCTTTCGGGGCAGCAAATCGGTCTTTTTTGCCGAAAAACAAAGCCGCTTTGAAGCGGAAGAGGGAGCTTCTTCGCTCTATCTTACCCGAAACTTCCGAAGTGCGGACGCCGTCCTCGAAGCCGTGAACGCTCAGTTTCTTCTCGCCATGACGAAAGAGAATTCCGACGTCGATTACGCCGGCGGTTCGTTCATGGAGCGCGGGGGCAGGTATGCGTCGGGCAGCGGTAGGGTACAGATTCATATATTATCCAAGGAGAAGGAGAAAAAAGAACAGGAGAAGCGGGGAATTTATTCCGTGGAGGCGGGATATTTGAAGGAGAGAGCCAAGGCCTCCGCCTATGCGAAACAAATTCGCCACATCATCGAAAGCGAACGGAACGCGCGTTGGTTCGACGCGGACGAGGGCGTGTTCAAGCGGGTGGAATATTCGGATATCGCCGTTCTTTCGAGAAAGAAAAACGGAAGGATTACCGAAGTGATCTCCGCGCTTTCCGAGGAGGGAATTCCCGTTACGGCCTCGGCTGCCGTCAATATCTGCGATTATCCCGAAGTTAAGGCCCTTTATGATATTTTAAGCCTCATTGATAACGCGGAACAGGATATTCCGCTCTGTTCGGCGCTGCTTTCTTCCATGGGCGACCTCATCGCGGAAGACCTTTCAAAAATTCGCCTCGCCTATCCCGAGGAAAGATTTTTCCGAAATTGCTGCAAGAAGTATTCGGCGGAAAAGGGGGATATCGTCGCGCATAAACTGAATAAGTTTTACGCTTATCTGGCAGCGCTTCGCCGTTTGGCCGCCGTGGCGGACGCGGGGGAGATCCTGTCAAAAATTCTTTCCGATACGCACATGGAGGCACGGCTTTTGTCTCGGGACAACGGCGTGGGCTGCCTGAAAAGAATCCATCGATTTATCGAAGAGACGCTCAATCCCGAGCCGCTTTCCGTACATGAATTTCTCGACAGGCTTCGCGCGCTCGGAAATTGTATCGAATACAGCGAAAACGGCGGGGAAAACGCGGTCCGCGTATTGACGATGCACGCCTCCAAAGGCTTGGAATATCCCGTCGTCATTCTCGACGATCTGAGCGCATCCTTTCACGGAGCGGACAGGGACGAGGTGCTTCTCGACGAGGAGTTTGCCCTTGCGCCCAAATGCTACCGAAAGGAAAATATGACGGTGTCGGGGACGCTTTTAAGGAAACTTGCCGAAAAAAGGGGACAGGAGGACAGCATCAAGGACGAGCTCAACCTCTTTTACGTCGCCATGACGCGGGCAAAATACAGTCTTCATATGCTTTTTACGGGGCGTTCTCCGACACCCGACGTCCGCTATGCAAAGTCGTTTGCCGATTTTGTGGATTTTTCCGTTTGGGAGAAATATATCTCGGACGAAAAGCCGTTCGAGCTTCCCT
The DNA here is from genome assembly GCA_900555925.1 of uncultured Clostridium sp. Taxonomy (GTDB): domain Bacteria; phylum Bacillota; class Clostridia; order Christensenellales; family Borkfalkiaceae; genus Scatosoma. The sequence continues at coordinate 2,264 of USMU01000008.1, read as the reverse complement.
ATCAGGAAAGAACTGCACTCGTGAGCCGTCCCGACGAGGAACTTTCGGAAGAAATCGTGCGCGCGTTTTCCTGGAAGTATCCCTTTTCCGACGAAACAGACATCCCCGTAAAAAGTTCCGCGACGGCATTGCTGGAAAGCTCGGATACGGAGAAGCCGAGGGAATATGCCCGGGAATATTTTTCCGTGCCTGTTTTGTTCGAGGAGGACGAAGGCGGAAAAGGGGATTCGTGGAGATTGTCGGGAATAGCTTATCACGCGTTTTTGGAACATTTCGACTTTTCCCTTTTATACGGGACGTCCGCGACGACGTCGGAAATAGCGGAAAGGGAACTTGCGCGCATGAAAGAGAAAAAATTGCTCGCCGTGGAGCAAATCGCTTTGCTGAGAAAAGAAAAGATTTCGGAAATTCTTTCCAATCCCGTATTTTCTTCCCTGTCCGATATGAAACTTTATCGGGAACAGAAATTTTTGGTCTCTATGCCCGCGCGGGAAGTTCTGAAAGAGAAAATTTCCGACGACTGCGGGGAAGAAATTCTTTTTCAGGGCGCTATCGACCTTTTGGCGGTTTCTACTTCGGGGGAAGCGCGTATCGTCGATTATAAGTATTCGACTAAGGATGCCGAGACGCTTCGGACGCATTACGCCCCGCAGTTGAAATTGTATAAAAAGGCGGTTTCTAAAATTTTACGGATTGCGCCTGAAAAGATCCGTTGCTCGTTTGTGAACATTTATCGGGGTTTTGAAACGGAGGCGGATTAAACGAGGCATTTGGGACAATTTCTCTTTCCTTTCGTATATCTTGCGCCTCGTTTCGACAAAAAAAGAAATCTTTCGGCAAAAATATAAAAAAAGAGCACTCCCGATCGGACTATAATTTCAAAAAACGATTGAGAGGTGCTCTTTGATGCGCGTATTTGCCTTTTTGGAGGGAACATTCGACGGGGTTCGCCCGGAAATTTTCATGATTGCAGGCATTTCCTTGTTGGTTTTGGACGGAATTATCGCTTTTTTCTGCGGGAAGGGGAAAACTTTCACAGCGCTTGCGCTCTTTACGAGCGGATGTACTTTTCTTCCCGCTTTGGTATCTCCGAATTTTTCCGATATGGATACGGCGATATACGGATTGATTTTGGTGACGCTCGGTTCCTTTGTTTATCTGTTATTGTCTGTTTCGTTAAAATGGAAAACCGAAAAACGCGCAAAAAAAGAAAAATTGGTTCAAGAGCGCCGAAAAGCCGTCTTTACTTTGCCGGATAGGGAAAATTCTTTCGTCCGCGACCGTCTGAATGGTTCTCTGCGCGTCGAGGAGGAAGCCGTAAACGAACGGGAATATAATTTGGAGGACGGCAAACTACGCCTCAATCATGTTCGGGACATGCTGACAAAACTCAAAGCGGCGCCTCTTTCGGCCGGAGACCGTTTGGAAACGGAAGAAATTTCCCGTTTGATTACGCTTTATGCTACGAAAGAACGGCTTACGGCAAAAGAAATAAGGGATCTGAACGATTGCCTTTCCGCCATTTTGAAGATGACTGCAAAATATTCGTTATAAGGACTGTATAAAGCATTTTTCTTCGGGGGCGGGCAGGACGTCGAGGGTGAGACGAATCAGCTGTCCTGACGCGATTGCGGCCCTTAAAGTGCCTCTCGTAATTAAGGCGCCGGCGGGAATCTTGTCGGGCTTTGCGGGAATATCGGAATTTACTTTTGCTCCGAGCGGAAATACGGGACCTTTTTTGAGAATCACCGCATCGCCCAAAGCTGCAATGGAGGCGGCGGAATAAGTTTTTCCCGTATCGGTGATTAATTTCATGGCTGTGAAATTCTCCATGACGAGATCGGCCGTAACGCCGAGATACATGCCTTCTTCGGAATAGACGGGACGTCCGGTAAAGAAGCGAACGCAATTTTTCGGAATTGCTGTACGTAACCTTTTTAATCGTACACAGTCGTCGACATCGCCGATACAGCTAACTCCTACGGAAAATTCCGTATAATCGTTTTGTGCGGGTTCGCGGCTGCAAAGAAGATATTTGACCGCGCGGGATTTTAAGGAAAGACAGACTCCGCGGCATATCCCCCGAAGAGCTTTTCCCGAATAGACGTTTTTGCCTACGATTTCGCTAAGTAACATAAAAACCTCCGAACGCTAAATTAGATCTATTCATTCTGCCTGTTATAAAACTGCAGAGTGGTTTTTGGATAGAGGAAAATATAAATAGGATGACTTTATACTTTCACGTTTTCGCTTTCTATTATAAC